>NZ_AP024872.1:0-329998 GCF_024346875.1 Vibrio gallicus
GAACCCGTATGTCGCGTCGAATGAGCGACAGTATGTTACTTACTGAGCTTAACCAGAAACTGGCTCGTAATATTGAATGGCGACGTTTTTCGATGGATCTTTTACGGGAGCTTAAAAAGCTGTCCAAAGGGAAGGGCGATGACGAATTGTTTGCGGTCAATCTATGGGGTTACCACCTCACATTAACTGCCCTTGAACCCAGCGATAAACTTAAAGACTACCAGGTTGATATCAAGTGTAATGCGGAAGAGGTACTCAAATACTCTAGAGCGCGCACTACCAACGCGGGTAAACGTAACATGGCTCCTACACTGCCCAATCCTCTTAGGCACGAAATGGTGTCCAAACAGAAGCTTGAAGAGCTTGCTGAAATCATTGATGGTGAATTTGAGCCTATTCAGCGTAAAAAGAGCTCCCCTAAGGGAAATCTTGGACGCAGAGTGAAGCTCAGAAAGCACCTAGTGGAGATAAATGCAGAAGAGCTGACCATCAGCCTTACCAAATACACCTCTCCAGAGGCGCTAGAAAGAAGTATAACGGCTTTATCAGCAATGACAGGACACTCACCTTCATCAATACAGGAAGAGTGTCAGGAGCTTATACAGAAGCTTGATTGGCTTAAAGTTGGTGACAGCGTTGTGAGCTATGAAATATTAAGTCACACGATTGAGTTGTATAACCAGCAAACAACCGGCACCCAGCTCTCAATAGAGAGGTTGATCTTAGGTCTTGCTGTGCGTCGTAAGGTATGTCGTCAGATCTTCGAAGGACACTTTGATGAGAGCGTGATTCGCGTATTGAGAGAAATAGCGTCCGGCTCTTGATCATAGTTCCGTTATTGTAATGAACACCATACTCTCATTTGGAGGATGGTTTCGAGCTTTGACAAGGCTTTAAGCTCGGAATAGGGGGATCGTTTAGCGGATAAGCGGTCATAAACTTAATATGGCCCTCGATATGTGATCTCATTTGCTGTTGCCAAAATGGATCTCGGCGATGTTTGCAAAATTGGATGATTAAAACAGTGACATTTTCTAGTTTGCGACTACAACACATTCGTATGTTTTGATCGACCTCAGCTCGTCCAACTACATTTTGCAGTTTAGCTTGAGCTAAACACAGATATTGATAGGCGAGCTGTTCTTCTGCCAAGCCCAAATGATGTTTATACATGCGTGCGCAGCTATCTAACCAGCAGCCCAAGGCCTTACTTTGTTCAATAGATAGCTCCGGCCCCCAAATATCGTCAGGGGCGTTGTGTATTAACTTGGCTAGGGTTTGTACTTGATCATGCTTCCCGTTGCTATGCCATTTTGATACCTGTTGTTGCCAATATACAAGTGTTGTCACATGCTTCTCTCGGTTCGAATCTCATATAAGTTTATGCCAGAAACGGTGCTTTTGTGACCAATTGATGATCTAATCCACATAAAGATTTGTACAAGGCTAACCTAAGTCACAAATTGCTTTTAAACTCCTTAACACATTGCTATTTGATTGGTATCTATACGTCTATCGAGAGGGGGTACTTATAGAAGGATTCTATCGGCTCTTCTCTGTATGTAATATTGTGAAATTTAACGTTAAATAATTGTTTTATAAAAGTTTATTATATTTGGAGCAAGTTATGTCTATTAATTCTATAAGCCGAGAAGATATGAAAGATCTTGCGGGTTCGTGGGATGAATTGAACGCGATGCCAGCACCAACGACGAACAAACAATTAAAATCTGCGGAAGCTCGTCGCCGTATAGAGCAAATGCGTGAAATTAGAGAAAGTGGTTTAACCCTTGAAGAGGCAAGAGAGCTTGGTTTGCTTCATTAGTTTCTGCTTACTACGTTAGATGGGCGGTGTTTTCGCTGCCCTTTTATAGCTAGATTTACACTGTAAACTGCAATTTTTGAATCCTATCGAAATGTGCTATATTACCCGCACTGATTTTTTTACATATAATCCTTCATGTCGATAAACCTTTCTACACTTCCTGCAGAGGAAAAGTACCGAGTTGAACTAGACAAACAAGCATCTTACTTAGTTTGGAAGGTAAAGCACTCGCAAGGCACTGAACTGGAAATAAATGAGCAACGAGCTAAATTATCCTCAGAGCAGCATCTTGAGTGGTTTAATGAGTCTGTTGAAAAATATCGACAGATTATGGGATTGTAAGGTAACGTCGTCTTATGGCGAATCAATCTTTGATTAATAGAATTTAGAGAGTAGATCCCAATGGGAAGAAGTTTTGAAGTGCGCAAGGCCTCAATGGCCAAAACTGCCGGCGCAAAAATTAAAGTTTATTCTAAATACGGTAAAGAAATTTACATGTGTGCTAAGAACGGTGGTTCTGATCCAGACATGAACTTGTCTTTAAAACATTTGATCGCAAAAGCGAAAAAAGACCAAGTTCCAGCACACGTTATCGATAAAGCGATCGATAAAGCAACTGGCGGTGGTGGTGAAGATTACCAACCTGCTCGTTATGAAGGCTTTGGCCCAGGTGGTACTAGCGTTATCGTTGACTGCCTAACGGATAACGGCAACCGTACCTTCCAAGATGTACGTCAATGCTTTGTTAAAGTAGGGGCTAAGATTGGTGTTGAAGGCTCTGTTTCTCACATGTTTGATCACCAAGCGGTATTCCAGTTTAAGGGTGACGATGACGAAGTGATTCTTGAAGCGCTTATGATGGAAGATGTGGATGTAACAGACGTTGAAGTAGAAGACGGCGTTGTAACCGTATTTGCGCCACATACTGAATTCTTTAAAACCAAGACTGCTCTAATCGCTGCATTCCCTGAGTTAACCTTGGATGTAGAAGAGATCACCTTCGTACCTCAAACTCAAACCCCGATAACGGGCGATGACGCTGAAAAATTCCAG
Source organism: Vibrio gallicus (assembly GCF_024346875.1). Lineage (NCBI taxonomy): Bacteria > Pseudomonadati > Pseudomonadota > Gammaproteobacteria > Vibrionales > Vibrionaceae > Vibrio > Vibrio gallicus. The sequence goes on from NZ_AP024872.1 coordinate 2,879, forward strand.
AAGTTCCAAGACCTTTTGGATGATTGTGATGATGTTCAGCAGGTTTATCACAACGCTGAATTGTAAGATTCACTACTGACTTATATTAGAACCGAGCGTATAAACGCTCGGTTTTTTTTGTTCTATTTTTGGATAAAGGATAGTAATCATTCTTTTCAAAATAGAAAGTTTTGTGTCATAACTAGCGTGCTATTCTGAACAGATAATGGACTAATAAATAGGAGTAACAGATGCAAGTAAGTTTTCTAGGATTGGGGGTCATGGGGTACCCAATGGCGGGTCATCTCACTAAAGCTGGCTTTGATGTAAAGGTGTACAACCGTACTCATCAAAAAGCGTTGCAATGGGCTCAAGAGTATCCAGGTGTTGCTGTAGAAACTGTTGCTCAAGCTGTTGAAGGATCAGATGTGGTGCTGGTGTGTGTTGGTAACGACGATGATGTACGCAGTGTCGTTACCGCTGATGATGGTGCGCTTGCGAATATGAAAGCGGGAGCGATTCTTATTGATCACACCACCACATCAGCCACTTTAGCGGAAGAAATTTTTAGCGCGGCTAAACAAGCTGGGATTCGCTTTATGGATGCGCCTGTGTCTGGCGGTCAAGCGGGGGCTGAAAATGGTGTGCTCACGGTAATGACTGGTGGTTCAACACAAGACTTTGATGCTATGCAGCCTGTTTTTGACGCCTACGCCAAATCAAGCGTACTTATGGGAGAGGCAGGACAAGGTCAAAGAGCGAAAATGGTCAATCAGATCTGTATTGCTGGCGCATTGAGCGGCCTCTCTGAAGGCCTGCTACTTGCAGAGAAATCTGGTTTAGATATTAAAACAGTGGTTGATTGCCTGAAGTTTGGTGCAGCCGGCTCCTGGCAGATGGAAAATCGTGCTGAGACAATGGCGCAAGATAAATTTGATTTTGGGTTTGCCATCGATTGGATGATCAAAGACCTAGGTTTTTGCTTGGATGAAGCACAGCGTCATCAATTAAAGCTTCCTTTAACTCAAGATAGCTATGATGCCTACCAGGCATTATCAAGCGATGGACTAGGTAGAATGGATACCTCTGTTTTGATTAAAGCCATCCGTCAAAAAGCAGAATCTTGAGCATTTAAGATATTCGGTAAGCCTGCACTTCAATTATAATCCTCGGAGAGTGAATTCGAGGATTCCTCTTTATTATTCGCTACATCCTTACATACCTGTCAATTCCTATAATTATTTTTGGCGTAAAAAGGCAAAAGTATAAGACTCAATGCTAGTCAATAGTATTGTGTGCAATTTGTTACCTATGTCTTTGTTCTTGCCTAAGTTTATGAAATACCTATAGGAAGTGGTTAGAATCCATAACCTAGATGTATGGCTTTGTTGAAATTAAGCATAATCAACGCGTTATTAACCACACATATAACTATTGCTTGTTTTTTCATCAAACTTGCCTCTTAAAGGGATTTAAGTACAATCCGACTGTCTATTTTTTAATCGTATGGTTAGGTCAATGAAAGAGCACGTCATCGTCACCGTGTCTACCATCGAGGGAACACGTCATTATCAGCTAGGGAAATGGTTGCAAAAATGCTTAAAAGGCATTGGTTATCTATCGTTAGCCTTGGTTATTACTGCGGCAGGGCTAATCTACTATCTCAACAATGAGGTAGATGTTGCCCTTTTAAAGCAGTCTGAATTTGAAAGTCGGTCTACAGAACTCACTGAAGAGGTGAAGCAACTGCAAGATCTTAAACATGATCTAGAAAATGACCTAACCAATCGTGAGGAGCGCTTGCAGAAGGTTTCAGATCGTCTTGGTGACCTTGAAACAGTATTGGGTGTTGCTGAGACTGATGGTGAGATTGAACGACGGATAGACACAGCGATGCTTACCTCATCGGTACGTCTATATATGTTAAATAATATCCCTAATGGCTCTCCGGTTGGCGCAGTTCGTGTTTCATCTAAATTTGGCTATCGAACTCACCCAGTAACGGGTCGTAAAACCATGCACCGAGGTATGGACTACGCAGTTAATGTTGGTGCACCAATTTATGCACCTGCTGACGGGGTAGTTGAGGTAACAAGATCCAGTAAAACCGGATCTGGAAACTTTTTGAGATTGCAGCATTCCTATGGGTTTTCAAGCTCTTATTCTCATTTGCAAAAGTTTAAGGTGAAGCAGGGAGAGTTTGTTGAAAAAGGCCAGTTAATTGCTTATTCCGGTAATACCGGCATATCAACAGGACCACATCTACATTACGAGATACGCTTTGTGGGGCGCGCTCTCGATCCTATGGCATTCCATAACTGGAGTGCTGATAACTTTGAATCATTATTTGAAAAAGAACGAGGCGTTAGATGGGACTCTTTGGTCAAAAAGATAGAAAATCGAGCAAGCAATCAGCTACAACTCTCATCGCAAGCGGTTGTCAAATTGAAGGACAGCTCAAGTTAGAGAGTGATATGCATGTTGACGGTACAGTTGTAGGCCATGTGACGGTAGAGCAATCCCTTATAATTAGCCAAACTGGGCGTGTTGTGGGAGATGTATTCGCAGGTAAGCTTATTGTGAACGGCGTCGTCGAAGGCACTGTGCACGCGAATTCACTCGAAATCCTTGAAAACGGACGAGTTCAGGGCACCATTTTTACCGATGACCTAAGTATTGAACGCGGTGGGAAGTTTATCGGTGATATTAAAGATGCAATCAAAGAGCAGATTGTAGAGTTAAACGAAAAAGAAGCGACAGTAAAGAAAAGTCGTAAGACGGCGTAGGGGTGGGGGCGGTGAATCGATGTTTCGATGTAGCGCCATACTCAACAGCGTCATGCCGGTAGTGTTTTAAGCCGGCATCTGTGATTGCTCAGTGTTTGTATTGGTCGATGTGCTTTGCTTGAGACCGAGTGTCTACAGATCCCCGCCTGCGCGGGGAAGACGTGAAGGGTCGGAGTCGATGTAGCGCCACTCTCAACCTCGTCATGCCGGTGGTGTTTTAAGCCGGCATCTGTGGTTGCTCGGGTGTTTGCTTTGAGCGATGTGCTTTGCTTGAGACCGAGTGCTTACAGATCCCCGCTTGCGCGGGGAAGACGTGGGGGTGGAGTTGATGTGGCGGTGAATTGGTGTATCGATGAGTCGATGTAGCGCCACGCTCAACAGCGTCATGCCGGTGGTGTTTTAAGCCGGCATCAGTGGTTACTTGGTGGTTGTTTTGAGCGATGTGCTTTGCTTGAGCCCGAGTGTTTACAGATCCCCGCCTTCGCGGGGAAGACGTGGGGGCAGGAGTCGATGTGGCGGTGAATCGGTGTATCGGTGTGGCGGTGAGTCTATGTATCGCCACGCTCAACAGCGTCATGCCGGTGGTGTTTTGAGCCGGCATCAGTGGTTACTTGGTGGTTGTTTTGAGCGATGTGCTTTGCTTGAGCCCGAGTGCTTACAGATCCCCGCCTGCGCGGGGAAGACGTGAGAGACGGAATCGGTGTGGCGGTGAATTGGTGCTTCGATGAGTCGATGTAGCGCCGCACTCAACCTCGTCATGCCGGTGGTGTTTTGAGCCGGCATCTGTGGTTGCTCGGGTGTTTGCTTTGAGCGATGTGCTTTGCTTGAGAGCGAGCGTCTACAGATCCCCGCCTACGCGGGGGAGCCTGTTGTTTTAGCTGTTTACCGTTAACTACGAACCACTCATCTATTCCCAAAGCGGTTGTAATCCAATAAACCGTATTCTATCGGCTGGTCTTTTTTATACCATGCGTGCAGCTTGTCGCTAAATGGCCAGAATCTAACGTCGGTGCGTCGGATGGCAAATCTATCGAGTAGCTCTTCATAGTCATCGTCGTCATCGAGCTCACGCATCCTTTGTATTAATTCTGGTATCTCACGCTCTTGTAGAGACAAGAATGCCGCTGGATAACTTCCTAAAACCCCGTTAACTAAAGTTAAGCGATCCTTTTCCGGTACGCGGTTGTCTTCTTCATTAAATAAACTAGAGATATTGGTGTGGGCGTTATTATGTAATAGGGTGAAAATGTGCTGTTCACCACTATCAGCTTCGATATTGATGAGCAGCATCTGTGGAAACTGCTCTATTCCGCCACCTACTAGCTCATTTATCTCAGCCAATAGCAGTTCATTGCTACGTGTAAGGGGCGTATCTACTATGTCATAACGCGTATTGAGTACTGGAGCTACACGTTCAGTAAGCAGGGTTAATAGCTCCTCTTTGGGATTATCTGAGCGATAGGTGATACCGCTTTCTTGGTCAAATGGTTTGGCGTTGCGGGTCAGGAAATCACTAAACTCAATAGATTGCCCCTCATACCAACTAGAAAGTGTTTGATGTCGAGACGCCTTAGGAAGAAAGGCAATGAAGTTGGTTTCTCCCTCAATACGTAATAGGTCCATATACATGCGGGTTATCAGTTGATGCCCAAAGTTTCCGTAGATATCAAAGCCCGCTACCAATAGATAATGAATGCGTTCTAGCAGTGAATAATCAATAACCCAAGCGGTTTTCGGTTGGTTTCCAACTAATCCTTTGGCAACGGAGGCACTATCAAAATGCCTAAATATTGTGAGGGCGGCGTTGTCATTCACGCCATCACCATCCCAGATCATATCTAGATTTAGATGTACGTCATCTTTAAAGTGATTATTCATGAAGTTCATCTTTTCACTCATGAATTTAGACTGACTTTTTGAGAAAGCGATCCAATTTAGTAGTGGTGTGGTATTGCTATCAAGCTCGCTCGGTAAGCGCATATTTTCTGCCTGCCCTCTAAAGAATTGATCCGCTTCCGAATTGCTTGATAGTTCTGGGTCGGTAAAGAAAACCCAAAAATGGTCGTTAATAACATTAAGCGCCAATTGACCCCGACAAACCGGTCCCTTGATAAAGGCCATAATTGTATTTTGCGCCTCATCTAATAGAAATTTATAGCGAGATTTAACGGGAATATCAGCAAACGCTAAGATTGGATTAGATGCCACATGTAATGTATAGCTTGGAAGGGATTTGACCTCGTATTTCTCTTGTTCAAACCAAGCTAGCCAATTGTTCATTCGCTGATTATTGAGTGCAAATGGCATATGGGTTTTATCAACAATCGTTTCACGCTCAGGAATAAGGCGGTAATAGACTCTTTCCACGCCAGGATCATCATATGGTCGACGTGTTGCTATACGTTGTACTGGTTCACCAGGTGGGGTAGATGATCTTACTAGGCTGAAGAATGTCTTCTCATCAAGATCTGAAAAATAGAAGTGTGAAAGAAACAGATGCTCAAAGATATAACGACTGGTTATCTGACGCTTGAGCGAGTCATGATTGAAGTAATTTTCCCAGTGGGAGATACGTTCCATTAGTGGTTTACTTAGTGGTACTTGGGTCGACATACTCGCGCCTTGTCGTAACCACCCTAATAGGATTTGTTGTTCTTTATTGGCTAGCGCAGGTAGACCATAAGGCATACCCCACAATGGGTTTTCTTCTACATAGGCTTGTACTGTATTTGAGGTTGGGCAATAGAAGCTTCTATCTAAACTAAAGTCGAAGTCGTCGTCATCTAATTGAGTATCATTGGGTAATGGATGACGCTGTTTTTGTATTAAAAGTTGCGCCATAACGCCAGATTCAATATTGGCATCAGCTCTTTGAAGGCGCTCATTGAGTACTGGAAAAAATCCGTGTTCACGCCACTGCTGGGTATCAGTAGCATCTTCATACAGGCGAGTAGGCTTGGTTGCAGTCAGTCTAGCCCCTTGATATACCAAGTGCTTACTTGAACCTCTGTCTATTCCCTCAGCAGAGGTTAGCTTAAGCTGGCATGGCGCATCATAGCAGGCATGACACACCACGCAGCGTTTATCTAGTACAGGTTTTACCTGATCTTCAAAATAGTGGGCTTGAGCTAAATCATGGGAGATGATGCGCTGTTGTACTCGTTCTTCACCAAATAGTTCATCAAAATTAAGCCCCGTGTAGGTTGCACAACCAGCCACAATTGAAAGCAGAGCCCCAACTAAAAATTTTTTCATTTACTACTACTCCTTTGTACTAGATTAAGAATGGTAAGGAGTTGGGAATTAGTCAAAATTTCTATTTAATCATATGTTTAACATCACAGATAACTATATGAAAACGCATCAATACCACATTTAGAGTATATACTCTAAGTATGAGTGAGTTTATGGATGACTTAGTATTGAACATCAAAAATTTAGTGTCGGTGTGCTGTTTTGCTATTGCACTACCAGTAAGTGCGCAGCCGGTTAGTTTTACGCAAGCGTGGTCGATGTTGCAGATGGGAAATAACGGCCTTGCGGCCAGTCAAGCTAATGTATCTCGCTATCAAAACCTACAATCAGCGAAAAAGAGCTTGAATCTGCCCTCAGTCACGCTTAGTGCTAATTACACTCGACTTGATGATGATATCACCTTAGATGGCAACCAGATTGTGGGCAGTACTGGTAACTCAGCGCCACCTGTATTAGCTCCCATCCTAGGCAATATTGTATCGACTATCGCTGAAAAGGATGTATTTACCTCTTCTATACGAGCAATATGGCCCATCTTTACTGGCGGAAAGATCATATCGGCTCAATCGATAGCTGAGGCGCAAACGGATGAAGCGCGAGCGCAATTGGATATGGACCGCCAAGCGAAATATGAAGACTTAACCAAGTATTATTTTGGTGTGGTGCTGTCTAAGCAGGTTCTACAAACCTATATAGCGGTGGAAAATGGGCTGCAGCAACATGCTGAGTTTGCAGAAAAACTCCAGCAACAAGGACAGATTGCGCGCGTAGAGCGACTACAAGCGGATGCGTCTCTAGCCAAAGCAGTAGTAGATAGAAAAAAGGCGCAGCGTGACCTTGAGATAGCCACCAGCGCCCTGACTCAGATCCTGAATCAGTCACAATCCGTAAGCCCTTCAACAAATCTCTTTACTAACAAAAGTTTGCCACCATTACAGGCATTTACCGATGAAACCCTATCGAGTTACCCCGGCTTATCGATTTTAGATGCGAAAGAGCAGCAAGCTAAGGGGCTGACCAAGATTGAGAAGGGGAAGTACTACCCAGATGTGTATCTGTATGGTGATTATAGCCTGTATGAGGATGACTCCCTTGCCGCTCAACTTAAACCAGACTGGTTTGTTGGTATTGGAGTCAATGTGCCGCTTATCGAAAATAGTGGCCGTTCAAGTAACCTAGAGGCGGCGCATAGCGCTGTTTTACAGATTTCTCACCTTAGAGCTCAAGCCAAGCAAGACCTTTCGGTATTGGTACAAAAAACGTACCTCGAGGCGCAGCAATCACGTGAAGAGGTTGAGGGGCTTGAGCCGAGTATTGAGTTGGCGCAAGAGAACCTTCGCCTACGCAAAAAAGCGTTTAGCCAAGGGCTATCAAATTCTCTGGCGGTCGTGGACGCTGAGCTCTATTTAGCGAGCATTCGTACTCAGCAATATGTGGCTGAGTTTAATTATTTGATTTCATTAAATAAACTTCTCGCTCTAAGTAGCAAAATGAATACCTTCAAGCAATATGAAAGTCGACAAGTCGTGCAATCAGGAGTAACGATAGATGGGTAATAAAAGATCAACAGCACTGCCGTTTATCGTTGCTATTGCAGCCGTAATTGCGCTTATCGGCTATGGGGTTTATCAAGCTTATAAGCCAAAGCCGATTCGAGTACACGGTCAGATCACAGCTCAGCAATACAGCATATCTTCAAAGGTGGCTGGGCGTATCGATAGTATCGAGGTGAAAAAGGGAGATGTGGTTAGCAAAGGTGACCTTATATTTACCCTATATAGTCCCGAGATTGATGCCAAGTTGGAACAGGCGAAAGCCGGCCAAGAGGCGGCCGGAGCTCTTGCGCAAGAGGCAGAGAAAGGAGCACGTGATCAGCAAATATCTGCCGCCCGCGATCAATGGAAAAAGGCGCAAGCTGCGGCTAGTTTGATGCAGAAAACCTTTGGTCGTGTAGATAGCCTATATAAAGATGGTGTCGTAGCCGAACAAAAACGAGACGAAGCCTTTACCCAGTGGCAAGCAGCTAAGTATACCCAGAGTGCGGCATATCAGATGTATTTGATGGCTCAAGAAGGGGTGCGTGAAGAAACCAAGAAAGCCGCTAATGAAAAAGTACGTATGGCTGCGGGAGCGGTTGCTGAGGTTGAAGCATATGCAGCGGATACCCAGATAACAAGTTGGTTTGATGGCGAAGTATCACAGGTGCTGTTACATAGTGGAGAGCTTGCGCCACAAGGTTTTCCAGTAGTGACGCTGACTGACATCGCAGATGTATGGGCGGTATTTAATGTTAGAGAAGATCTATTGAAGTATTTTGTCAAAGATAGCCAATTTAAAGCCTTTGTGCCGGCATTAGATAAAATGGTGGAGTTTCAGGTGACACATCAAGCGGTAATGGGAGATTTTGCCACGTGGCGTGCTACAGATAGCAGTCAAGGATTTGACCTGCGTACCTTTGAGGTAGAAGCCAGACCAATGCAAAATAACGGTGAGTATAAGGTTGGAATGAGTGTCGCGGTTACTGTGGATGCAACTGAGTAAGCGATGATGAATGCTTTGGTTAGTGAATGGCGTAGGGCTTGGCAAGATAAATGGTTGATTGCCGCCTTAACTTGGATGCCTATATTAGTGGTTACGCTGATCTGGTGGATATTTTCTAGTGGTATCGCTCGTGAGTTGCCTGTGGGAGTGGTTGATCATCAGTCGAGTGTAATGTCAGCTGAGTTAGTGCGCTTTATTGATGCTACCGACACCTTAAATGTGAGTGCTCACTACCTAAGTGAGCCGGATGCAGCAGCGGCTTTAAAAGCCGGAGATATCTATGCTTATGTATCCGTGCCGCTTAATTTCGATCGGGACATCTTTTTTTCAAGCCCGCCCCAGGTATCGGTGTTATACAACAGCCAGTTTATTTTAGTGGGCAAACTGATTAATGCCGCGATGTTGCGCGCCTTGGGAACCTTTGATGCTCAAATAGAGGTGGTAAAGAAGCTTTCGAGAGGTAATGCAACCACAATGAGCGCACTGGGGCAATCGGTCGCCGTACAGACTCAGATAACCCCTTTGTTTAATCACAACAGCAACTATTCTCAATTTTTAGTCTCCGCAATAGTGCCAGCTATCTGGCAGATCAGTATTTTTGCTGCAACCATCTTATTGTTGGCTATGCACCAACGAACAGGCAGCTTTGCGCAAGGGTTCTGCGTTAGGCGACTGTTTGCAGTATTGGCTTGTTACTGGCCGCTGTTTGTTGGGCAAGGAGCGGTATTTTTAATGTGGATGTATGGCGTGCTAGGCTGGCCAATGCATGGCAGTTTTGTGGTGCTAATCATTGGGCAAATGGCTGCGGTATGCGCGTGTATGCTGATGGCTTCATTATTCTTTTTTATCACCTTGGATGCCGCCAGATCTATGAGTCTGGCAGCCGCTCTGACTGCCCCAAGTTTTGCCTTTATGGGAGTAACATTCCCAACTACTGATATGAACAGCTTGGCACTGATCTGGCGAAGCCTATTGCCAATTAGCCACTATATAGAATTGCAGATTAGTCAGGTTTCATACGGAGCGGATGCGATAAGCTCGTTGGCGCACCTTATGCCAATGCTTGGCTATCTAGTAGTGGTGATTCTACTATCTAGAATTATTCCCAAAAAGCTGGGGGCTGTATGAGTTGGCGAGATGTTCTATATGCTGAAATTAAGGCTATAATCTGCAATCCCGTAGTGATGTTAACGGTATTTGGCGGGGTACTATTTTATTCGCTGCTGTACCCATTACCTTATGCAAAGCAAACGCCATTAGAGCAAAAGGTTACTATCGTAAACCTTGATAACAGTAAGCTGAGCTATGATTTGGAACGCATGGTTGATGCGACGCCTCAAGTCAGTATTGCGCGGCGAGCGCACTCTATAGAGCAAGCAAAACAGCAGTTTTTGGATGGCACGGTGAGTGGGGTCTTGGTCATTCCTGAGCACTTCTATAAAGACCTATTACTAGGTAAATCACCAACCTTAGCCTATGCAGGAGATGCATCGTACTTTTTAGTATACGGCACTATTGTTGAAGGACTGGCGAGAGCTGGGGGTACTATAGCCGCACAGGCGAAGGTTGCTCGTCTAATTATGGATGGGGAGCCGAGTGTTAGCGCACAAAGCCATTACCACTCGATAGATACCAATATTAAGCCGGTTTTCAACGCCAGTATGGGGTATATCAATTATGTAGTGCCGGCTGTGTTCGTGCTAATTCTACAACAGACCCTGATCATTGGTATTGGCGTGGTTGGAGCGAGCGATAAAGCGCGACATAGCCCTAAACAATTGCTAGTTAGAGTGACGCTGTTTATTGCTATCTATCTGATTTTAATGGGGTACTACTTTGGATGGAGCTTTCATTTGTATGGAATCGAGACCCATGCACAGCTATTCCAGTTATTGTTATTTGCGATACCTTTCCTGTTGAGTGCTTGTCTACTCGGGGTTTGCCTCGGACTGTGGGTGCCGCGCAGAGAGTGGGTCACAGTGGTTGTTCTGATGAGCTCTATGCCCTTGGTGTTCAGCGCAGGCTTTATCTGGCCTTTAGAAAGCCTTCCTCAGCCGATGATCTGGCTATCGAACCTATTTCCAAGTACTCCTGCAATACAAGGATTTTTGCGATTAAATCAAATGGGAGGGGAGTTTGAGCAGGTTTTGCAAGCGTATTTTTTGATGCTAGGACAAAGTGTACTGTGGGGAGGCATCATGCTGGTATTACGCCGATTTAAAGGCCGCGCTCATCAATTAGCCTAGACTCACAGATATTACTGTATAAATGAAAATGAGGGAATAAGGCCCCCAACGCTACAACGAAAGGGGCTGTCGATTCACAAAAGCGGCGGTTAGATATGCTTCTTTAGCAGGTATTGGGTAAATAGATCCGCATCTACCGGTTTACTGTAGTAGTAGCCTTGCGCGTAGTGACACTCTCTGTCGGATAGATAGTCGGCAGTCCATTTATCCTCAACCCCTTCAGCTACAACAGCTAAACCTAAAGATTTTGCCATTGCTAGGACCGCGTTTACCAGAGTTTGTGACTGTATGTCTTGCTCTAAATTGGTAAAGAAGCTGCGATCGATTTTTAGTTTATCAAATGGAAATTTTTGTAGATAGCTAAGGGTTGAGTATCCGGTACCAAAGTCATCCAAAGATAGCCCAACGCCCAATCGCTTTAGGTTGTTTAGGGTTTCAAGGACATCACCATTAGAGTCGATCAGCACAGTTTCAGTTATTTCCATGTTTAGATACTTAGGGTCTAATGCGGTGGAGTGTAAAACATCATTAATCATACGCAGTAGAATATCTGTATTTCTAAACTGTATTGAAGAAAAGTTTACATTGATAATAATAGGGTTAATCTCATGCCATTCACGGGCTTTTTTACATGCTTCTAATAGCACAAACTCACCCACATTCATTATCATGCCATTTTTTTCAGCAATCGGTATAAATTCAGATGGTGATATAAAGCCTAACTCATCGTCATTCCACCTAAGTAGTGCTTCGGCACTAATTATTTTCCCAGATGAAATATCGATAATTGGCTGATAGTAAACCTCCAAATCTTTATTGATAATGGCTTTACGCATCTTCATATCAATTTCAATATTTCGTTTGTTTATTTTCTCTAGACTAGTATCAAAGTAATTATACCCATTACGACCGGTGTTTTTGGTACGATACATGGCCATATCTGCGCGATTTAGAAGTAGAGTTGCATTGTCACCGTCTTCAGGATAGCGAGAGATACCCATACTGGCTGAGATATATAGATATTCGTTGTTGATTAGAAATGCTTTGTTGAAGGCTGTTTTTATATTTTCTAAAATAGCATTTGAATCATCTTTTATTTTAGGCAATAGCACCAAAAACTCATCGCCACTGAGTCGTGCTACACTCGCACTCTCTCCGACTACGGACTTGAGCCTCGTTGACACCTGTTTGAGTAGCTCATCACCGACTAAATGCCCTCGAATATCGTTGATACCTTTAAAGTTGTCTAAATCAATAAACATGGCAAGTAGCTTTTCGCTGGTGGCTTGACACTCTTCAATAGCGGATTCAAACAAACTAATCGCATACTTTCGATTTGGAAGGTTGGTTAAGTCATCATAATTTGCTTGTTTTGTTAATTTGTTCTCGATTTCATTGCGAGAGCTGATTTCTGATTCAAGGTTTTTATTAACCTTTATTATTTCTTTAAATTTGGTTTCTTGAGATAAGAAAACTTTATATTGATATAAGCTGTATATTAAAAATAAAGCAATAGGAATGAAAAATAAATATATTATCCACACTGTAAAATCTGGATTTACAAAGTAATCACTTTGTTTTTTATTGATGAGTGCATGTATATGGAAAGGTGTGCCTTGTACCAATGAATTATAATACAGACTTTCTTTTGAATATCCTGTGTTATAAAGTACTACCTTATTGTTATTTACGTTAAAGTATATCTGGCCGTCTAGATGAATTTGAGTATCTATATTTGTTGTTATTTCATTTAATTTGTCGGCGCTAATATTTCCGACCCAGTATACAGTATGGTTATCTTTAAATATTATAGGGAGCGATAGCTTAAGTGAGTTATTATCAAAGCTGAATGTTATTTTATCTTTGATGTCATTGTTGTTGAGTGAAAAGTCGGCTTTATTAAAACTATTACTACTTATCCTATTACCATAGATATCTTGCATGGTGACTGTATCAAAAGATGAAGGTGAAATGACATATTCACCAGCCTCACCTGATTTACCATTATTATTTATAGCTGAATGTGAGTCATTAACACTGTTTTCAATTGCCGATTCAATTAATGATGATTTTAGCTCACTGATTACATAAGATATTGATGTGATGTAGTTATTTAGCTCTAGGCTCTCTTCAATCGACTTAGATTGCTTGAGTTTGTCATGTTGAGATTGTGAAAAAGATACAATCAATACGATGTACGATATGGCGACCAGCGTGCTGAACTTCAGCAGTATTTTGGATTTCTTCAGGTTCATCATTATTTTATCTAAATTTAGTAATATCAACTTTGGCTATATTGATTGTAAGTGAATAGTTATGGTTTGAAATTGTCATTAATCAATATTAGCTGTGACTTTATGAATTTTATCCCTAGTGGTTAGGATAAATATTACTAGTCATATGCATTGGGTTTCTTGTGGTTGGTGTTTTTAATACTTAGTTAAAATAATCTGCGCGGATAATTTATTGAATAAGAGAGTGAAATACTAAGGCTATTTTACATTGCGACAAAGGAAGCTAAGGGGGGAGTATCGGTTGTTATCAATTACAAAGTAATAGGGCTGGAATTAATCCAGCCCTAGGGTTTACTGCATGAGCTCATTCTGCTGTATATCTTGATAAACAGCACTTAATACAAACAAGTCTCCTTGCCATATTTTAAAGTCGAGGCACCACTTGGCGAACTCTTCTCTCTTTGGTTGAGCAATACCGACCATTTCACAATGGCGTTCACAAAATACGTCCCAATCATCAGGGTGTAAAAAGCGAGTGGCAGGCGTTTCTAAAAGGTAGCTATCCATAAATTGTTTACGCTTATTTGCCAAATCCTGCTGGCTCAAGCTAAGGGTGTCGAATCGGCTAGAATAGGGATTCATAGTCTTTTTTACCTTAGTTCTGGAGTCAAATTCAGGGTATGGATAGTGGAGGTAAATAACAATGAATATCGTTTATTAAGTATTGTATTCGTGAGCTACTAGACACTAATCTGAAAGTGATTTACCGCAACCAAGTGCATTAAATTGGCGACATATAGATGGATTTTTAGCTGGTTTGGTGGGTTTTTATGCGTAAATTGATTGATAATGAGTCAATCCACCCTATTGAAGGATGGATTTATAATAAAGCTAAACGTATGCTTATAGAGCGAAGTTGACGATTGGGAAGCACTTCAAGAAGCCGTTGTCGGCACAGTTGATAAGACCGACTTGCACACCTTTAATATTGTGGGTGTGGTTGAAAATACCAACCTGTACTTCGGATTGATTTGACAAACTAACCGCACCAAGGTCGACAAGGGTTTGCCCTTTAGAGAAGTTGACAAATGAAAGGTTTACACCGTTTACATTGTGGGTGAGGTTCACAGCGCCAACGTTGACACCTTTCGTCAGGCCTTTGTTGTAGTTAAAAATACCAAAGCTTGCTCCAGTCATCGATTGATTGACTTTATTACCGCCAAAAATACCCCAGTTTACACCTACAGTATTGTTAGTTTCAGACATACCCAATAGTGAGATATCAAGGCCTGTAACGCTGTTTACTTTACCGTGAAGCGCCGATAAACGTACGCCTTTGACTGCGGATTGATGTGGTGCATTGAAGTGATTCACAGAAGAAAACATAACTGGGCTTTCTGATGCAAATGCCATTGAAGACGCGAGAGACGCTGCCGCTACAGCAGTAACTAATAGTTTTTTCATTTTCTACCTGTGTGTTAAACATAACAAATATCACCTAGGTTCATGATATGTAATAAGAATGAACAAAATAAGTACAAATAATGGAATGTAAGGTTTAGAGGAAAAAACGGGGAGTGATTACTGACTTTACTGTGGTGGCAACTGCGCGGATAGCGGTTAAACAGGTTGCGGGTCTGCGCCAGTCACCCCAGCTGTAGCTGGGGTGTAGAGTGAAGGATCTCGAGTCAGCGACTTATTAACCCTGATCGAGATTGGATTGAATGGCATCAGTTAGGGAAGTGAGTCGAGTTAGAATTCGACTGCCATCGGCACGCAAGCCATTGTGCTCATACTCATTGGTTATCCAAGCGCGGCTATTTGGTATCTGAGAAAGGGTTTGGCGGCTCAAATCCATCTCAACAAACATATCATCCGCATACACAGCGCATGCCACAGGTACTGTGTTCTGTGCGAGTAGCTCTGCATTATAAAGTGCAGGCCAGTCTGCTTTGTTAGCTAGTATTTCGGCGGCAGATTGAAGAGGCTTTAGGTTGGTATATTGTTCAAACATCCACGGAAAGACCATTTCTCCTGTGAAGTAGAAGCTATTGCCTGGTTTATAGTTGAACTCTGGGTACTGCTGGCGAACGCGATGAGCGCTCCATTGTGAAGCAAATCCTTGGCAGTAGATCGATTCGTGTAAGATGGCGTAGATAGGGTTGGTTTGAAATCCTTGCTGAGCGAGCATTTCATTTAGGAAGGCATAGTTAAGCACTTGCTTACCATCGACCTCGATAAATGCGCTTTCAAGTAGGTAATAGGTAGGCAAGAAAGTACCACTCATACCAAAATTGATCCCGAGCTGTTGGAACTGCTGTACGGTAAAGCGTTGTCCATTTGGAAGAAACTCTTCATGGGTCATCAAGTGATCAGCTATCTGTTGACACATCTGCTGCGCTTTAGGGAATTGCTCGAAGAAAGCCTCGTTTTTTTGCTTGGTGCGCTTGAAGGTTGCGTTGTATACCTCGTCAGGATGCGCAGATATAGAGGGTACGCCTCCGGTAATATATGAACGCAATAGGCTTTGCGGAAACATAGAAAGGTAGGTAAGGGTACAAAACCCGCCGAAGCTTTGGCCTAGGGTTGCCCATTTGTCTATGCTTAACTGTTCACGTATTTTTTCCGCATCACGGATAATATTGTCAGCTCTAAATAGGCTTAAATAGTCAGCTTGCTGCTGTGCATTCATATGAGCCAGAGTTTGATGATTTATCGGGCTACTAAATCCAGTACCTCTTTGATCTAAAAGAAGTATTCTATAATTTCGTAATGCAGTATTTAGCCAAGCCAAATCAGAAGTAGGGCGGGGCGATTGAAATCCTGGTCCCCCTTGAAAGAACACCAGCCACGGCGTATCTGCGTTGTGCTCTGCTGTCGTTACCTCACGAGCAAAGACGGTGATCTGCTTGGATTTCGGGTCTTGGTAGTCTAATGGAAGACTAAAATAATGAGGAACGAAGTGCTGTCCGTTATCGGTAAAGGTTTGTCCTTTCATGTCAAATACTGCAGTTTGGAGAGTTGAGCCGATATTTTATCATTATCCATGAGCTGTGGCTTATTAAGATATGTCCGCTTTACAGTGTAAATCAGCGATTACTTGCTTAAATGATATTCATTGTTGAGAAATATCTTTTAAGATTTCATTATTTCGTTATCAAAATATAGCCCTATACTCAATCAGTTACATTAAGTTCAAATGGAGAATATGGATGAAGTCAGCCAAAAAGCAGTTTGCCGTAATTGGTTTAGGTAGATTCGGTAGATCAGTATGTCAGGAGCTGGCTGAAGCTGGATCGCAGGTGTTGGCGATCGATATCAACGAAGAGCACGTAAAAGGCGCTATGGAGTTTGCTTCAGAGGCTATCGTTGCTGATTGCACTCACGAGGATACCGTAGCAGAGCTCAAGCTCGAAGAATACGATATGGTTATGGTTTCGATTGGTAGTGATATCAACGCCAGTATTCTAGCTACTCTAGTGCTCAAAGAGGCACACTGCAAAACGGTATGGGTGAAGGCGAACGATAAATTCCACGCTAAGATCTTACAAAAAGTGGGCGCGGATCGCGTCATTATGCCTGAGAAGGAAATGGGCGTTCGTATAGCCAGTCAGATGCTAGATAAGCGTGTGAAGGATTTCCATTTGCTTGGTAGCGGATTGGCGTTGACCGAGGTAGTGATTAGCTCTTCTTTACTCGGTAAGTCGTTAAAAGATTTTGCGGTGTGCAAACTGGAAGATACCAAGGTTATTGCCCTCAAACGTGGCCCTGAAGTTATCACGCAACCGAGCTTTGATAAGCCGTTAGAAACGGGTGATGTGATTATCTTAGTCGGACCTCACATTGAACTTGCACAGAAACTAAGATTGTTATGATTCCTCGCTTCCATGACAGCCGTGTTTATTCTATAGGGCACGAAAAAAATAACGGCAAGGGTCAAGAGCCACGCATCATCATGGTGACCTTCTTGCTTATACTGCTGCCATGTGCGGTGCTACTGACTTTGCCTGTTTTTTCAGTATCTGGGCTATCGATTACCGATGCACTATTCACTGCTACCTCGGCCATCAGTGTAACTGGCTTAGGGGTGGTTGATACTGGGCAGCACTTTACGCTGAGTGGCAAAATCCTGCTGATGTTTCTGATGCAAATTGGCGGATTGGGACAGATGACGCTTTCTGCAGTATTGCTGTATATGTTTGGAGTGCGGCTTTCGCTACAACAGCAGGCATTGGCAAAAGAGGCGTTAGGACAAGATAGACGAGTTAACTTGCGTAAGTTGGTTAAGCGTATCATTTACTTTGCTCTAATTGCTGAGTTTATCGGTTTTGTACTTCTGAGTTATCGATGGGTGCCGGAGATGGGATGGAGTACTGGATTATTTTATGCGCTATTTCACTCAATTTCGGCATTCAATAATGCAGGTTTTTCTCTGTTTTCTGACAGCATGGTTGGTTATGTAGGGGATCCATTAGTCATCTTCTGCCTTGCTGGATTGTTTATTATGGGTGGGTTGGGCTTTACGGTTATCGGTGATGTCACCAATAGGATATCTGGAGAGCGCCGCCATCTTCAGTTGCATACCAAGATAATGCTAATTGCAACCCCCACACTATTGATTATCGGTACCTTGATGTTTTGGATTCTAGAGCGTCATAACGGCGCAACTCTAGGATCTCTTTCACAATCACAGCAATGGTTAGCGGCTTTCTTCCAATCTGCAACTGCACGTACCGCTGGATTCAACAGTATCGATCTTTCGTCGATGTCATCAGCTTCTATGCTGTTCATGATTTTGTTAATGCTTATCGGAGCAGGTTCAACCTCAACCGGCGGTGGCATCAAGGTGTCGACCTTTGTTGTAGCGGCTGCGGCAACGTGGAGCTTCTTGCGCCAAAAAGAACATATCGTATTGTTTAGGCGAGCGGTGAGTAATCAAATAGTTACTCGTGCATTGGCGATAATCGTGGTGAGCTCTCTGATCTTATTTATTGCAACGTTTGCCTTGATGGTGACTGAGAAAGCCTCGTTTGAGGTAGTTGTGTTTGAAACTATTTCAGCCTTTGCTACGGTTGGGGTGAGTGCTGGCCTTACGGCGCATCTTTCTGAACCCGGAAAGTTAATAATGGTTGTGGTGATGATTATTGGCCGTATCGGGCCCCTGACCTTAGCGTATATGTTAGCGCGGCCAGAAAAGACCTTAGTTAAATACCCAGAAGAGACGGTATATACCGGATAGATAAACTAAGCCTCCAGATTATGGGGGCTTTTTTGTGGAACTGTTTTTTAGACGCGAGAGGTATGGATTAACTGTGCTATACAGCTGTCTATTATTCAATTTACACGTTACATTAAACTTATTATTTTCAAATATGGATTGATAACGTGCTGTTACAAGATCTCGAGGTCATATTAAAAGTTGCGGAATTTCGAAGCATTACTGCTGCCGCTACTAATCTTGATATGCGAACTGCTACTGCCAGTGCTGCGGTGAAGCGTGTAGAGGCTGAGTTAGGTGTTGAGTTGTTTGTCCGTACCACACGTCAATTACGCCTATCGTCCGCTGGCGAGCGTTATCTACCTCAATGTGAACAGGCGATGCTGATCCTGAAACAGGCTAAGCAAAATGTAAAACAAGACCAAGGTATATTCGATGGTGAAGTTCGTATTGCGCTGTCATCAGATCTGGGGCGTAATATCATTACTCCTTGGCTAGATAGCTTTTTGGAATCCTATCCGAATGTAAAGCTCAGAAGCAGTATCAGTGATAGTAATATCGATTTTTATCGAGATTCTGTGGATATGGCATTGCGTTATGGGTCTCCTAATGATGCCAATATGTATGGTTTCAAGATCTGTAATGTACCGCGACTGCTATGCGCAAGTCCGGCTTACCTAGATAAAAAAGGCTGCCCAGAAACTTTATCTGAGCTAAGTGAACATAACGGCCTGTTCTATCAACTGCATGATATTCTTCAAGATGAATGGGTGTTTACCTATGATGGTGAAGTCCATAAGGTTAAGTTAAATGGTAATCGAGCCTCCAATGATGGCGATCTGGTGCGCCATTGGTGCGTTTCTGGTCAAGGACTTGCTATCAAATCGAGCTTAGATATGTCTAGCGACCTACTGAGTGGCAAGGTACTTAGCATCATGCCCGAGTACCAACCAACAGCAACCGAGTTGTGGTTGGTTTGCCCTAGCAGGCAGTCTATTACCCCAACGGTTCGCTTGCTTCGAGATTACTTTCGACAGCAAACCGCACAGGTCCTTTCTCAATTGGTTGACAAGGGTATCCTTGATAAATCCGTGCTTAAATAATCCGCTATAAAACAGGACACACACCTATCTCACCCCCTAATTTCCCGACCATAATAGGTGCCTGTCCTAGATTCTGGATAGCCATTATTGCTAGTAGAGTTAGTGTTTTTAATTGGGGCAGGCACCTTATTTTCTGAATCATTGAGGTGTGTGTCCTGTATTGTCTATTAATATTTGATGGTGTTTCAAAGGATAACGACCTAACCGAAGGTGTTTAGTTTTGGTACCTTAATCTAAGTGGATTAACCAGTATTTAGCTTCTGCATTGATAAGGATGACACATGAAATTATATATTTACGAGCACTGCCCGTTTTGTGCTCGCGTTGCGTTTGTGGCTCAGACGCTTGGCTTAGACATAGAGTATGTAGTGGTTGATTACGCTGATGCAGACACTCTGATAAACCTTATTGGCCAAAAAATGGTGCCTGTCCTAGAAAAGGATGATGGTTCTATTATGGCTGAAAGCTTAGACATGATTGCTTATTTCCTAGATACCGCGAATAGTAGTCAAGCGCGTTTGCCATCGGCAGCAACATTAGCCTTTCAACAGCAAGCATTTCCGTGGATACAGCGTATTGGCTATCCTAGATGGTCGAATTTGGATCTGAAAGAGTTCCAGTCAGATAGTAGTAAAATGGCATGGCGCGCTAAAAAAGAGACACAAGCCCTGAATTTTGACCACTTGCTTGAGCAGACCAAGCCTATTGTAGAGCAAGTAAATAGTCTGCTTATTGATGCTCAGGCTTTAATTGAACCAAATTCGGGAGTGTCGACATTGCCAATTGTGGATCAAGCGCTGTATTTTTCTTTATTGCGTGGGTTCTTTGCTGAGCCATCGATTGAATGGCCTACAGAGCTAAAGCAGTGGTTGGTTACATGTAGTCAAAGTAAAAGGTTGCGCTTGGTACAATAAAGGTAAGAGCAAAACTCAAAATTTGTATTTTCTGCAACGGTTTAAGGCATATGCTTTAAGCCGTTTTTTACTTGGAGAATGAGCTTTGGCTATAGCTCACTAATTATCAAATTAAATTTGATAATGTTTCATTGTTTGGCCTGTTTATTAAGCAAGTAATAGGCGTAACCTATATTGCGAACACACATCAAGTGGATTAACTGGAGAATACGGATATGTCATTGCCATCAAATATTAAAGCTATAGGTTTTACTCAATCACTTCCTATTAGTGAACAAGCGAGCCTTGTAGAATTTACCAAAGCGTTGCCAGAAATTGGAGATAAAGACCTACTAGTTAAGGTTAAAGCCACTTCCATTAATCCAGCTGATGCAAAAATACGTGTGCGCAGTGCTAAGGATAAAGTACTAGATCAAGCGCGAGTGCTTGGCTACGATGCGGTTGCTGAAGTCGTGGCGCTTGGTTGTGAGGTTACAGGCTTTGAGCTTGGAGACCGTATCTATTATGCAGGAGACGTAACTCGTCAAGGAGCACATGCTCAATACCAAGCTGTTGATTATCGCATTGCTTCCCACGCTCCATTGAGCCTAACTGATGAAGAAGCCGCTGTGATGCCATTAACCAGTCTTACTGCCTGGGAGGCTCTATTTGACCGACTTCGTATCCGAGCAGAGGAAAATAAGACCTTGCTTGTAATTGGTGGTGCTGGTGGTGTGGGTTCAATCACCATTCAACTTGCGAAGCAACTGACTAATCTTACCGTTATCGGTACCGCATCTCGCCCAGAAACTGAGCAGTGGGTGAAGGATATGGGGGCGGATTACGTTGTTAACCACCGTGATCTTGTACAATCGGTTCGCGAGCAAGGTATTGAGCATGTTGACTACATCTTTAATGTCGCAGATACCAAGGGTCACTGGGAGTCGATGGTAGAGCTTATTGCGCCTCAAGGCATGATCAGCTCTATTGTTGAGTTTGATGGAGGTATTGATTTATCTGCCTTGCAGGGTAAATCTGCGGGCTTTATTTGGGAGTTAATGTTTACCCGCTCTCTATTTACTACCGAAGATATTCAGCAACAGCAACACATTCTTTTCCAAGTAGCAAACCTGATTGATAGCGGAAGAATTAAATCGACCCTCACTCAAACCCTGCACGGTTTTGAAGTAGAAACGTTTAAACAAGCCCATAGTTTGATTGAAAGTGGTACTACGATTGGCAAGATAGCAATCAAATACTAGTACTACTCTTTCTACCCAACCTGAACAAAACGCCAATAGATGATATTGGCGTTTTATTATTTATCAATTACTTACCTGTTTAAAAAACAGGACACACACCTATCTAGCTCCCTAATTTCTCGACCGTAATAGGTGTCTGTCCTAGATTCTGGATAGCTAATTCCCGCTAGTAGACTTAGTGCTATAAAATAGGACACACACCTATCTAGATCCCTAATTTTCCGACCGTAATAGGTGTCTGTCCTAGATTCTGGATAGCTAATTCCCGCTAGTAGACTTAGTGCTATAAAACAGGACACACACCTATCTAGCTCCCTAATTTCCCGACCGTAATAGGTGCCTGTCCTAGATTCTGCTAGATTCTGGATAAGCAAATTCTTGCCAGCGGACTCAGTGCAGAGGCTATGTCATTATTGATACGAGATAGTTTGCCATGTTTAGTGAGGATAACTGTTGATGGGCTAACCGGCGTCATGCGTTTGAGAAAGGGGTGCGTAAGCTACGCAAAGTAGTATGAGTAACCTAATCTTAGTGATATATGAACGGTACTTGATGTTGTTCTAGGGGGATGAGAAGTGTTTAACGGAAGGTGAAGATTGGTTTAGGAATGATTGATATTATTGTACGAAATTTACTGGTTTCCAAACGAAAAAAAGCAAGCCATAGGCTTGCTTTTTTCTAAAAAGGTAAGCTTAGATAACAGTAACGTTAGCAGCTTGAAGACCTTTTTGACCTTGCTCAACTTCGAAAGACACTTTTTGGCCTTCAGCAAGAGTACGGAAACCGTCAGAAGCGATTGCACGGAAGTGAACGAATACGTCAGCACCGCCGTTATCTTGAGAAATGAAACCGAAACCTTTCTCTTCGTTAAACCATTTTACTGAACCAGTTGCTTTATTTGACATGATATGTCCCTTGATGTTTTTTGATTAAATTATATCGCCATTTGCGATTGAACTGAGTTTAAGAGTTATCTAAATTTAAGATGAAGCTAAGGGATCACAGAGGTTTACAACAACTACGAAGGAATTCTCAAGACTTACTTTTACTTACTGTTCTTAAATAACTCTACGTTACAGAGCGAGGGTGATATTACAGCAGTTTCGATCATTGTAAAGCCTTATTTTTATTTTGTTACACCTTTATGGGCTAAACACCTATGAAATTAAGCTCTTATGCTATTTTCAATTAATTTTTGAATATTATTCAAAAATTACGCTGTTTATTCGATAGTTATAAGATTCTATTATGCATCCATACCAGTGAGGCGTTGAGCCTTGCATCGTTACCAAACCACAGTAGAGACTATGATCATGACTAAATTAACTATCGTTGCAAACATCATTGCTAAAGCAGACTCAATTGAACTTGTAAAAGAAGAGCTTTTAAAGCTGATTGATATCACTCGTGCTGAAGATGGATGCATTAACTATGACCTCCACCAAGACAATGAGAATCCAGCGCACTTTACCTTTTATGAAAACTGGGTTTCTCGTGAACTATGGCAAATCCACATGGCAAATACGCACTTAGCTGACTATATGGCGGCAACTGAGGGTGCAGTAGAGGCATTTACTCTCAACGAAATGACTCAAATTGCTTAATCTATTTGAGTCTATAAGGTACTGATATTGCTCTACACATTGTTACTAATGTGAGTGCTTAAAGGCTTGTTCGTAACAGTATCACATTGCAAAAGCGCCGAGGATTGAATAGATCCTCGGCGCTTTTTTATTGTTTGTTTTCTGCTTTCTTAGCTGCGGATACTAGGTTGTTGGTAATGAGGCTACCTAAAACCATAATTACGCTAAACCCAGCGACACCACTCCAACCAAGGTGTTCAAATGCCATTACCCCCGCAAAAGACCCAAATGCGCCACCTAGATAATATCCGAGCATATAGATGCCATTGATGCGACTTTGCGCCGTAGGGTCAATCGAGAATACACGTACCTGGTTTGAAACTTGCGCGCTAAACACGCCAAGGTCGACCAAGATAATACCTGCGATAAGTCCAATTAAATTATTACCAAATAGCGCCGATACAATAAAGCCTGATGCGATAAGCAATAGGGCTGCGTTGATCATGTTACGCGACCCGACCTTTGCAACTAATACACCCGAAACCCTTGCTCCAACAACCCCGGCTAAGGCTATGATGCCAAATAATCCTGCTTGTTGTGCATCGTAGTTAAATGGTGATTGATGCACATGTAATGCTAGGGTTGCCCAGAGTGCATTAAATGAGGCGAACCAGAATGCACCGGTTAATGCTGATTGACGCAAAATTAGATGCTGTTTGAGTAAAGAGCCCATACTTGCCACTAGCTGTAGATAGGGCATGTTATTGGTTGGTTTGTTTTCCGGAAGAAACTTATATAGCAATAAACCAAATAGGGTTGCTAGTGAGGCTGACATTAAGAACACGGCCCGCCACCCAAATTGCTCCCCTATAAATCCGCTTAAGGTTCGAGACAGCAATATACCGATAGTTAGTCCTGTCATTAAGGTGCCAATTACCTTGCCTTTGTTTTCGGGGGTGCTTAGTGATGCAGCAAATGGAATCAACTGCTGAGTAATGTTTGCGCTTAAGCCAATAGCAAAACAAGCGACAATTAACACCAATAAACTATTAGCTGAGAACGCGAGTAAAGAAGAGGTGATTAACAGCATGGATAAGACGCTGATTAAGCGTCTACGTGGCAGTTTATCTCCGAGAGGGGACAATAACAGGAGTGCCGTAGCATAACCAATTTGACCCGCAGCAGGAATGGTTCCAAGTTGGGCACTGGTTAACCCAAGGTCATGCCCAATTTGTGGCAATATTGGTTGATTATAATAAAGGTTGGCGGCGGTAGCGGACACTGCGCTCGACATTAAAAGTAGGCGAGCTTTACTTAAAGGTTGTTGTTGCATGGGATTACCCTATTAACTTGCGGTTGATGCGGCTAGTTTAGGGAATACACATTAATAACAGAAATAGCCATTTAATTTAGATTCAATACAATTTTGGTATAGATCACCTTTGCATTGTATTGCGAATGGAAGGGATGTTGCGCTCGACAAGTTCGATAAACTTTTTGGTTGTAGGGGAGAGGGCGTGAGACTGATAGGTCATTTGTAAGGGTATATCGGCATTAATTGTGCGAATTGAGATAAACCGGCATTCGCTACAGCGCAGATCTTTTACCGCATAAGGCGTGATTGAAACGCCAAGGCCGGACGCAACCTGAGTCAAAACGGTTTGCATATGAGTGGGTTGGCTTTTTATTTGAGGCGAAAACCCAGCTAACTGGCAATGTTTAATGACCGAATCGAACAGTCCTACTGCTTCATCTCGTGCAAATAGGATAAAAGCTTCATGCTGTAACTGTTTAAGATCGATAGTTTTTTGGTTAGCAAGAGGGTGATCAATAGGTACGGTAGCCACCAACTGATCGGTGTAGATATTAGTTGAAGAGAATTCTTGTTGGACCGACTCAGGCAGTGGTCGAGATAGGCTAAGGTCAATTTTTCTATTCTGTAGGGCAACAAGCTGTTCGGATGCGGTCATTTCTATCAAATCGACTTCAATGGCAGGGTTATTTTGGATGTATTGGCGCACTAGACCGGGAAGAAATGAAAGTGTAGCGCCTCCCAGGTAACCTATAGTTAAGTGACCTATCTGCCCGTTTGCGGCGTTGATAATGGCTTGTTTTGAGCGTTCAGTTTGTTCGATTAGATGTGTCGCATCCTTTAACAATTGCTCACCTGCCGCAGTAATGATGACTTCGCGAGAGGTTCGAAAAAATAACTTTACCCCAAGTTCATCTTCTAGGCGTGATATGTGGCGACTGATAGCCGGTTGAACCGTATTTAACTCCTGAGCCGCTTTAGAGAAACTGCGATGCTGTGCAACCACCACAAAGCTTTTAAGTATTTTTATTTCCATATTACTTATACCAACAATAACAACCGCTTGAGATAAATAGTAAAGCATCTTTACGCCTTTAGAGCGACCCATGCTTTGATTGCAAATCAATGGCTAGTGATCGCAATGCATGCCATGCTTAGTGGGAAACTATAACAGATGGAGCAAGTGTTTTGATTCATGAAAGAGCTGGGCAAATGGTGGTGTTTCATACCCTAGTTTTAGCAGGAAGCTTTACTAATGCAGCGAAAAGGCTTGGAGTTTCAACTTCTTACGTAAGCAAACAGCTTTCTTTATTAGAGAAAGAGCTCAACATTCAACTCCTTCAACGCACCACGCGCAGCTTGGCTTTGACCCAAGCTGGACAGCATTATTTTGATTATGCAGAGCAGGTAGTACAGGCGGTGAATGAAGCCAGTAGTGCGATCGAAACCGACCGCAATGACGTGACTGGGACTATAAAAATAGGGCTGGCACAGTCTTTTGGTACTATGCATATATTACCAGCTATCAATGAATTACGAGCGCTATTTCCTGAATTACAGGTTGAATTGAGCCTGTTTGACCATAAAGCAGATATGTTGGCTGAAGGGTTGGACTTGTGGATCACCAATTATGAAGTGCTTCCTGAAGGGTATGTTGCACAGCGATTAGCCGAATCTAAATTTATCGTAGTAGCTTCACCGGATTACCTCACGCACTATCAAGCGCCCACTCACCCAGAGCAATTGGCTAGTCATAACTGTTTAATATATAGAAGCTTACAAAGAGACTATAGCCGTTGGTCTTTTGCTAAAAATGGAGAGTCATTGACGGTAGGGGTCTCTGGTAACTATAAGGTAGATCTTGCCGAAGCCGTCAGAGATGCCGCTCTTTCTGGGTGGGGAGTGGCCTATTTAGCGAGCTACTTGCTTACGGATGAGTTTAAGAGTGGTAAGTTGATACAGTTACTACCCGATTGGAAAGCGAATCAAAGTATGCCGTTTTATGCTGTCTATCCAAAGCGAAAGCATCTGCCGACTAAGATAAGTGCGGTAATCGAGTTCTTTAAGCAACGCATCGGTCGTCCAACATATTGGGATCAGGCTTTGCGGCCGCAAGTGAAATTCTAGGTAAAATATTTTCCATATACAAATAATCACCTTTTCCACTTGGAAAATATAGGTTTTAAATTACTTTATTTTCAATGGCTTATTTTTTTTGTTGGTTGGTGGTGATTGATTTTGAGATTCTTTTGCAACAATTGTGACTTGTTAAGTTTTGCCCTGCAATTAGAATGCGCGCCTTTAGTCTAAAGACCGTTAAGGCCACCTGAAATGAACTCAATATTTGGTGTAATTGCCATTTTTGCTTTTGCTTATTTATTGTCTACCAACCGCACTAAAATAAATCTAAGAACCGTTGGTTTGGCTTTTAGTCTGCAAATCCTTTTTGCATTACTTGTATTGTATGTTCCTGCCGGAAAGGAGGCATTGCACTCATTTACTCAAGGTGTATCGAGTGTGATTGAGTACGGGCAACAAGGCATTGGTTTTATGTTTGGCGACCTTGCTAAAGGTAAAGTTGGGTTTGTGTTTGCAATTAACGTGCTTGGCATTATTATTTTTTTCTCGGCACTGATATCTGCCCTTTATCACCTTGGTATTATGCCAAAAGTTATCAATATTTTAGGTGGTGGCTTGCAAAAGCTACTTGGTACCGGGCGTGCTGAATCCTTATCTGCGACAGCCAATATCTTTGTGGGTATGGTTGAAGCACCATTAGTCGTTAAGCCATATCTTAAAAACATGAGTGATTCGCAGTTCTTTGCTGTTATGACTTGCGGGTTAGCTTCAGTTGCTGGTGGCACCTTGGTGGGTTATGCCTCGTTGGGTGTTGATCTTAATTTCTTAATCGCTGCGGCGTTTATGTCCGCTCCTGCTGGGTTGTTGATGGCTAAAATTATGATGCCTGAAACTGATAATCAATATTCAGAGCAGGAAATTACCTCGGTAGAGTTGCCGCGTGCAGCCAATGTAGTTGAAGCCCTTGCTGATGGTGCAATGTCTGGCTTACGTATAGCGGTTTCCGTAGGGGCAACCTTAATCGCTTTTATTAGCGTGATTGCGCTGTTAAATGGCTTGCTAGGTAGTATCGGTGATTTCTTCGGATATCAAGGCTTAAGCTTTGAAATGATTTTGGGTTACGTGTTTGCTCCAGTGGCTTATCTTATCGGTATACCTTGGAGCGAAGCCTTAACCGCAGGTTCACTGATCGGTAGTAAGGTTGTCGTGAACGAATTTGTCGCCTTTATCCAGATGATGCAGGTTAAAGACCAATTGAGTGCACACTCTTTGGCGATTGTGACTTTTGCATTGTGTGGCTTTGCCAATATTTCTACTATGGCGATGCTCATCGGTGGGCTAGGTAGCCTTATCCCTGAACGCAGAACCTTTATTGCTAAGATGGGCTTTAGAGCAATTGCAGCCGGGGTGCTTGCTAACTTAATGAGTGCTTCTATTGCAGGCATTATCCTTTCGTTATAAATAATTTAAACAGATTAGCGGCGCTTTCATCCATGAAGTATCAGGCTCAACGACATGGAAGAGAGCGCCCTTTTTTGTTTATCTGCTTATCAGGCCTCATTAACCATGTTTGATGTAGGCTTGTCATCTAATGCAAAGTAGATCCTAGAGATAATAATCTCTGCAATCAGTATGCTGAAAACCACCGCAAAAAACGCCACCACGCCATTCCATGGGCCTGTAAATTGCACCTTGTCACCAAATAAGATATTGATGGCTTCTAGCATCACAAACTTAGAGCCAACCAAGATAATGTACGTTGATATTGCTCGGTAAAATTTCGGTGCTTTACCTGGCTTTGATTTAAAATAGTTGGCGCATTTATGCTCTAAGCCAATAGACAGCTTAAGTAAAAGCTGTAGCAAAATCGCGGCTATTAAAGAGATAGTAAATGATTCTATGTTAACAAAGCCCCAATACTCATCGAAGAAATTCAGCACCACTAGGTCAACCAATATGGCTAGCGTGTAACCAACAAATAAGCGTTGTGAAGTGTTGAACCCATAAGTTTTCTCGATGTTTGTCATGCACTCTTCTCTCTATTGAATTAGTAACTTGATTGAGCTTAAACGCTGTAATCTGAGTGCTATTTTAGCTAATAGATATGACAATAATTGCCATTTAGCGACAACTCCACAATCCAGCCAAATTCAGGACACACACCTAATCTAAAAGCCAGTTAAAGAGACACACACTTCAATTTAGGTGTATGTCCCAAATTCATATGTACATTTGTAGTATTTTATAACTAATAGGTGTGATTTTAGAGATCGCCTTATCAGATTAACTGGTTCGCTAATGATATGTTTACCTTCTCTCTAGACTCATGACCCAATCAAATACGTATGACAAATAAGCGTGTACTCATTGTTGAAGATAAACTTAATGTTCAGCACCTTCTAACCGACTTTCTGACTAGCAATCATTTTGCAGTGAGCTGTGCATCAAATGGATTGGATGCGATGCATTGTATTGAGCATGACAATCCCGATTTAGTGTTACTTGATATCATGATGCCGGTGATGGATGGATATGCATTTATCAAAAAATTACGAGCTAAAAGCAGCCTACCTGTCATCGTGATTAGCGCCAAGCAACAAGAGCAAGACATAGTTACAGGGTTTGAGCTAGGAGCGGATGACTACATCAGTAAACCTTTTCGTATGATGGAGTTACTGGCTAGAGTAAATGCGGTTTTAAAAAGAGCTTCTATCTCGCATCCAACCGGGGTTAGCTTACAGGCAGGCCCACTAAGCTTAGATCTCAACTCAAGTGAAGTGTTTGTGAAAGCAGAGCGTATAGCAGTAACCAAAGTTGAATATACTTTATTGGTCACCTTACTACGAAATAAAACTCGCGCAGTTTCCAAGTCGGAATTGTGCTGTCAAATGATGGAACAAGGTTTTAGTGGTAGTGAAGCGACACTAAAAATTCATATCCGAAATCTGCGTAAAAAACTGCATCCTTATTGTGGCAATGGGCTAGAAATCGAATCCATATTTGGAGTGGGATACAGACTGAAGGAGGGAGCCTGATGCGAGTATCGCTGCGCTGTCAGTTGATTGCAACTTACCTGTTAGTGAGTTTATTGACTGCAACCACCACCTATTTCATTACTTATTTTACCTCTGAACAGCGTGTAAATGAGCTTACGCTTACCTATCAAACAAAAGAAATGAAGCAAGAAGTTATTGCATGGTATCAGAGCGAACAAAGCTGGGAAGGCTTCTCTGACTATTTTGCAATACTGCACCCTAATTATGGTCCTGATCGTCCTAGAATGCAGGTCCATCCTGACCCTCGCCAGAATTTAAGATATCCAAAGCGGCACGGTATCGTGACCTCAGAGAATCATGCTTTAGTGCCATTTCTAACTTTTCTTGAGGGGGACTATGTGTCCTCAGCGTTTTTGTCTAACGCGCAACCTATCTATGTTCATAATCAGCTAGTGGCGTGGATTATTCTGCCGGAGGCAACCGGCTTAAGTCTTGAATCTCAACTCGATGTGTTCTTAGGGAACCTACATGAGACACTTTTTGTTGCAGTAGTTATCGGTATGTTTGCTTCGTTAATCCTAGGCTTGATACTTTCGCGATGGCTACTTAAACCTATGGATTTACTACACAACGCTATGTCTTCCATGTCACAGGGGCGGCTTTTGCAGAAGGTGCCTATTACTGCAAATAATGAATTAGGTGAATTGGCTAAAGGGTTTAATTCTATGAGTAGCAGTATCTCTCAAGCGGATCAAAAGCGGCGTCAATTAACCGCAGATGTTACCCATGATTTGAGCTCTCCGTTGCAAGTTATTTCTGGTTATCTAGAAATGGCTCAACAGGGTGATATTCACTTGGATAGCGCTAGATTAGAAATAATGGCCTCTGAAGTAGATCGGATGGACAGGCTAATTAAGGATATGAACCTATTAGCAAAAACGGACTCTCAGAGCTTGGAGCTTGAGCTTGCATCAGTGCCAGTTACTGAGTTTATGCAAGATGCTAGAAAACGCTTTGATGCAAACTGCCGTGCGGTCAATATTTCACTTCATCTTGAGTTAAACTCACAGTTGCCTAGTGTTTATATCGATGAAGGGCGAATGCTGCAAGTCATGGGAAACCTAATCAATAATGCTCTTAGATATACTCCAGAATTTGGCGTAATTGGCCTGTCTGCTCGCCGTGCTGGTGAGCGTTGTGAAATAGAGGTATCTGACAATGGCTGCGGGATAGATCCGGCCATACTTGAGAATATCTTTGAACGATTCTACAAGGTAGAGGTTGCTCGCAGTGGGTATGATGGTCAATCAGGACTGGGACTAAGTATTGTTAAAGGACTATTAGAAGTACAGGGCGGAACGATTTATGCGGACTCTGATGGGGTGAAGGGAGCACGGTTTGTTATTTCGCTGCCTATTCTAGTTTAATAAAATAACCCCAGCTAAGCATGAGTTTAACTGGGGTTAGGGTTTTGATTTATCTAGATATCAAAACGGTCAGCATTCATCACTTTAGTCCATACTTGGGCAAAGTCTTCGATGAATTTTTGGTTTGCATCATCACAAGCGTACAGTTCAGCTATAGCACGCAACTGAGAGTTAGAACCAAATACTAGATCAACACGAGTAGCGGTCCATTTTTTCTCACCAGTGTCACGATTAATACCAACATACGCACTGTTGTTAGGGCAAACCGGCTTCCACTCGGTTGCCATATCGGTTAGGTTGACGAAGAATTCATTGTTTAGCACGCCAGGAGTTTGGGTGAGTACACCATGATTTGTTCCGCCATAGTTTGCGCCAAGTACGCGCATGCCACCAATCAATACCGTCATTTCTGGTGCACTCAGACCAAGCAGCTGTGCTTTATCTAGTAGCATTTCCTCTGCTGGAATTGAATATACTTTAGGTGCGTAGTTGCGGAATCCATCTGCGCTTGGTTCAAGCAGGGTAAAGGCTTCAATGTCAGTATCTTCTTGCGTTGCATCGACGCGACCTGAATTAAATACTAACTCAACACTTTGACCCCCCGCTGTTGCCGCTTGTTCGATAGCGAGATTACCACCAAGTACAATAAGATCCGCGATAGAGACATAACGTCCATCTTGATTAAACTCTTGCTGAACTTGACGATAAACGTCGAGTACTTTAGAGAGTTGTTGCGGTTGGTTTACTTCCCAGCTAGCTTGTGGTGCTAATTGGATTCGTGCGCCATTTGCACCACCACGGAAATCTGAACCACGGAAAGTAGAAGCAGAAGACCAAGCTGTATAAACGCGTTCGGTAATGCTTAGGCTTGTTGCAGCAATCTTTTGTTTGAGTAACTGAATGTCATCTAGGTTGATGGCATCGCTAGGTTGACTCGGTAATGGGTCTTGCCAGATCAAGTTTTCGCTTGGTACTTCTTCACCAAGGTAGCGACTTTTTGGACCCATATCGCGGTGAGTTAGCTTAAACCATGCCCGAGCAAAAGCATCAGCAAACAGCTCTGGGTGTTTGTGAAATCGAGCAGAAATCTCGCCATAGATAGGGTCCATACGCATGGCCATATCTGCGGTAGTCATAATGGTTTTAACACGCTTTGAAGAATCATGCGCTTGAGGCGCTTTATGTTCTTCTTTGACACCTATCGCAACCCATTGCCAAGCACCTGCTGGGCTTTTTTCTAGATCCCAATCATAGCCAAATAGCATATCAAAGTAGCCGTTATCCCACTGAATTGGGTTTGGTGTCCATGCACCTTCAATACCACTGGTAGTGGTGTCGTCACCATGCCCAGTTCCGTAGCTATTGTTCCAACCAAAGCCCATTTCTTCTAATGGTGCAGCTTCTGGAGCAGGCCCCATTAATGCGTCATCAGCCGCACCATGGGTTTTACCAAAGGTGTGACCGCCAGCCACTAATGCTACGGTTTCTTCATCATTCATGCCCATGCGCGCAAAGGTATCACGAATATCACGACCTGAAGCAAGGATGCTTGGGTTACCATTTGGGCCTTCAGGGTTAACATAGATAAGCCCCATTTGAACTGCCGCTAACGGTTTCTCCAGTTCGTCTTCGCTATGGCGCTCGTCTCCAAGCCATTCACTCTCTGCTCCCCAGTAGATATCTTCTTCTGGTTCCCAAATATCTTCACGACCGCCAGCAAAGCCGAAGGTCTTAAGTCCCATACTTTCTAGAGCAACATTCCCAGCAAGGATGTACAGATCTGCCCATGATAGGCTGTTGCCATATTTCTTTTTGATTGGCCATAGTAAACGACGAGCTTTATCTAGGTTACCGTTGTCAGGCCAGCTATTGAGCGGAGCAAAGCGTTGATTACCGGTATTTGCACCACCGCGCCCATCTGAGGTGCGGTATGTGCCCGCTGAATGCCATGCCATACGAATCATAAATGGGCCGTAGTGACCATAGTCAGCTGGCCACCATGATTTTGAATCGGTCATCAATGCAGTTAAATCTTGCTTAACTTCTTTGAGGTCTAATTGGTTAAAAGCGAGGACATAGTTAAAGTCTTCACCCATAGGGTTCGACTTGCTGTCATTCTGATGAAGGATTTTAAGATTTAATTGATTCGGCCACCAATCAATATTTTTAGTGGCTTTGCCGCCTAATGTTGTGTTGGCGCCATGCATGACAGGGCATCGACCAGTTGCGTTTTCATTGTGCATATCTGCATCCTAGTATTAGCTAAATTTAGAGTTCGAACTCAACATAGCATGACTAATCAGCGCAATGGTTTATAAAAAGTTTAGTAGTACAAGAAAATACAAATTTCATGATGTAGCAAGCAAAAGAAAACCCCACCCGGTTACCCGAGTGGGGTCTATTTCTCTTTGCAGCAATCCGGCTACTAAAAGTGCTCCCTGCATCATTCCTTGATAGTGGTTAAATTCCGTTAACCTAAATCCCTGTCATCGCCATCCTAGCGGTGTCCATTTGAGCCTGTCATCCTGACTGGCAAACTCTATCCTAGAGTGTCACTTCCATGCTGATAACTAATCCTAAGTCATCAAATCTTCATCCTGAAGATACCTAATCCATTAGGTTTTGTTCCATTCCTGCCAACATCCTGTCGACACATTTAGTATCGCTGTTTGAGTGGGAAACAACAATAGGGTGGGTTAGATACTTTTTAATATCTATTAATGTAATTCTAATATTAATCAATAAAAACAATATCTTATGTTGTTATGTGCCTATTGTATGTGCTGGTTTTGCTACGATCTCTGCCTTCTTTGTAAGATATCTCGCACAAAGTAACGAGTGAAGTGCCCGATAAGGCGCTTCACAATACGAAATGATGATAATAGTGTGAGCATCGGCGCATAATGGTAAGTATTGAGGATACTTATTGG
Source organism: Vibrio gallicus (assembly GCF_024346875.1). Classification (NCBI taxonomy): domain Bacteria; kingdom Pseudomonadati; phylum Pseudomonadota; class Gammaproteobacteria; order Vibrionales; family Vibrionaceae; genus Vibrio; species Vibrio gallicus. The sequence goes on from NZ_AP024872.1 coordinate 36,723, forward strand.
TTAGGATCTCTATTATTCAAGCGCATACATCAGGGTTGATTTTAACTTCAGTCACTAGCAGGGTGTATTTGTATATTAATAGAGGCGATAACAATGTATGAACTAACACTAATTGTTAGCTTAATGGTGGGAACAAACCAAGACACCGCAGAGTTTGAGGTTAATAGGCAATTTACCACTCTTGAACAATGCCAGCAGCAAGGTGCTACTTTGGCGGAAAAGCTCAAACAGTCTGATATGGAAACTATCCAAGTTCAATGCGATCTAGACTGATGTTGTTGGGCGGACAAAGGTGATTTGTCCGTTTAATTTTTAGAGAAAGTGTGAAGCTACACCTCTAACACTAACTTTCCAATATGCTGTTTTTGTATGAAGATTTCCTGCATTTCATTAATTGCCTGCAGGGGCAAACTCTTGGCGACGATAGGCGTAACTTTTCCAGATTCAATCCAGCCAATAAGGTTTTGAAATACTCTCTCATCGAGCACTGTACAACCAAAGAAGCTTAGGTCTTTGAGATAAAGGGTTCTTACGTCTAACTCTACAAGCGCACCACCTATTGCACCTGAAACGGCGTAGCGACCTTTAGGTTGCAGCACTTCTAGGAATTCAGGCCACTTTTCTCCGGCTACTAAATCAATAACCACATTTACGCTATTCTCACTGAGGGTTATTTAGGACACACACCAATGATTTTACTCTAAAACCGTTAAAAAATTTTATAAGTAGGGGGCTAAAAGCCCCCTTATTTCATTTATAACTTATTTATTTTCAATAAAAGTAACTTTATATTCACCAATGCCGTCGTAAGAAATCAGTGTTGGCTTTTCAAATTCTACTTCGACGATACCACAATATGATCCAGTAATTATTGCTTCTCCAGCCTTGAAGGTTGCTCCTCGGCGTGTCATGAAGTCTATTAACCAATGGATCGGGCTTGCAGGCATTGTATTAGGGTGCTTGCCGTCGAAATTTTGAGTTGTCTCACCTTGAGTTACTGAAACATTAATATTGCTTGCAGAAAAAGCAGTATCTTTATCGATTTCAGGCCCAATGTACATCCCCTGGTTCACTAAACAATCGGCCAATCTTTCATAAAATTCTGCACCACTGTCATCAGCAAAGCGTGATTGCATTAGCTCTAGAGCCATATGACATGAACCGATAGCATCGTTGATCTGTTGTTCTGTATAACCATCAGGATTGGCAGGAAGATCTTTATTCAATAAAAATGCAATTTCGGGTTCAACGCGGGCTTTCCCGTTATCTCTGAAAAGAGCGCAGTTTGCACCTTTCGATATGGTATCAGCAAAGATAGGAGCGACAACATACTGCTCTTCTGAAATAGGTTGTAAACATTTCCAACCGGCAACTGAATCATTGCGTTGTTCAATAATATTCACTTGAATTTCAAGTGCTTGCTCAATATTAGTAGGGCGAAGTTCTTCAGGTAAACGTGGGGCCTTAGTACCGGCTACACGACGAGATAACAGCTCGCTAGCTGCATTTACAAATTGCTTGGTCATATGGTATTACCTTTGGGTGATTTCCTAGATAATATAAGAAATTCTAGTCAAGTAAAACTCGATACCTCTCATTAATGTATTTCTTTTGTAGGGTATACATGAGCAATTGAGGACAGTCTATAAGTCAATAATTCATGGTATTTAAGGACAGTCTCTTAAGTCAGAAGGTAGGCAGTTGAGTTTATTGGTAGTTTTGAGTGATTGTTAGCTGAGATTTCTTGTGTATTATCGAAGATCTTGGATGTTTTAGATGCTTAAGTTTGGTTAGTCGAATTGCTCTGTCATCAACAGTGTTGATTGATATTAGTCTAATTTATATGCATGTATCTTGGCTTTTCCCAAGGCGCGTTTGGCTGGTTCAATGGTAACTGGAGCACCAATAGCAGTTATGTTTGTTTTTTCCAGCTCAGAGCATACAGTAAGCCAATTTTTTTGATTGAAGGATAATCTGTCTAATATGGGAGGAACATTATCGGGTATAGAGCCTTTATTACCTCTGAATTGTCTCGCTGACCAATCAACAAGATTTATGTAGTCAAAGATGTCGAAAGGAATACTGTATTGAGTGTTTTGTTTGTTCGTCGGCTGAAATGGATGTAGAAATGACGGGTTGGGCAATTTATTCTGCAATGCTTTTAGTCTAATTTGTATTGACGTAAAGTCAGAGGACTCGGGAGTTTTAGCTATCCCCGCTCTAACGGGATTAAGGTCCACATAAGCCATGGCCGCTGCAAGTGCTTTTTCGTCAAGTAGCGCTTGGCTTTTAAATCTACTCTCCCAAAAATGACCTTTACACCCATCTTCTTGGTTTGCTCTACAGGCGATATAAAAGTTAATCTCTTTCATGTACCAACTAAGACTACAAAGTCTCTCACGCCATAAGCTAATGATTTCAAGGCATTGATTTTCTTCATGTTGAGTTGTAATTAGCTGCTGGCACCATCGAGCGATTAATGATGGGAGTTTGTGCAGTCTTGCCCATCGTTCAATTACCTCAATATTTGAGAGTGACTCAAGCTGTTCAAGATTTATATGGACGACTACATGGTAATGATTACTCATAATTGCATAGGAGCAGAGGTTGATACAATAGACTTGGCTTAACAGTTTTAAACGCTTTTCGATCCAACTCTTTCGGTGTTCATAGCTAATATTTTTTTTCTTATCTCGACCACAGAGATAACTTTGCCTTACACACCGAGATACGCAGTGGTAATAAGGAGTTGCTTCAACTGAAATTAGTTGCTTTCTGGCGGTTGTCACAATATGCCCTTAATAGGTTCAGCTTATGAAGTGATAGCTCAATCTAACTTAAAGTGCGTAAAAAACTGCCGTTTTGGGGTGAAATTCATACTAAATTTCATACTTTTTACATGCGTATCTTAAAAAATGGAGACACATAGTGCCTCCATATCTAGCCTGTCATTCCCCCTTTGGAAGTGGAACAATTAAGATATCGGCGGGAGAATAATCTATAAGGTGTTTGGAATAAGAAACAATACGACTCCAAAAATCATGGTGGTGACCACAAATGATAAGGTCAATATGATTATCGTTAACCATATGCTCAACTTTCTCACTAAGATCACCAGTGCCAACCCAAATATGACTAACCGGGTATTGAGTGGATTTAATTAGAGAACTAAGTTGTTCAACGGAGCGTTTTTTTAATGGGGGTTCACTATCAGTGGCTTGCAGATCAATTAGTTCAGGGTAAATTTCACCATGTGAACCATCGACATGAACAAATGACAACTTAGAATTAAACTGCTCAGCGATTAAACTAGCCTTGTTAATTAAGGTTTGGCACTCTTTGGATAGCTCCAGTGCAACTAGAATATGTTTGTAGCGCATATACAGACCTCATTTTTATTGAAGACCCTTAAAGCATACAAGTAGTTGGTAAAAAATGATGTAGCCCATACCTCACATCTTTTGGAATATTCAACGTTTATCACATTGATTTTTATATCGCCCACCTTTAGTAAGTGTGCACTTACTTTTATTCAATTCATTTAACTACAACTTACCTCAATGTTGGTGTATGCCCTCGATTGATTTGGATTTCTGATGGTTAGGTGTGTGTCCTTGATGTGATTTTTATTTGAGTATTAGAGCGAATTTATTTTGTGATAACTACCACACTAATTAGGCGTTCTTTTGCATATGTTGGAAACTCATACTTAGATCACATCTACTAATACAATAGGATTGTATTCTTTTATTACTTTATAAAAGGGACATACACCATAGAGGTTAGGGTTTAAATTATGAAAAAAGTATATTTAGGTTTGGCTATTGCTGGACTTTTAGCTGGCTGTGCTTCAACAACAGAGACTACAACATCAGCTAAAAAAGAAATGAACACAGCTACAGGACCTGTTGCTGTAATTACTTCAAGTGCAAGCTCTTTAATTCAAGACCCTCAACTCACTGCTTTTAGAAGCAACAGTGGCAAAAGTGATGTTTGGAACAAGGATGCAAACAAAAACAATGGGCTTGGTGATGTAGGTAGTTCTAAAGACACTGCATACGGTGACGAAGGCTCAGCACGTATTCGCTTCATCGATTCTTCAGATGATTTCTCAGCAACTCCAGGCTTGAGCCAAACTGTAACCGGACTAAAGTCGAACACAGATTACGTTTTATCGTTCTACTATAATGATAAAAAAGGTGACAACTCTCCAAGTGAATTGCTTGCGGGTGCTAAGGGCGCTGATGGCAAGGTCTTAGGTGAAAAAGCAATCCATGTGAGAGATCTAAGCACTAGCCCAAGAGGTGAAGTTAAAAAAGATTTCCGCCAAGCTCAAGTAGAATTTAATAGCGGTGATAACACTAGCGTGACTATCTATACCCATATGAGCATTGTTGATCTTAACAACATTGATATGAATGGTGATATCGGTAAACAAACGGAAGTTCGTGTTGATGAGTTTGCACTTACGACTAAGTAATAATCAATAATCATTTAAATGGGCTCGGCTAAAAATGCAGAGCCTTTTTTATTGGGGAATGCTATTTGTTCTTATAAAACAAGGGAATGATTGTATCTTTTGTTTGATTTTATACCAAGCATATAAGCCGGATAAAATATATGCGCTAGCTACCGACAATATTAAAGCATGTATATCAGATAGTATTATCCCAACTGTAACCGCAGGAATATATAGAACAATCAAGCGTATAAAAGAAATGGAAAGTGCGGTATTGGGCGCTCTAAGAGCGTTGCACGCTGATACCATTAACATGCACACACCTAATGGTCCGTAACTTATAGGCACAATCTTAAGTGCATAATTTAACCAACTGGCAATATTAGCTTGCTGGTCAATCAAAGCGACGACACTATGCGCACAAAAGATCAATATCAAGGCAATACAGGCATGATATATAAGTAAAAACCGAGTAGTGATTGCTAACAGCTTAGTGATTTTCTCATGCTTATTCTCACCTAGATAGCGGCCAATCATTGGTGGTACCGACATGGTAAGGGCTAAAGTAAATACGAGTAGGAAGCTTTCTATACGAGCAAATAGACTCCAGAAAGCGATAGCATCTGTTCCCAAGCGTGATACTAGCATCATAGCGATAAAGCTACTGATTGACGGCAGCATTTGATTGGTTGTGGTTGGAACCGCCATCGAAATAAGGTCTTTTGTATACTCCCATGTGGAGCGATCCCATCTTATAACACCAAACCAACTTAATTTATTAGCGCGATAAACCATAAACAGCGCACAGCTAGCATAACCAATACTTGAGGAGATTGCCGCTCCAATCATCCCTAGCTTAAAAGTAAAGATAAGCAGCGGATCTAAAACAAGATTGATAAGACTAGCCGCGAGGAACATTTTCCCCGTAATTTTGGTATCTTGATTGGCTCTATACACACAAGATGTGAGATAGAGTACGGCTACCATAAGCGCACTAAATAACCAGTATGGCCAATAGTTGGTAAACAAAATCTGAAGATGATAACGCTGTGCTAAAGGTGTGTGTCCTGAAATAAAGGCGTTAAATATGTGGTGTTGGTTTATCCATAAAATCACACAGATACTCGCCATGAATAAAGTGCCACCAACAACAGATAGTGTTGCTGTCGTCGTGGCTTTTATTTGATGGCAGGCACCGCAAGCTTGCGCAATTATTGATGTGGCCGCAACCCCTATACCAACTTGAAGACCAACCAATAGAGCCTGAAAGGGTAGGGTTAAACCATGAACGGTTAGCTCATCAACACCCAGCATGCCAATGAACACCGAATCTACCAGCTGCACTAGCATGATAGAAAATAGCCCGAGTGTTAATGGCAAAGTTCGAAGTATGATTTGTTTTAGGGTTGGTGAGAGTTTAAGCATCATGGGTAGCTTTTATGTTGAGATATAAAAAAGGGGCCCAGTTAGGCCCCTATTGGGATAGAATCGATATTATTGAATATCTACAACCACTTTACCCATCGCTTGGCCACTAGCAAGACGCTTGTGTGCGTCTGCAGTTTGTTCAAGAGTGAATGATGAATCATCGAGAACCGGTTTTAGTGCCCCTGCTTCTACGATTTTGGCTAGAGCTGCTAGAATTTCACCGTGTGCAGTGCGATTTACGTTGTGGATCATAGGAAGCAGCATAAATACGACGTGCAGTGACAATCCCTTCATATGTAGCATAGTGAGATCTTGCTCATGGAAGGCGAGTGTTGTAGCAATTTGACCATTGAGTTTCGCCGCTTCAATTGAGTTGTTCGTGTTTGCTCCACCTACTGAGTCTAGGATGACATCAAAACCAGTACCTTGCGTGTACTGTTCAACGTAATCGGATACAGATTCAGTTTTGAAATCAATAGAGGTGGCACCTAATTTCTCAATGAGAGAGCTTTGTTGTTCACCAGTACCGGTAGCATAGACTTCAGTACCGAAATATTTAGCAAGTTGGATAGCTACGTGACCTACGCCACCAGCACCACCATGTACTAAAACCTTTTGGCCTTCTTTAATGCCCGCTCGGGTAAGTCCTTCATAAGCGGTAATACCAACCAAAGGAAGTGCTGCTGCTTCGCGCATGCTTAGGTTACTAGGTTTATGTGCGATAAGACGAACATCTGCTAGCATAAATTGCGCAAGAGAACCTGGCAGGTCACCTAAACCACCAGCACAGCCGTAAACTTCATCGCCAACAGTATATTCTGTTACGCCTTCACCAACTGCTTCTACCGTACCAGCAAAGTCCATACCCAGAATACCAGGTAGGCTTGGTGCGAATGGAAGGGATTCACCCATTTCACGAATCATCATGTCGATGGTGTTGATACTTGAAGCTGCGATTTTAACTAGTACATTGCCTGCTTTGATTTCTGGGGTAGGTAGTTCCGCAGTTTCAAATACATCTGCACCACCAAATTCACGAATAATTGAAGCTTTCATAGGATTAACTCTCTGTAATGATGTTGTGTGCAGCCAGTATATTGATTTTCCAAATAATGATAATACAGCAGATAACTAAATCAGTTTCAATATTTTGTATATAATGTCCGCGCACAAATGAGACTGTCCTGAAATCAAGTTAGATTTAGGTGGGTATACAAACGAGACTGTCCCGAAATCAAAGTAGGCTTTTGATAATGTAAAATTATCAAATAGATAATTTATGATAATTTTTAGTGATTACTGTTTGGGCATATACTCTCCTCATCGCAACAGAATATGAAATAGATATTAAAGGGTGAGGTAGATTATGAAGATGAATCATGTAGGCATTATGGTCGGTGATATGGAAAAAGCTGTTGAGTTTTATACTAAAGCTTTAGGTCTAAAGATCGTAATGAATAACACTAAGGTAATCGAAGAGCGTGAATCTGCAATCGGCAGAATGTGTATCGCCGTTTTTGGAGAAGGCTTTAAGGGCTTTAATATTGCACATCTTGTGACAAGTGATGGTATCGGTGTTGAGATGTTTGAGATGAAGGAACGTCAGCAGCGTCATGAGGTTGATTTCTCTCGCTTGGGTATCTTTCATTTCTGTTTGCAAACCGATGACTTTGAAGGCGCTATTAAAAGAGTCGAGCAATTTGGCGGTAAGGCGCGTATGGATATTATGCGCTATCACCCAGAAGATGATTCTAAGCCAGCACAAATGGTCTATTTAGAAGACCCGTTTGGTAATCTTTTTGAGTTGTACTCGCACACTTATGAAGAGACATACGCTTCAGACTACGAGTAGTCATAGCGTCTATTATTGAAGACTGTCCCATCTGGGACAGTCTTTTTGTTTAGAGGTAACAACATAGGCTGGCGATAAAAGGTGAACAATATGAAACCATGTGTTCATGGTAAAAAATATTTTAAAGGTTACAATTTTTGTTAAGTGTGTGGCTATATCATTTTGCTTTTTAGGCTCTAGTTATTTATCGCGTCAGTTGTTATTGCAGATAACGTAAAAAGTAGATTAAAGACCACCTTAATAGATATGAGGTAACACCATGAAAATTAAACTTTTAGCACTAGTAGTTGCGCCAATCATTCTCAGTGGTTGTGGTGGCGGTAGTTCAAGTGATCATGCTGTGAACAACGATCTAGATGGAAGTTCTATTGATACCAGTTGGAGTAAAGATACGACTCCTATGCCCCTAACTGAGCTTACGCCAACTACTGAAATACCAAAGTATGTAGAAGTGCCTGAGCCGAATAAGCAGTTTGAACCCATCCCATATGTGGTAGATCAACCAGATTCGTATCGATGGATACAAGACAACCAAAACATAGTTATGGAATTTGCCGATGCCGGATTTAATGAGGTCCAGGTATACGATCTGTGTAGTAATATACCGGATGATGCAAAGGTTTCTTTTTGTGTTGCCAATGATCCAGCTGATACCAATCAATCTGCGTATTACAAGTTTGATTCACAAAGCTATGATCTAGATAAGGTTAAGCAGGTCTTCGGTCAAACGACGCTTGTTTATACCCCTAAAAAGAAAGAAATGGTGATCACTAAGTCGGTTTCTCAAAGCCAAACTGAACAGCTGCACAATAAGTGTGGGATAGCAAACCCGTTAGCTAGTATAGATAAATTGGTACTTGAAAATGGGGTAGCGACGCCAGCCTCATTGGCTGCAACGGTGAATTCTCAAGCTGATCCGCAAGGTTCTGAGGTCAGAAGTACATATGTTGACTATAGCTGTACACCTGCAGGTCAATCCTTTACTGCGGCCAATTGGCATCCAGTAACCTATACAGAGACAGTTTCCGTAACCCTTCCTATGGACAGTGAGGCGGTTAAGGAATTGAGAGAGATGTACTTGAATCACAACCCAGATAAGATAGCAACGCCGATAGAACACTTGCAACTTATCAATAATACATCGAAAGTCTCTCTTACCGAAGGCATGACCCCAAGCCTAATATCTTCACTCAATGACCATATCGAGAAAATACTTATCGGCGTGGATTATTAAGTGATTGTCCGTTCGTTGTATAGGAGCTCTGATGAGCTCCTTTTTTTGCAAACTCGATATCAACCTACTTTCAAGTAACTCCTGCGGCTAACACCGATAGACGTTCACTCTGTCGTCAAATACAAATCCATCGACATTTTGTCCTTTATTGCCATTTAGCACCGCATCAAAGAAATTCTTGGTAGGATTATTGGTAGCTCTGTTAAAGGTGCCTTTCTTGTTTTTATAGAATATGCCGTGGGTATTACCAATATCCGCACCATCAGTAAAATCAAAATAGGTTGCATTATCGGCATTGAGGTTACGTGCTGTGCGGCCTAAACGGTCTTTTTGGAAGTTCGCATCTGACCACTTTAAGACATAGTCATTTTCATTGATGGTGATATAGACATGTTTACCTGATTGGATCTGCTCTACCCATAGTGCGTGGTTGTGATTATCAACATCTGCTTGGCACAAGATAATGTTGTCAAATATATGAGTTTCGTCTTCATATTGGGCGTTATTTATATAGTTTTGTAGCAAGAAGTTGCCTTGGCTATAAGCCATGAGGGACAGTTTAGTTTCGCAAGTTTCAAGGGCTGGTTTATTGAAAGGTGTTTTAAGATAGACTCCAATTTTTTCAAGTGTTGCATCTAGTGCGCCAACAGATGCTTGTGCGTTGCGCTTGGCTTGTCGATACTCTGAAGTCATAAACCCGCCTGGGTTGGATGGCCATGAGAAAGCGATGACTTCGACATTATAAGCCTGTTCAATGGCCAGTGATTTCTCTAAATTTTTGCTAAAGCTTTGATTGAAGCCATGTATGAAGAAAACACAATTCTTATTGCTGGTGGCGAGATCACGACGCATGCTATTAAACACGTGTTTTGATGGAATATTGTCTAGGGTTAATTTTGACGGCTCGGCAACCAAGCGCACTTGCCATTGGTCATCTACTTTTACGGCGTGAGCTAGCCGTACTTCATTTGGTCCCTTGGCATTGATTTTGTCACCAAACGCTTGGTGATCTCCCACGCCATCTTTAAAGTTTGCGTGATTGATGTTTCTATTGGTAATGATAAGCATGGATATAAATCCTTTTATATCAAGTTATAGTTTGCCGACTATCATTAGCATAGTTCAGTTTGTAGGCTTGTCGTAACCACTGTTTTTAAGTGAGTTAGTCAGAATTTGAGGGCTTGTATAACAAGCAAAAGGAAGGCTTGGGGTGATATTTCTGAGCTCAGAGCAATAAAAAAGCAGCGATTAAAAATCACTGCTTTTATCTGGAGTTTGAATTCTTAACGCCGATTAGTCTTTACTAGTAAACACGTAGTATATCGTTAATGCTGTACCAAAAACGAGCGCCAAACCGGTTGGAATAGCTAATGCGGCAATGGTTTCATGCGCCGCTGACTTACCAATAATTGGGGTAACAAAGGCCATTAGTGTCCATACAAATACACCGTAACCTGCAGCACCTAGACCGGTAATAGTACTAACAACTTTTTTCTTTTTATCAGAAATGTTACAAAAACCTAGTGCAAGGATGGTTGCCAGTGACGCTGTACCCATAGCAGCAGAGTGTAAGTGAGCGCGCTTAATGTAATCTTTTGCTTTTGAAAAAGCAGTATCTTGATCTTTCACTGAATCAAAGTTGCTGGCATGCACAACATAAACTTGGTCATGAAAATATGCTTTCATTGTGCTGTTCGCAGCTCCAAATACACAGCCCAAGCCGTATCCAAATAGTATTGTGATTAAGCTTAGCAGTACGCCAATTTTAATTGGTTTGATTTTCATTGTATTCCCTAATGCGCTAATAGAATTTAATGCACTTTACCATGATAGGAAAAAATACAGGCTTCGCAATGTAATGTTGCAATTTTGTACTGTCAGTCGACTTTTTAGTGTCGTGTGTGCTAAAAATCTGGCTGCTTTCTATGTGATTTGGCTCACATTTATTATGGATGTTTGATAATTTTATTATTATTTATCTAATTTTTAGCCGGTAGCATAGGAGAGATTAGTTGCAACAACCAAGTTAATACGTTGTTATTTTTCTTATAGTGTGCTGTTGGCAGTTATTGAAATTAGAAAACTCAATTAGCTCATGTTCAAGGGCAGAAAAAAAAGCATCATTGTGCTTGAGTTTGCTTTCAACAACCAAGTTTTTTACGATTAAACTAGCTGATGATTTATCAACCTTACAGTCTACTTGAGCTACGAGTCGACCATCCCACAGTATAGGTAAGCTAAAATAACCAAACCTTCGCTTACTTTCAGGAACGTAGCACTCTAATAAGTAATCAAAATTAAAAAGTGTCTGGGTGCGCTTTCTTTGTATAAGTAAATTGTCAAACGGCGATAGGATTTTTGCTTGTTTTCGATTTAGCCTACGCTGTAAAAGATTAATGTAATCTGGAAGTGAGAAATAGGTGCTTTGTTGAACCTTTACGATAACTATCTTTTGTTGTTGTACGAGCTCATTGAGGCGAGATTGAACCTCACTTTTAGTGTTTTTTAATAAGTAGGTGATCTGCGCTAATGTGCCAAGCCCATTCGCTTTTAAATAACGGATGATGAGAAAGTGGGCATACTCTTTTGGTGAGGGAATACGAGTGTCAATATTATCAGGTAACACCCTGTTAGTGATATCGTAGACTTTGTGGAATTTTTTGCGCTCGCGAATCATAAGATCGCCTTGCATATATAGACACTCCAACGCCTGTTTAGTCGGTTTACTCCCCCAAACGTGTTTCTGTTTTTGTTGTGATTCGAAATCTTTGGCCATTAGTGGTCCTTCATCTTCTATTCGTTGAAGGATCCTCGCCATTAGTTGTTCATCTTTTTTAAACCAGTGGTGCAGCTCTCCTGTCTTAATGGCAAGTTTTCTGGGAAGTGAGTAGCGATAATCCCGCATTGGTAAATAGGAAGCGGCATGGGACCAGTATTCGAAAATCTTGCGCTCAGCTAACAGGTTATCAAGTTGACTAGGGTGATAGTTTGAATTGCGACTCCATAATATATGATGGTGAGCGCGCTGAACTACCGATATAGTATCTATCTGTACATAGCCCAACTGTTCAAAGATATCTAAACTGCTATTTCCGCCTTTGCTTGGTAACCATTGGCAAAGGAGAATCAGTTTTTGAGCTTGTGCGCGCGACAATATCATAATTAATTCAGGTTTTGATGCATGGTTTCGGTAACCTCTTGGAAGCTATCAAGCTGTTGCTCAGATAGATTGTGGCACATATTCTGGAATATTTTTTTCTCCAATCCTTCCATTTTTTTCAGGATATCTATACCGGAGTCCGTAGTACTAAGTAATTGGCTGCGTTTATCTTTCGGGTTTGGAATCCGCATTATCATCTGCTCTTCAACGAGTGAGTTAATTAGGCGAGTGACTTGTGCTTTGTCTCGGTTAAGAAATTGAGCGATGTCATTAGCAGTGCAGTGCTGTTTTCTATCAATGATCTTGATTACACGGATATGCATTGGTGTGATACCAAGGTTGAGGGTTTCAACTTGCTCATGCATTTTGCGTTTTAACATCAAAACGAGATGGAACAAGCTATCAAATGATCTTGGCTTAGGCATAAAACCTCTCTGAAATATAGTTGACTTTATCAATTAATAGTATATAGTGGACTTTATCAACTATATACTAGGTTGATAAAAAATCCTATATTTATAAGCGGAGTTATTATGGAACGTTTAGTTAAAAAAGGTCATACATATCGCGTTGTCATCGAAGAGATCGGTAATGAGGATTTGAACAGTGCACAGAGTCTAGAATTTGAATTTCAAGACCGTGAAGACTTGTTTAATGCGGTACAAAATATTCGCAAAGGAAGTGGTTTAGAGTCAGATAAAGCGACAAGGGTTGCAGTGGCACTGCGCTTATTGGGCCCGATAATGATGGCTGATCGTAAGCACCCACTATTTATTGATTTTATGCCGCACTTTAAAACCTTTATGCAAAATTTAAAAACAACGGTAAAAAACGCCATCTCTTAAGCTTAGCTAAATTGCCGCCCAAGGATGGCGCTGACTTCTATTCTGCCTTAGCTACAATACTAAGTGGTAGAGACTGAAACATTTCAGGGTTGTGCGCAATGCTTGGACCACTGTTAGGTTGTTGCCAATCTAGAAGCATAATCGCAAGAACATTGCGGTGCTCCCCTAATGAGAAGTTAAAGTCACCTTTGTGCGACGGAACCATAAGTTCGGTCTGGTTTACAGATGCATAAATTCGACTTTCAATTTTTTGAACAATAGGGTCATCGCTAAGCCCTGCAAGCTTAAAGCTCAATCCTATCTCTGCAATTATATCCTCTTTGGCATTTGCCAGAATATCATCAATATTTTTTCTAAAATAGGCGTAAATCCAAGGGTGATCTGATTCTTTGACTGTATGTTGATAGTAACCAGAGTCAGCGATTATCACGTGAGTCATCCCGTACAACTTATTACCAAATTGTTGCTCTGACAGTTTGTAGTCATCGTGATCGGGATAGGTGTCTTTTAAGGTTTGGACAAATAGCTGGGTATAGTCTTTCTCGCCAATCTGCTTTAACCAATATGCCTGATTGGCAAGCTGCGCGGCCCATGCCCTTGTCATCACTTTGTCGGTAAAGAGCGCCTGAAAATCATAGTTGCGTAGCAGGCTTCTAAAGTAGGCATCTTTTTTATGCTTTAAGCCATAGTCATCTAAGCGAGCAATGTGATGGAGCAGATCAAGTGCAATATAAAAGTATTCGGGACGGTTTTTAGTCGCAGCATAGCGCAATTTGCTACGCTCATCGGTTCCTTTTTTATAGCCGGCAAGCCTGTCTTTTACATAGTCGTCCATCTCAGATTTAAAACGTAATTGGTGGGCGAGTTTATCCAGCCGAAGAGACATATCAGCAACATCTAGTCGTATTGGGGTTGTGTATTTAGGGTCAAGGGTTTGTCTATACATCCTTAAACCAAAATGGCTTTGTTTATAGACAGAAAGGGTGAAGAGATTATTTTCGTAATGTTGTTTAATCTTGGAAGAAGTAGAGACAAATGCTTGTTCTGTATTGGAGTGGCTGTGCCAATACGTAAAAACGATGCCGCTTAGAATAACAAGCGCTAATATGGTGAGTTTTAATCTATTACTTGAGGCTTTCATGAATGCATCTTTATTTATAGGTTAGATACAGACTAGCAAATTTATTCAGACTTTTATTAGAGATGTGTGAATATTTTTTGATTGGGGAAAGAGCGGCCATCCGTGGCGAGCAACCCTAGAATACACCTAGACGGCGACGTACAGATAATTCACACAGCTCGATTTCAGCAATAGACTTAGGAATAATCAATACAGTGTCATTCCCGCCAACCGTTCCTAAAATTGTTGGATCTGGATTGAAATCAATAAGGCGAGCTACCAGTTGTGCGCTGCCTGAATGGGTTTTAACAATAACCATGGATTGGTTATGTGTGATGAGTTCAATTTGAGATGCAATAGATGAGTTGAAGTGTACGGCAGTGTTTTCTGGCTGTAGGCAATAGACTTTTTTACCCATAGAGTTTGGTACCTTAACCACACCAAGTTGGCAAAGCAAACGCGAAACAGTTGATTGACTAATACCTTCAAAGCCACGTTGTTCTAAAGTAGCTCTAAGCTCATTTTGATTGTGAAAGCTTTGCTCTTGAAGTAACTGCTTACATACATGAGTCAGTTTCTTTTCTTCATTTCTTGACGTTCTTGCTGCTATCAATGCGTCCATAGTATCACCTTAGTAATTTATTATTGTTGTGGTTATGCATCCCTTTGCATCCTCTCGCGTCAATTAGTCTGACTTTGAGATAAAAATCCATTTTACTAAATTTTAGGTGGGTATTTTACCAATCTATATGCATTAATAACATGAAGACGATCACTTAAATCAAGTAATTATGCGGATATTCAATACTTAAAACATAAGATACAGGAATTATTATTAAACGCATCCCATACGCATATTGTTTTTTATTTAGGTATTTTTACAGGCAGCTTGATGCTATTAGCTGGTTGTTTTATGTTTTTTTAGATCTAAATTGAATAAAATATCGCCAGTAGGATGCTTTTTATAAAGGTTATTGATGACACGATTAATATATTACGAGCATTAGAGTCGAAAATTGGCTTACCACTAACCCCTTAAACCTAAGAACCATAGAATTCATAGATTCGAGGACAGGCACCTTATGATTGATTTCACACAGATATAGATTTGAGGACAGGCACCTTATGATTGGTTTCACACGGATATAGATTTAAGGACAGGCGCCTTATGATTGGTTTCGTACGGATATAGATTTAAGGACAGGCGCCTTATGATTGGTTTCGTACGGATATAGATTCGAGGACAGGCGCCTTATGATTGGTTTCATACGGATATAGATTCGAGGACAGGCACCTTATGCGCGGTTCCACACCGTCATAGGTTTCAAGTAGAAGGGTTACTTAAGTTGCTGCTGAGCAATGATAAAGGGTGGCGACATGGATTCATTGCAAATGAGGGAGGAGCTTAGAATACCAGTAAAGATAAGACAGTTTCTCTACCTTAATTTTACCTGCCGCCATAATTTAGAACTAATAATTTAAGGTTGGGAGCATTAAGTGGGCGACTCACTGGGTTTATTCCAGTAAAGCCGCCCGAATGGATTAGCTACCTAATGTAGCAACCATTACCGCCTTGATTGTGTGCATGCGGTTTTCTGCTTCGTCAAATACGATAGAGTGGTCTGACTCTAAAACTTCATCCGTTACTTCACATCCATCTTTTAGTACTGGGTATTCTGAAGCAAGTTGTTTACCAACTGCGGTATCTTCACCATGGAATGCAGGTAAGCAGTGCATAAACTTAACTTGTGGATTGCCAGTTGCTTTGATCATGTCCATGTTAACTTGGTAAGGAAGCATTAGGTTGATGCGCTCGTCCCAAGCTTCTTTTGCTTCGCCCATAGATACCCATACATCAGTGTATAAGAAATCACAGCCCTGAACGCCTTCAGCTACATCATCAGTCATGGTGATTTTCGCACCAGTGTGCTCAGCAATGGCGCGACATTCAGCTACAAGCTCTTCTTCTGGCCAGAATGCTTTTGGAGCAACTAGGTTGATTTCCATTCCCATTTTAGCCGCGCCAACCATTAGTGAGTTACCCATGTTGTTACGAGCATCACCTAAGTAAGCAAATTTCATTTCACTCAGTTGTTTAGTCGGGCAGTGTTCAATCATAGTTAGGAAGTCAGCTAAGATTTGAGTTGGGTGGAACTCATCGGTTAGGCCATTCCATACCGGTACGCCAGCATAAGCACCAAGTTCTTCAACAATTTCTTGACCATAGCCACGATATTCAATGCCGTCATACATGCGGCCTAGCACACGCGCTGTGTCTTTCATTGATTCTTTGTGTCCAATTTGAGAGCCAGTTGGGCCAAGGTAAGAAACTTGTGCGCCTTGGTCAAAAGCGGCTACTTCAAATGCGCAGCGAGTACGAGTTGAGGTTTTCTCAAAGATAAGAGCAATATTTTTGCCTTTAAGGCGAGGTTGCTCGTAACCATTGTATTTTGCTTTTTTCAATTCCATAGATAGGTCTAAGAAATGTTGAATCTCACGTGGAGTGAAGTCTAGTAGTTTTAAGAAATTACGGTTACGTAGATTAAAAGCCATGGTATTTTCCTTATTAGGGTATATGGCGCTATTCGTGTTTTGAAAAGCGCTTTATTATTATTTTAAAGTTCTATTGTGTTACACGTCACGGGTGATATTGGTTCCAGCGGTACCTTTTAGGATATCAAGGCCGTCTTTTAATGAACCGATACCAACAACTGTGCCGCCATTTTTGATAAATTCACATGAAGCATCGATCTTAGGCCCCATAGAGCCGGCATCAAATTCAATCTTTGATAGCTCACGTGGCGTAGCGTTTTTAATAACATGTTGGGTTGGTTTACCCCAATCAAGAAATACGCCATCGGCATCGGTTAGAATAAGCAGTGCATCGGCATTTAGTTGACGCGCTAGATAGGCCGCAGACATATCTTTATCGATTACCGCTTCAACACCAATAAGCTTGCCGTTTTCACGCTTAACTGGGATACCACCACCACCAGTACAGATCACTAGGTGACCTTCATCGACTAGTTTTTCAATCGCTTCATGCTCAACGATTCCAGTTGGCTCAGGGCTTGGAACAACGCGACGGAAATATTCACCATCAGGCTTTATTGTCCAGTGATACTTCTCTGCCATCTCACGTGCTTCAGTCTCAGCGTACACAGGGCCAATAGGTTTTGTTGGGTCTGCAAATGCTGGGTCTTTAGGGTCAACTGTCATTTGGGTAAGCATGCAGGTGACATTGGTGTTAGGCATTTTGTTTTTGAACTCTTGCATCAGCATATAACCGATCATGCCCTGAGTTTCACTACCAAGTACGTCGAGCGGGTATGGGCTTACCTTTTTGTACTCCAAACCTTGTAGTGCAAGTAGGCCAACTTGAGGTCCATTACCGTGTACTAGTACAACATTATATTCTTGAGCAATTTGAGAAATTGTCTCTACTGCAATCTGAATATTTTTGCGTTGAACATCCGCTTCCAATGGCTCGCCACGACGAAGTAGAGCATTACCACCAAGGGCAACGACAACAGTTTGTTTTGCCATAATTTTTACTCTCTATAATAAGTGGGGCTTTCGCCCCAGCTTGGACCATTGAATTAGATGCCATCACGCTCGATTGGGCAGCTCATGCAGCGAGCGCCACCTCGTCCACGACCAAGCTCATCGCCAGGAATAGGGAGTACAGTGATACCAGCTTTATCATATTTTTCATTGGTATAGGTGTTACGCTCGTATCCGATTACAACTCCA
Organism: Vibrio gallicus; assembly: GCF_024346875.1. NCBI lineage: Bacteria > Pseudomonadati > Pseudomonadota > Gammaproteobacteria > Vibrionales > Vibrionaceae > Vibrio > Vibrio gallicus. The sequence continues at coordinate 54,574 of NZ_AP024872.1, forward strand.
GGGCGAACGGTCAAGACGTTGTTCGCATCGTTCCATTGCTCACGCTCCGCTTCAAAGCTATCACCACCAGTGGTAATCAGATTCAACTTATCGACATGCAGTGCTTTTTCAATTGTGTGAATATATGAGTCTTGTTGTTTCGCCGTTACTCGGCCAGATTCATCACCAGTTAAACTCCACGTTTTCACATCATCAGGGATAACATTTGGATAGACAGAGAAAGTGTCTTCACGCATGTGAGTCATCACTGTATCTAGATGCATACATGAGCGGTCTTTCGGTAGCTCAAGAGCAATAACTTGCTTCGCTTGTCCGTGTTTGAATAGGTTTGATGCTAATTGTTCAACGCCTTGTGGGGTTGTACGCTCAGACATGCCAATCAATACAGCACCTTTACCGATAACCAATACATCACCACCTTCAATGGTTGAGTGATCATAGGTTTGTTGCTCATCACCAAAGTACTTAATGAAGTCTTGGCCTGCAAAAGTAGGGTGCCAGCGATAAATAGCACGGACATGATTAGTTTCACGTTGGCGAGCGACTTTTGCCATTGGGTTAATAGAAACACCACCGTAAATCCAGCAAGATGTGTCTCGCGTAAATAGATGGTTAGGTAGAGGGTCAATAATAAAGTCTGTTGGTTTAGACATTGAGTTAAGAATTGCAGAAGACTGCATTGGCATCTGACCGAAAGCTAGGCCGCCAGTTAGAATCTTCGCCAGCTCAAGGTTTGGCATATCAGCAAGGTAGCAGCGAACGTCATTAGCAAACATTGGCCCAAGGCGCATATCAGAGATTTGTGTTTGTAGTAACCATTCTTTAGCTTCAGAGACTGCAAGTGTTTCAGCGAGTAAATTGGTAAGAAGAAGAACCTCGACTCCTTGATCTCTTAACGTGTTTGCAAAAATATCATGTTCTTCACCTGCGCGCTCTACTGCAAGCACGTCATCAAATAATAAATCATGACAGTTAGAAGGAGTTAAATGTGTAAGGGAACGCTTTGGACGATGAAGAAGAACTCTTCGTAATTGCCCAACTTCTGAGCCTACATAGAATTTGCTCATATTATTATCTCTCTTATTATTTTGTGTGTTCACGTTATTTTCGTGTGGGTTTAACTAATTAAATCCCCGTTCTTTTCTGGAATTAATACTACTCCTAGGTTGCCATTTGTCACGAGAGGTTAATCACACATTTATTTAAAATAACCGATGCATTATTGTTTCTTCTGTTAACAATTAATATTCATTTTCACATGAGTGAATAACTAATTATCTATGCATTAAAAATGACTCCATAATCAGTTGTCGTTGTTAAGTTATTGTTTTTGAGTGATTTATTGAGGTGATATGTGATTATTCGTATTGTTTGTATGCATTCAGGTGCGCGTAATCTGCATAAAGTATCTAGGTGTAGTTGGTTGTAACATTTCGTTAACTTTAAATGTGAAAGTAAATTGATTTTAATCAATTTGAGTTATATTTAATTCAACTTCTTAATTAAATATAACTAGAAATAGAATGGGAGATATATTTATTTAGGTAAATATTAATAACGAATAAAACACATTACTTATTCTATTTAACCTAATTTATATTTGTGAACTTGGTATTAATTATTATATGTATTTAATTAAATGAGCGGTGTATCGATGTATCGATGATGCGATCCACAGAACCAAAGGACCATAGGGCCACAGAACCGCACTTCCTCCCCCGTCATGCCGGTGGTCTTTTAAGCCGGAATCTGTGGTAGCTCGGTGCGTGTTTGAGTGCGGTGCACCTTGTTTGAGTTCGAGTACACACAGAGCCCCCTGCGCGGGGAAGACAGAGGAAGAGCGTATCGGTGAGTCGATGTATCTATGATGCGATCCACAGAACCAAAGGACCATAGGGCCACAGAACCGCACCTCCTCCCCCCGTCATGCCGGTGGTCTTTTAAGCCGGCATCTGTGATAGCTCGGTGCCTGTTTGAGTGCGGTATACCTTGTTTGAGTTCGAGTACACACAGATCCCCACCTGCGCGGGGAAGACGGAGGAAGAGCGTATCGGTGAGTCGGTGTATCGATGATGCGATCCACAGAACTAAAGGGCCACAGGGCCACAGAACCACAGAACCACAGAACCGCACTTCCTCCCCCCGTCATGCCGGTGGTCTTTTAAGCCGGCATCTGTGATAGCTCGGTGCCTGTTTGAGTGCGGTATACCTTGTTTGAGTTCGAGTACACACAGAGCCCCCTGCGCGGGGAAGACAGAGGAAGAGCGTATCGGTGAGTCGATGTATCGATGATGCGATCCACAGAACCAAAGGACCATAGGGCCACAGAACCGCACCTCCTCCCCCCGTCATGCCGGTGGTCTTTTAAGCCGGCATCTGTGGTGGCTCAGTGCCGTTTGAGAGCGGTATACCTTATTTTAGTTCGAGTACACACAGATCCTCACCTGCGCGGGGAAGACGATAGAAGAGCGTATCGGTGAGTCGATGTATCGATGATGCGATCCACAGAACCATAGGGCCACAGAACCACAGAACCACAGAACCGCCCCTCCCATCCCCCGACAAAAAAGGGTGCGAGAAAAACGTAAAAAGCCACCCGAAGGTGGCTTTTACACAGACAAAGGTGAAATTAGATAAGCGCGCCTACGCTCAACACTGCCATGCAGAATACCGTTAGGATCCCAATCAGAGGCATTACCCATTTAACCCAACGTACATAAGGGACACGAGCAATTGCTAGACCGCCCATAACCACAGCAGAAGTTGGTGTAATGAGGTTTACTAGACCTGCGGCAGACTGATAAGCCGTGATAACAAGTTCACGCCCTACGCCAGCAAAGTCAGCAAGTGGAGCCATAATCGGCATGGTAAGCACTGCTAGACCAGATGTTGACGGTACTAAGAACGACAGTAGTACCTCGATGAAGAACATTACGTTGATAAAGACTACTGAAGACAGGCCAGTAATCAGCTGTTCAGCGTTGAACAAAATGGTGTCAGTGATCATGCCATTGTCCATGACAACAACAATACCGCGTGCAATACCGATAATAAGAGCGACACCAAGTAGGTCTCGTGCACCGTCGATAAAGCTATTGGTGAAGTCTTCTTCGCTCATGCGCGACACAAGGCCGACAATGATTGAAGCGGCAATAAACATTGCTGAAATTTCAGCCATCCACCAACCTGCAACCGCAACACCGTATATCATTACACCGAATGACGCAGCAAAGATGCTAAGTATCAGCTTACGTGTGCCGGTAAACTCAAGTTGTTCAGTGCCTTTGTTACCCAAAAAGTGCGCTTGGTTCTCTTCAAATTTGTCGTAAACAACAGATTTAGTCTCGTCTTGGCGAACCATGCGTGCATAGCGCATTACATAAGCCACACAGATTAGCCAACCTACAACCAGCATAAATACGCGCAGCATAATGCCTTCTGTAAATGGTATAGCTGAAGCGTTAGCCGCGATTACAGTTGCAAACGGGTTGATGGTTGAGCCAAGCACACCGATACCAGCGCCAAGGAGGATTGTTGCTGCTGCAACCATAGGGTCAAAACGGGCTGCCATCATCACTGGGACGAGTAGGGCATAGAAAGGAAGAGACTCCTCGGCCATACCATAGACAGTACCGCCTGCGGCAAACAGTGCCATTAGTATGGGAATCATCAGCTCTTCACGGCCTTGAAGCCTCGCAGTTACTCGTTCTATACCTGCATCAATTGCACCTGTCTTAGTCACTAAACCAAGAAAGCCGCCAATAATTAGGATAAATAGAGAAACATCAATAGCAGCGGCTTCGTAGCTACTGTGGTCATAGAAGCCATCAATAGGTGCTAATAGGACATCTACCACGCCTTGTGGATTTGCGTCCACAGCTTGATAAGTACCCGTAACAGGCACTTCACGTCCGAGCTCTTCGTTCATCTCGCGATTGTACTGACCCGCAGGAATAATCCACGTCATCAGTGCTACAAGCGCAATCAGCGCGAATAGTATTGTATATGCTGAAGGAAATTTAAAATTGGCAAAGAAACCATTTTTTTTCGCTTCGGGTAGTGTTTGCGTTGTCATTGCTTATCTCCTGATCACAACTTGAATCAAAAATTCCATGTAGTTCCGGTGAACTACAAGTTGTTTAGAAAAGAACGGAAGATCTAAGCATTAAACATTACCCAGCCATTTTACGGTTATTTGGCAAAGTAGAATGTCTGCTGGTTCACATCTTTAGAGGTTGTTATTTGGTGGTTTTTTCTGTGTTTGGTGCTACTTGGATAAATATCTATCGATATGGGAGAACATGCATTGACATGTATTGAATACCGACTATCTTTTGAAATGTTATTCATCGTAACTTGTTGTGTGTCAAGGAGGATTTCATTATGAACTGTGCCGTTAATCACAAAAGCAAACTCCCTTATGACCGTGGCGGTGGATGATTCTTATCAAATTTAGCTCATCTTTAAAGAAGCCGATAGGTCAGTGCTTCAGCCAACCAAACAAAATTTTTACCTGATCTATATCAAAGAATGAGTCATTGTTTTTTTTAGCGGTTTTATTGATGTCGTTATTCCGATGTGGTTATGCAATAGCGGTGTTATGTGCCTATAAGTAATACAAATGAAATGGTGTTATTACACCAAAATCCATAGGGGTATATATTCATATTTTGGTTTGAAAACGCACCTTTTTGATTGAATAAGCTTCAAAAGATCAAAAAACTATGGTTGCGATCTCAAAAATGAAATGATTGATGTCGATATTTGGCGTTTTTATCACAGTAATTTAGGAGTAACTTTATCTCTAAGGGTGCAATAGTAAATGAGTTTTATATTACTACTGTGTCCTGATAAGAAATATATATGAATTGTCGTATGTATATTCTTAGCCACTAACAAACGAGGTTTATTATGAAACTGGATAGCGCTAACACGAGTATTATCGTTGCAGCCAAGAGAGTATTTCTCTGCCAGATAGTATTAGCCGTCGGAGTTGTTTTATACGAAGTGGTATTCGGGAATGAACTCGGATTGAAATCAGCCTTAGTTGGAAGTGCTATTGCAATAATTCCAGCATTACTAGGCTTTTATTATTCCAGTTTAAAAGTTCAAAGGAATCCTGATTATAGTCTTCGCGACTTAATGAAAATGAGTCGAGTCGTGAAGCTTATATATACGTTTGTTGCTTTTATCATCGCATTTAAAGTCTTAAATCTTGATAATCCAGTAATAATCGAAGCGTATATAGTGACTATGATTGGTCATTTCTTGACTCCGTTTATCGCGGACTCACAGTCGGAGTATGCGTAGCAATGGAACAAGTCACAACTGCTCATGATTATATTGAGCACCATTTAACGTTCTTAACCGTGGGTGACGGGTTTTGGGCAATCAACGTTGACTCAATGTTGATGGTATGGATAACAGGGTTGTTGTTTATCGGAGCATTCCGATATGTTGTAACCAAAGGTACTAGCGGTGTTCCAGGACGTTTTCAATGTCTTATCGAAGTAATCTTTGAGTTCGTTAATAATCTTGTTAAAGAAATCTTCCAAGCTGAGGATAAATTAGTTGGTCCGTTAGCATTAACCACCTTTGTATGGGTGCTGTTAATGAACGCAATTGACTTAATCCCAGTTGATTTTATCCCTCGAATCCTAGGTTCATTCGGTGTTACTCACTTTAGAGAGCTTCCAACCGCAGATGTAAATATCCCAATGTCTATGGCACTTGGCGTATTTGCGTTGCTATTGGGCTACACCTTCAAAAATAAAGGGCTAAAGGGTTTTATTAAAGAACTGACTACTCAACCTTTTGAGAATCCTCTTTTATACCCAGTAAACCTTGTTTTAGAACTAGTAACGTTAATTTCTAAACCTATCTCTCTAGGTCTACGACTATTTGGCAACATGTATGCAGGTGAAATGATTTTCATCCTTATCGCATTAATGCCGTGGTGGATGCAATGGGCACTTAGTGTTCCATGGGCATTATTCCATATCTTAATCGTATTCTTACAGGCATTTATTTTCATGGTTCTAACTATTGTTTATTTAGGTATGGCAGTAGAAGAACACTAAGTTTTATTTAACCGAATCAATTAACAAATTAAAGATTGGAGACATTCAATGGATATCGTAAGCGCAGTTTTATATGTAGCAGGTGCATTGCTAATCGGTCTAGGTGCGGCAGGTGCAGCTTCAGGTATCGGTAACTTGGCAGGTAAATACTTAGAAGGTGTTGCTCGTCAACCAGATCTAACTCCTATGCTTCGTACTCAGTTTTTCATCATGATGGGTCTTGTGGATGCGGTTCCTATGATCGGTGTTGGTATCGGTCTATACATCATCTTTGCTGTAGCGTAATCAAAGTAAACACCGATTTAGTCGTAATCAAGATTTAGTGAGGAAGCTATGAACTTAAATGCAAGTATGCTTGGCCAAGCAATCTCATTCGTGATTTTTGTTTGGTTATGCATGAAATATGTATGGCCACCTCTCACTGCGATGCTAGATGAACGCGAAAAGATGATTTCTGACGGTCTTCGTCATTCTGAGAATGCTGCAAAAGAGCTTGATATTGCAAAAGCAAATGCAGCAGACCTAGTTAACGAAGCTAAACGCAACGTGTCTGAGCTGATTGAGCAAGGCAACAAGCGTCGTAACGAGATCATCACTCAAGCTCAGCAAGATGCTGAGAAAGAGAAAGCACGCATCCTTGAGCAGGGAAGAGCTGAATTAGAAGGCGAACGCCAGAAAATTCGTCAAGAGCTTCAAGCGCAAATGGCTGATGCCGTTATCGAAAGTGCTCAAAAGTTGATTAATAAGAATCTAGATTCAGACGCGAACCGCGCTCTGGTTGATCAATTAATCAAAGAAATCTAGTAAGGGAGCGATATGTCAGAGAACACTAATATTGCTCATCCTTACGCTAAAGCATCGTTTGACTTTGCTTTAAGTGAGAACAAGTTACAAGAATGGCAGAAGATGCTGGAAGTTCTTGTGACCGTGGTAAATGAAGAAAGCATCGCGAATGCTATTGCTTCAGCCGACGGCGCTGGTGCTCAACAAGCAGAACAGATTGCGGACGTTATCCTCGAAATATGCGAAGGCATAATCGATGAACATGTACAGAACCTTATTAAGGTAATGTCAGAAAACGGCCGTTTGTCTATTGTTGACCAAATGTATCAGCTGTTTTGTGGGCTAAAGGATGAGTACGAACGTGTTATTCCTGTCACCGTCACAGTATCCGAGCCACTTTCAGAGCAGCAAGTATCTTCATTGACTGCTGCACTAGAGAAGAAATTAGAGCGTCAAGTTGAACTAGAGCAAGAGACTGATGCCACCCTAGTTGGCGGTATTGTCATCAAAGCGGGTGAGACCATTATCGATGGGTCGTTGAACACATCCATCGAACGTTTAGCTAGTCAACTTCGCGCGAGATAGGTAACGAATATGCAACTAAATTCAAATGAAATCAGCGATCTGATCAAAGAGAGAATCGCTCGATTTAATGTGAGCACTGAAGCTCGCAATGAAGGTACCATCGTATCTGTACGTGACGGTATCATCACCATCAACGGCCTAGCAGATGTCATGCAAGGTGAGATGATTGAACTGCCAGGTGGCAAATACGCACTTGCACTTAACCTTGAGCAATACTCTGTAGGTGCCGTGGTTATGGGCCCTTACACTGACCTTTCTGAAGGCATGAAAGTGAAAGGTACTGGTCGTATCCTTGAGGTTCCAGTAGGTAAAGGTCTGCTAGGTCGTGTTGTAAACACACTAGGTGAGCCTATCGATGGTAAAGGCGCTGTTAAAGCAGAGCAATTTAACTCTATCGAAATTATCGCACCGGGTGTAATCGAACGTAAATCAGTAGATCAACCTATCCAGACTGGTTATAAAGCTGTTGATACCATGGTGCCAATCGGTCGTGGTCAACGTGAGCTTATCATCGGTGACCGTCAAACTGGTAAAACAGCGATGGCGATCGATGCCATCATCAACCAGAAAGACTCTGGCGTTAAGTGTATCTACGTTGCTATCGGTCAGAAAGCCTCAACTATCGCTAACGTGGTACGTAAGCTTGAAGATCATGGCGCTCTTGAGAACACTATCGTTGTTGTAGCATCAGCTTCTGAATCAGCGGCACTTCAATACCTTGCTCCTTATGCAGGTTGTACCATGGGTGAATACTTCCGTGACCGTGGTGAAGATGCGTTGATCATTTATGATGATCTTTCAAAACAAGCAGTAGCTTATCGTCAAATTTCACTTCTTCTTAAACGCCCACCGGGTCGTGAAGCATTCCCTGGTGACGTTTTCTATCTTCACTCACGTCTTCTAGAGCGCGCAGCTCGAGTAAACGAAGAGTATGTAGAGAAGTTTACTAATGGCGAAGTGAAAGGTAAAACCGGTTCTCTAACCGCACTACCTATCATCGAAACACAAGCGGGTGACGTATCTGCGTTCGTACCAACTAACGTAATCTCTATCACAGATGGTCAGATCTTCCTTCAGACTCAACTGTTCAACTCAGGTCTACGCCCAGCGGTTGACCCAGGTATTTCGGTATCTCGTGTTGGTGGTGCAGCTCAGACTAAGATCATCAAGAAACTATCTGGTGGTATTCGTACTGCACTGGCTCAGTATCGTGAACTTGCAGCGTTTGCTCAGTTCTCTTCTGATCTTGATGAAGCTACGCGCAAGCAACTTGACCACGGTGAACGTGTTACAGAGCTGATGAAACAGAAGCAATACGCTCCTATGTCAGTTTCTGAGCAAGCACTGGTTATCTTTGCTGCTGAAAAGGGTTACTTGTCAGGTGTTGAACTGAAGCAAGTTGCGCGTTTTGAAGAAGAACTTCTTTCTTACGCTAAAGCTCAAAACCCTGGATTGATCGATACGATCAATGCAACGGGTGATTACAACGACGAAATCGAAGGCGCTCTACGTGAGATTCTGGAAGGTTTTGTGGCGTTGAAGCCTTGGTAATCGCTCCGGTTTGTTGACTGGAAATCCAAAACAAATAGGAGCAGATAATGGCTAATACAAAAGAGATTCGCACCAAGATCGGAAGTGTATCTAATACACAGAAGATCACCAGTGCTATGGAAATGGTTGCGGCAAGTAAGATGCGTAAAGTTCAAGACCGTATGGAGCTTACTCGCCCATACGCCGAGAGCATGCGTCAAGTTATCGCTCATGTCGCTTCAGGTACATTGGAGTATCAACACCCGTACCTTCAACAACGCGAACCAAAGCGTGTTGCTTACATCATCATCTCGTCAGACCGTGGTCTGTGTGGCGGTTTGAACAGTAACCTGTTCAAGCGTGTGCTAGAAGAGATGGAAGAATGGCGAGCAAAAGGTGTTGAAGTCGATACAACCTTAATCGGTTCAAAGGCTATCAACTTCTTCCAACGTATGGGAAATGTTGTTGCACAGACTTCAGGCCTAGGTGACGCACCGAAACTAGAAGAGATTCTAGGTACGGTAAACGCGATGTTGAATCACTACAATGAAGGCAAGATTGACAGTTTGTTTTTGGTTTACAACAAGTTTGTGAACACCATGGTGCAAGAGCCTACGACAGCACAACTGCTGCCGCACCCTTCAGATGTAAAACAGACCAACGAAGAGAAACGTTGGGATTACATCTACGAGCAGGCACCACGAGACATCCTTACTGATCTGCTGCATCGATATATCGAATCTCAGGTATATCAAGGCATTGTAGAAAGTATCGCGTGTGAGCAAGCAGCCCGAATGGTAGCCATGAAATCGGCGACCGACAATGCTGATCAATTGATTGAAAACCTTCAATTGGTATACAACAAAGCTCGTCAGGCTGCCATTACCCAAGAACTGAGCGAAATCGTTTCAGGCGCTCAAGCGGTTTAAGGGTTACGAAGAGAATTTGAGGATTTAGACATGAGTCTTGGAAAAATAGTTAAAGTGATCGGTGCGGTGGTTGATGTTGAATTCAGCCACAACAATGGTCCTCGCGTATATGACGCGTTGAAGGTAGTTGGTGCCGATTTAGGTTCACTAGTACTGGAAGTTCAACAACAAATGGGCGGTGGTATCGTTCGCTGTATCGCGATGGGTACTTCAGACGGCCTACGTCGTGGCCTACAAGTTGAAAATACTGGCGCAGCAATCACTGTACCTGTAGGTGAAGAAACTTTAGGACGTATCATGAACGTTCTAGGTGAGCCTATCGATGAATGTGGTGAAATCGGTGAGAAAGAAAACTACGTAATCCACCGCGAAGCGCCTTCTTATGAAGACCAAGCAAACAGCACTGAGCTTTTAGAAACTGGTGTTAAGGTTATCGACCTTATCTGCCCATTTGCTAAAGGTGGTAAAATCGGTCTGTTTGGTGGTGCTGGTGTAGGTAAGACCGTTAACATGATGGAACTTATCAACAACATCGCAAAAGCGCACTCAGGTCTTTCTGTATTTACCGGTGTAGGTGAGCGTACTCGTGAGGGTAACGACTTCTACTACGAAATGAAAGATGCTGGCGTACTTGATAAAGTTGCCATGGTTTACGGCCAAATGAACGAGCCACCGGGCAACCGTCTACGTGTAGCGCTTACTGGTCTAACTATGGCTGAGCGTTTCCGTGATGAAGGTCGTGACGTACTGCTATTTATCGATAACATCTATCGTTATACCCTTGCGGGAACAGAAGTATCAGCACTTCTAGGTCGTATGCCATCAGCGGTAGGTTACCAGCCAACTCTTGCAGAAGAGATGGGTGTACTTCAAGAGCGTATTACGTCAACTAAGACAGGTTCTATCACATCTATCCAAGCGGTATACGTACCTGCGGATGACTTGACTGACCCATCTCCAGCGACCACATTTGCTCACTTGGATGCAACCGTTGTACTTTCTCGTAACATCGCAGCGCTAGGTCTATACCCAGCAATCGATCCACTTGATTCTACTTCTCGCCAGCTTGATCCTCTAGTTGTTGGTCAAGAGCACTACGATGTAGCGCAAACAGTTCAAACAACGCTACAGCGTTATAAAGAACTGAAAGATATCATCGCTATCCTAGGTATGGATGAGCTGTCTGAAGAAGATAAGCAAACCGTATCTCGTGCACGTAAGATTGAACGTTTCCTAACACAGCCTTACCACGTAGCAGAAGTATTTACAGGTCAAAAAGGTGTGTTCGTATCACTACGCGAAACCATTGCTGGCTTTAAAGGTCTTCTTGAAGGCCAATACGATGATATCCCAGAGCAAGCATTCTTGTACTGTGGTTCTATTGACGAAGTGCTTGAAAAAGCTAAATCAATGTAAGGGTAGGGTGCATTATGGCTATCGGAGTTACAGAGAATACGTTTCAGCTTAACATCGTAAGTGCGGAAGGTACGCTGTTTTCAGGGCCAGCACATGCTCTAGCTGTTTCAGGTGCAGACGGTGAGCTGGGTATCCGCCCAGGTCACTCACCCCTACTGAGTAAGATCAAGCCAGGGGTAACAGTATTTGTCACAGATCCAAAAGCGGATGAGCAAGTGCTGTATGTCTCGGGTGGTATCGTTGAGGTTCAACCAGACACAGTAACAGTGCTTGCTGATACTGCTTTGCATGGTGCCGACATTGATAAAGCTCGTGCTGAAGAAGCGAAGCGTGCAGCGCTTGATAACATCAATAAAGGAGCAGGGGACGCAAACTTTGCTCAAGCACAACTAGAATTGGCTAAGGCTATCGCCCAACTTCGAGCAGTAGAGCTAACATCTTCTACTAATCGTCGCCACTAAGTTGTACTAATTAGAGCAAGTATGGCTTTGCCAGCTTGCTCTACAAATTGAATGCTACCTGAGTATTTGGGTAGCCACCTAACAAGCAATTGAATGTAAGACTTTTTAGGTTCAAAACAGTTCTTTTAGCAGAGAAACTCAGAACATTTTTCGTTCTGAATCCTTTTGCCCTAGGCGACTCACCCTCTCTCTAGGGCTTTTTTTCGCCTTGAATTTGAGGTGCATAACAGCGCGTAAAGCGTAATCAAGTACAGCTTGTCGTAACGGTTAGGCTTCGGTTAGCTCTTCTTTTACGTTAGCGTTCTTGTTAGATATGCTAATACCATGCTTTGAGATATGTATCTGAGTGGATGCATACTGAGTTACGGCGAGAATCTGCCCATCTTCGATATTATCTAAATCGAACAGGTACTCAGAGATCAGGTTAACACCACACAATAGAGTTGTGAGCGCCTCCTCTGGTGGGAGTTCGGCCAAGTCATTGAGTATCTTATCTAATACTAGCTGGCTGTTTAGTGGGAGGTTATGCATATCTATTCCAATGAGTTATAGCTGCCAGTACCTTATCAAACAAACCTTTAATTAATGTGACAAATACTAGATTTGTTACAAATCAATATTCTATATATGTAAGTTGATATTACCCGTGGGTGATGCGGGGAAGCTGAAAGGATAAATACGCCCTAAGTATCGGGCGTACCTTTGATTTTTATGCAGCAAACTCTTTTTGTAAATACGCGACGATATCAGAGGACTCATATAGCCAAGTTTGTTGTCCTTGATTGTCTATTCTTAGGCAGGGAACCTTGATACGGCCACCACCTTCCAGCAGTTGTTGCCTAGAGTCCTGATCATTTTTCGCATCTTTAACATCAATACGCACCGATTGGCGTTTGAGTTCTCGGCGCACCTTTACGCAAAATGGGCAGGCTTCAAACTGATATAAAGTCAGCTGTTTGGCCTTTAGATCAGCTACGGCTTGCTCTGTAGGGCTACGTTTAACACCCCGAGGTGAAAATATAAAATCAAATAGCAGTATAATTTTTCCAAGTAAAATCCGAATCAGTTTCATAGTGCGCTTCTTAAGCTAATAACCATAATCAACAATGCTGAATTAAAATGCTTTTAGAGTCAATTTGTAACTAAAAGGTTAGTGTGATGTGGGCATCGTTTGCGAGGTAAACTCAGGCGCTGCGTAACTAATGAACGATATGATTAAAAAACGACTAAACAAACACTTAACGAGGATTTAGGGTTTCTCTTTTGTCTTAGATGTGGCATATTTACTAGGTCTTCACGATGTGCGTGCATCGTATAATGGCTATTACCTCAGCCTTCCAAGCTGATGATGCGGGTTCGATTCCCGCTGCACGCTCCAATCTCTTCTTAGAAAAATCTCAATATAAAATATTAAAATGACACGCTTTGTTGCGTGATTTTTTATATCTCAAGAAAAGTTATTATATGACCTATACCGGCTACTCCACCTCTGGATGTGTTTTTATATAGGTTCGATAATAAAAAGCAATACTCACGCACAGTGCGGTGGGTAAGAACAGTGCATTGAATGAGCCCACCTTAAATAGGTATGCGCCAACGGTACCGCCGCTAATAAAACCAAAGGTTATGTAGCTAAACAGCATCAATTTTCGCTTGTTGATGGCTTCGCCTCTGAGGTAATTGCCAAACATCAACCCAAGGTCGGTAATAATTCCCGTTAAGTGTGTAGTGCGTACAACTGCGCCACTATAGGTGGTTACCATGGCATTTTGTAGCCCACAAGCGGCAGCGGCTGAAAAGTCGCCGAAATTACTGTGCTTATAAAGCAAACAAATCGTGGCTAGTAATAATGCGGACTCAAGTAGCAGTGGAATTTCATAATGGCGTTTGAGCTTCAATGATGATGAGCGCAACACAAAACCCGAAATTGCGGAACCTAAGAAAAAAGAGAGCATAACACCGGCAAGGTGTAGGCTTGTACTCCATGAAGTCAGTAATTGAGTACCAAATAAGGTTGCGGTGCCCGATACATGAGAAACAGATTGATGATCAAGTCCAAGCAGGCCAATAGCATTGATAGAACCTGCAATAAAGGCCAGCAATAAGGCACCAAATTCGACCCATCTTGGTAATTTTGTAATCACTGCGTATGCCTATGTGTATCATTGCTATTAATTAGGTTGGGTATTCTATCTGTTGGGAAGAGAGTGGTAGGAATGAAAGGTAAGTTTTCTCTGATGGTGTATAAGTTTGAATTGTAAGGGGACAGATAGCCCCTGTTTAAGTCTCGGTTCTATAAGCGGTAATAGCCACTAGGCCTAATTTCCCGTAAACTCACGGCCAACAAAAAATTATCAAGCATGCCATGAATCAGCCATCTATTTCATCACTGTTAACGCTATGGGGATTTCAGCTTCCCACCTCTACACAGATCAAGTCTGCCGATAGGTTATTTGTTAGTGAATGCCAAGCATTAGAGTCGTTGTTCTTTAAGGCTAAGGCAACACACTCCCAATATAGTGATGAACAGTTATTGCTCGGAGTATTAGCTCATAAATATCAGGGCTTATTGGGAGCATTTCAGCAGCAGTTGCCAAGCCTGCTGGCGATGAGAGGTGCAATTGATGACAATATTTCTGCTGAGTTCCAAGGTGCCTTTCAAGCGCATATAGTGCAACAGATCTGGTTGACCCTGCACTTGTGGCTATTTGTTCAGGGGCGATTGCAGATGGATTATTCCTTGGCCAACGATTATGCTGGGCAAGGGGCTGAACTCATTGGTCAACTAACCACTACAACTACTAATGAGTGGCGCAGTCAGTGGAACCAGTCGTTTTACTTAGGCAGAGACTCTAAGCAAACTAAAAACTCATGCTTGAAACAACTACTCATTCGGTTGCGTAAACTATTGAGTTAATATCACTTTTGTTTTCTATTATTACTCATAATTATTCGCTACCACAGCGTTTACCCCTCCACGCAAACGTTTGCCCTTTACATATTGTAAAATTTCATTAATATTCCGCTCAAAATCGCTCTTATTATTTTTATCCCGAGGAAGTCATGCTGTCGGATATTGAAATCTCACGTATCACCCCATTACGCCCTATCTCAGATGTTGCAACTGCTGCTGGATTACACAGTGATGAATTTCAAACGCATGGAAAGCATAAAGCCAAGATTTCACTAAATGCTCTCAAGCGTTTAGAGAGCAAAAAGAGCGGTAAGCTAGTAGTCGTAACCGCAATGACACCAACGCCGTTAGGCGAAGGTAAAACGGTGACTGCGATTGGCTTAGCGCAAGGCTTATTTAAGATTGGTCAATCGGTGATGGCGTGTATTCGTCAGCCCTCTATGGGACCTGTGTTTGGAGTTAAAGGCGGAGCTGCCGGTGGTGGCTATGCTCAGGTTGCTCCTATGGATGAGCTCAACCTGCACCTAACTGGCGATATTCATGCGGTAACAGCGGCTCACAACCTTGCTTCGGCAGCACTTGATGCTCGTATCTATCATGAACAAAGACAAGGTTATGAAGCGTTTGAAGCGCGTACAGGCCTACGTGCACTGCGCATCGACCCTGATCAGATAGCGTGGAAGCGTGTTGTTGACCATAACGACCGTGCATTACGCAAAATTACAGTTGGACGTAATGAGCCGGGTAAGACTATTAATGGCTACGAGCGCGAAGATGGCTTTGATATATCAGCTGCCTCTGAGCTAATGGCAATTTTGGCTCTGGCTAAAAACCTCAAAGATCTCCGTGCACGAATCGGTAAAATTGTTTTAGCTTACGACCTTGATGGTCAGCCAGTAACTACCGAAGACTTACAAGTAGCTGGTGCAATGACCGTTAGCATGCGCGATGCGATTGAACCGACCATGATGCAAACCCTTGAAGGCGTCCCAACGCTTATTCATGCTGGCCCTTTTGCAAACATTGCACATGGTAATTCATCTATTATTGCAGATGATATTGCGATTAAGCTTTCTGATTTTACGGTAACTGAGGGTGGCTTTGGCTCAGATATGGGGTTTGAAAAAGCCTGTAATATCAAAGCTCAAGCGTCGGGTAAAGCACCAGATTGTGCAGTTGTTGTTGCAACCCTACGCGGCCTTAAAGCTAATTCCGGCCTATACGACTTTAAGCCGGGTCAACCTATTCCTGATGCACTTTTCGAAGCTGATAGTAAAGCCCTAGAAGCTGGCTTTGCCAACCTAAAATGGCACATTGAAAACGTTGCTAAATACGGCGTGCCAACGGTAGTGGCAATTAACCGCTTCCCTCAAGATAGCGACCAAGAATTAGAGCAGCTAAAGGCATTAGTGGAATCCCTTCCTCTTGATGTTGAGGTTGCGGTATGTGAAGCCTTTGCTAAAGGTGGCGCAGGAGCTGCTGAGTTGGCAACCAAAGTGGTTCAGCAAACAGAGAAGGGTTCACAATTTAAGCCCTTGTATCGCCTAGAACAAAGCTTAGAAGAAAAAGTTATGGCGGTTACAGAAGTAGGTTATGGCGCCGCTTCAGTTAGTTTAAGTGAAAAAGCAAAATCGCAACTGGATAAGTTCCAACAACTTGGATTTGGTAACCTTGCGCTATGTATGGCAAAAACGCCTATGTCTATCTCAACTGACGGCAGCGTAAAAGGCGCCCCAACTCAATTCGATGTACCGATCAGAGAGTTTAAGCTGTGCGCAGGCGCGGGCTTTATCTACGCGTTATGTGGCGCGGTAATGACCATGCCAGGTCTGTCGGACAAACCTGCATTTATGAATTTAGATATTGATGAAGACGGGAATATTGTTGGTTTGAGTTAGGGGTTCTATGGTTCTTTGGCCCTATGGGGCACTTCATCGAAACATCGAGTCATCGCTACGCTCCACTCCACCACACCTTAAAATCGTCATCCCCGCGCAGGCGGGGTGAAGCGGTTCTATGGTTCTTTGATCCTATGGTCCTATGGGCACTTCATCGAAACATCGAGTCATCGCTACGCTCCACTCCACCACACCTTAAAATCGTCATCCCCGCGCAGGCGGGGTGAAGCGGTTCTATGGTTCTTTGATCCTATGGCCCTATGGGGCACTTCATCAAAACATCGATTCATCGCTACGCTCCACTCCACCACACCTTAAAATCGTCATCCCCGCGCAGGCGGGGATCTGTAGACACTCAGGACTCAATCATGGTCACTATTTCAAACCTAAACCCGAGTATCCAAAGACCCCGGCTTAAAACACTACCGGGGTGACGAATCCCACCCCATCTACCGCCTTTCATCCTTAGGTGAATCCATTACCACCATAGTGGTAATGGATTTCACGTACTCACACTCTCCCAACACATCGGCATGAATACGCTTATAGGAGGCTAGATCTTGGGTCTCGATTCGCAGTAAATACTCATTGGCGCCAGTAATGTTGTGGCACTCGACTACCTCAGCCACAAAGCGTACATGTTCCTCAAAGGCATGCTGTGCTTTCTTACTGTGCGATGAAAGCCCTATTGACACATAGGCGACAAAACCTACGCCGAGCTGCGCACTGTCAAGAAGCACCCTATAGCCCTTAATGATACCTTTGCGTTCGAGATCTTGTACTCTTCGTAATGTTGCAGAAGCGGATAAACCTACTTTATCTGCCAGTTCAACATTGGCTATTTTTCCGTTTAACTTTAATGCTTGCAATATTCTTTCGTCAAACTTATCCACGGCGCACTCAGGTTGCTTAACTGGGTTTATTGTTATCAATATAAGCAAATAATTGCTCACTACTCCAATTAAAATTGTTCTATCTATTCACGATAGAAGGGTTTAATCATGGAACTGCATCATTTAGGTGCCTTGCTGTTGTTTGCATTGGTATCTACAGCGACTCCGGGTCCAAACAATATAATGTTGATGAGCTCTGGTGCTAATGTGGGCTTTAAGAAAACCATCCCTCACATGCTGGGGATTACGATAGGATTTGCTGTAATGCTGATCTTGGTAGGAGTTGGGTTGATTAGCGTATTCAATGCTTATCCTCAAAGTCACACCATACTTAAGTATGTAAGCCTTGGGTATTTGCTCTACTTGGCCGCTAAGATCGCAACCAGCGGTAAGGCGAAAGAGCAAAGATCATTTACAGCAATGAGCTTTCTAGGTGCGGCAAGCTTTCAATGGGTTAATCCAAAAGGGTGGTCAATGGCGTTAACCGCTATCGCTTTGTTTAGTGCTACCGGTTCGTGGCGGGAATTGCTGGTGATTTCAGGCATATTTACCTTAGCCAATATTCCATCGGTTACCCTGTGGACATTAGCAGGTACTCAACTGCAACGCTGGCTCACCACCTCTATTCGAATTAGAAGCTTTAATATAGGGATGGCGTCTTTATTACTATTATCAGCCGTTGCAATGCTTTAGCTTGATGCGTTGGTTAAGAAATGTTGGGACGGCCCTAGAACCTAGGGCATCATCGATACTACCATAGCCACTTCCGCCCCTTTTCGTGCGGGAATCTGTAGACACTTGGGTTCAGTTTCAACACCGCCCCTGAGCACCCAAAGACCCCGGCTTAAAACACCACCGGGGTGACGAACGGTCCGGTGTTCTCTGAACCACAATGTTTCGTCATTCCCGCGCAGGCGGGAATCTGTAGACACTCGGGTTCAGTTTTAACCCTCCCCTGAGCACCCAAAGACCCCGGCTTAAAACACCACCGGGGTGACGAACGGTCCGGTGTTCTCTGAACCACAATGTTTCGTCATTCCCGTGCAGGCGGGAATCTGTAGACACTCGGGGGACATCTTAAACATCAAAGCCCGAGTAGTTAAAGACCCCGGCTTAAAACACCACCGGGGTGACGAACGGTCCGGTGTTCCCTGAACCACAATGTTTCGTCATTCCCGCGCAGGCGGGAATCTGTAGACACTCGGGGGACATCTTAAACATCAAAGCCCGAGTAGTTAAAGACCCCGGCTTAAAACACCACCGGGGTGACGAACGGTCCGGTGTTCTCTGAACCACAATGTTTCGTCATTCCCGCGCAGGCGGGAATCTGTAGACACTCGGGGGACATCTTAAACATCAAAGTCCGAGTAGTTAAAGACCCCGGGTTAAAAGACGACCGGGGTGACGGAGGGGGAGGATTCGATGGTCCTAAAACTATCGACTATTCGCTAGCTAAATTTAAAACAAAACGCTCCAATACCTCTAGGGCAACGCGGATGTCAGCTGTGGTAATTGATTCTTTAGGGTGATGGGTAATGCCATCTTTACAGCGTACAAACAGCATAGCAATATCAGTTAGATGCGACATGGTAAGTGCATCGTGCCCAGCATCACTAAACAGTTTTCGGACTGGCAAGTCGTGAGATTCTATTGCGGCTGCCATTTTGTCGCTCAGCTGCGGTGAGCAGGTTACTGCTTTTTGTTCATATAGCAGTTCTGAATGGATAGATAGATTAAGCTCTTCCATTGCTTGGTTAATTTCAGAAAATAGACGCTGGCTAGTCTGCTGTCGTTTTTCATCATCGGAACAGCGTAATTCTATAGTGATCTCAGTTCGCTGAGGAATCACGTTTACTCCATTCGGGAAATTGCTTATTTTGCCTACTACACCTTTTAGCTCAAAATCATGTTTGCATATCGAGTTTAGGATAGAAATGACTTGTGCAGCTCCTACGAGGGCATCCTGTTTGGAGTCGAGATTTGGTGAGTTTAGTTTGTGAGTTTCACCCGAGATAGTAATAACATGGCGCTCTAAGCCGGTGATACCAGTAACTACAGCAACGGATAGGTCTTCATTATCGAGAACTGGACCTTGCTCGATGTGCGTTTCGACAAAACCGATAACGGTCTCAGGATTATAGGCACACTTTTCAATGTCCTCAGGCTTGCATCCCATTTCACCCAGCGCTTGCTGCAATGTAATCCCATTGCTATCGGTATGATCAAGTAGTGCGATATTTGGTCTTCCAGCAACTGCTTTAGAGCCAAACAGGGTCGATTGAAATCGGGTTCCTTCTTCATCACTAAATGCGATAACGTCGATATTAAACGGTAAGTCTAAACGGTGGCGATTGAAATAGTGAACTAGTGCAATAGGAAGTGTAATCCCCAGCGCACCATCATATTTACCACCGTTCGGGACTGTGTCTTGGTGTGAGCCAAAGATAAGGGTCTTTGCTTTAGGGTTAGCACAGGTATAGCGTCCAATGAGATTGCCTGCATTATCTTTGCGAACATCCATCCCGCTGTCGTACATATACGAAGATAGCATGCTTAGAGCACGGCGATGTTCAGGAGTAGCACAAAAGCGAGTAACTCCTTCAGAGTTGGGCTCTTGAGTCTCAGAGCAATTGGCTAATTCTTCCAACCAATGCCAAGTTAAACTTGTTGCATTTGCAATCGTCACAGTGCTTCCTTGTAATTATTAAAATCGACAATATAACCGTCTAAAGTTCGAGGGTAATAATTACGCCCTTGTGGTTAAAAATGCAATCTTTGATTATCGTTTTAAATATAAAATAATCTATTTACCTATATTTATAAAACTTATTTACCATCGTATGTGGTTGTTTTTAAGGGTATTTATTAATTTGAAAACTATATTTCCATAGTTTTGGTGTAAATTAATCTGCATTTGATTGCTTAGCTTTTTTTATACTAGCAATCTCAATCACATATGCGTTTAATTTTATATATTAGCGTTTGGTTTTGTATTTATTTTAATGCCACATTACTAATATTGCGGCTATTCCAATTAAAACTAAAGCAAATATATCTTTCTTAGAAATGCTCTGTTTAAGATAAAAGTACGAGATCAGCATAGTAAAGAAAATCTCTATTTGCCCAAGTGTTTTCACATAAGGTACCGCCTGCAGTGACATAGCACTAAACCATCCAAATGAGCCGATAAAGCTCGCAACACTGGTCATCACTACCAACTTAGGCTTAACAAACATTTGCTTGAGTGTGGCTCGGTCTTTTAGTGCTAAGTAACTGGTTAACATTATGCTTTGAGTCAAAATGACAATAAAGAGCACCCAAGCTGCGCTGTGTGGGAAAGGAACAGAAAGACTAAGGCTAGCCTCTCTAACCCACAGTGAAGTTAAGGCAAATGCTGTGCTGCATGCCAGCCCTAGTAGGGCGGTTTTTCCAGAGATACTGCGGATACCATTGGGGCAACTCAACAACATTACTGCGATCGCACCAAATAGGACTCCCATCCACCCTAGCACTGACAAGCTAGTTCCGAAAAATAGCACCCCAAGAAAAGCCGAGACTGGTGCCTCTGATTTGGCAAGCCCGGCCCCGATAGCAAAGTTCTTTTGCTTAAACAGGATTACCATAAGTGCGGTGGCGATAATCTGCATAATGGAGGCGCCAAATAGGAAAAACCACGAATAGGGCGTAAAAGTGGGTAATTTAGCTGGAAACCAGTGATACAGACTCAGCAGATAAATAAGTGCAAGAGGGCTTGCCCACAAGAATCTCGCTAAGGTAACCCCAGTAACATTGATGTTTTTGCTTAGCTGACTTTGGAAAGCGTTACGCCAGGACTGACTAAATGCAGCAATAAAGGTAAATACAACCCAACTCATGTGATTTCCTATCGATGAGAACTTTGAGGATGGTTACATGTTATAGAAATTAAGGGGAATGATATGCCCTGTTACTGTGGTGCTCGTAGCAAACTCTTTGAATTGATGCTATTTAGCACTCATCGATACAACACTCTTTTTGTAGAAAATCGATGACAGTTTGTAAGCTCTCATATTGAGCAACGCAAAACAGTGTGCGCCCTTCTCTGCGTTGTTCAATCAAATTGGCTGAGGTTAGATTAGATATATGGTGTGAGAGCGTTGAGCCTGGAATATTTAGTGCTTGCTGAATATCGCCCACAGGAGTCCCTTGATGACCGGCTCTTACCACCTGCTGATAAATGCTCAAACGAGTAGGGTGCCCTAATTCTTTGAGTGCTTTTGCGACTTGTTCTAATTGCATTTGAGTCTCCTGTTTTATTTCCATAGTAGTGGAAACAAAAGCCAAGGGAAACATTTTTAAAAATACAAAGTGGCTAGAGGCTTTTAGGTCTCTTATCGATAATCTTTATGGCACAATAGTAATTAGAGCCAGTTGACCTAGGGTGGACATCTTGGATAGGGTGAAATCGAAACTAAGGACGGTAAATGCAGTACGTTAAAATAAAAGACGTTATTGTTGAACAGATCGGATCGGGACTTCTTAGCCCAAGGCAAAAGCTGCCTTCAGAGCGCAAACTGTCCGAATCTTTCGATACCACTCGAGTTACCCTTAGAGAAGCGCTTTCGGTATTGGAAGCAGAAGGCAAAATCTATCGAGAAGATCGCCGTGGTTGGTTTATTTCACCGCAGCCATTGTGCTATTCACTTAGTAAAGTGCACAGCTTTGAAAGTATGTCAAAGGAACAAGGTCGCACCCCTGCGACCAAAGTACTAAAGGCGCATCAGGTATTGGCAACTAAGCAGGCCACTCAGTTACTAAATCTGCCGCCGTTTGCAAACGTTGTGCAGGTAAATAGAGTTCGCTATTTAGAACAGCGTCCCGTTGCCTATACCATCAACTTTACTCGATCTGAAGTGGCTCCAAACATGATTGAGCATGAATTAACGGGCTCGCTGGTGGATATCTGCAAGCAACACTTTGACGTAGTGTTCTCTAATACTCAATATAGAGTAAGTACGACATCATTACTTGGAGACGTAGCTCAAGCATTGCGAGCAACCTCAGGTAGCCCTGCGATGTTGATACAACGCCTGCATCATGATCAAACAAACCAAGTAGTAAGCTGTGACCTAGAATATTGGCGTCATGACGCATTAATCATTGAATCAGTGATATAGCGTTAATCCAAGCACTTCTCTTTTCAACCCCTCTTTACTAACCCATTGTATGGGCTTTTCCTGTGTTTCTTTCCTCAGTTGATGACTCGATTAATCGTGTATTGAAATGATTCCAAATATTGATTTTTTAGTCTGTTTTTTCATCAACCCACAAATGTACATATCATATGCAACCTAGTTGATTTTTTAACTATTTCAATAGCTTACATTAAGTAAAAAATAAGATTTTGAAAAAGAGAGCTGTATTAAGTCCATCTTTTTTATACAGTCTACAGTTGGCGAGTATCTAAATTGCATATTAATGCGGTTTAAAGGTACTCACATCGACATTGTTGGTACTAAACTTAGTAGATACTCAAGTTCAGACTTAAGCGTCTGAATTGTAAGTGAAGTATAGATACGATGCGTTAAATTTACTGATGATATTGGGCGGAACATTCATGACCATTGATGGCAAAAACGAAAGCAAGAACATCGAGCAACCTGAGACTAACGAGCAGATAAAAGCTACAGATAGTCCTAAAGGGAAAAAAGCTCGAGAGTTCAGAGCATCTCAACGGTATGTCGAACCCGCATCAATGCTGTCATTGATATTACCTTCGTATTCCGCGGAGTCCGTACCTTCTGAGCTTCATCCTAGCTCTCATATCGATCATACCCCGTATGTGGCACCTCATGAAGAGGCTGCCCCATATGTAGCTACTCCCGTTGCAGGAGAACAACAGGTACACCCTCAACCTGTTCCAGTTGCAGGTGAGCCGGCAGAGCATCCCAAAGGCTATTTTCAAAGTACCGGCAGCCATCATTTTCATCATACCTCTAACTATGGCAATGCAATTACTCCAGTAGTTGTTGGTCTAGGAAGCGGTTTTGCTGTTTCAAATGGTACTGTATTGCCAGTTATTGCACCTGTATCGAATTCAAATACCGGCGGCTCACATGTTCAATATCCGATTGGTGGTACAACTCAAAGTGGTACGGTAGTTGAAGATACGGTGACAGTTACCCAAGGCACTGTAGACATTCATAACCGTGAATCAGGCGTAGCAATTTCGTTTTCTGCCGACCATTTGCAAGGTAAGTACGGTGAGTTCGAACTCGATAAAGACACGGGTGAGTGGCGTTACAAGCTAGATAGTGCGCATCATCAAGACCTTGCTCAAGGTGAGACCCATACTGAGGTAATGCATGTTACCGCAACGAATATTTTCGGCTTAGCTAAAGGACTTGATGTTACGGTAACCGTTGAAGGTACTAACGACATTCCGGTTATAACCAGTCAAGCTCAGCACGATGACACCAAAGAAGATGATGTGTTATTTGTAAGAGGCCAAGTGACAGCCTCGGACGTGGATCATGGCGCAGTATTGACCTATACCCCCGATGATCTACAAGGCCAATATGGTCTGTTTTCACTTAATTCTAGTTCAGGTAAGTGGACTTACACCTTAGATAATAAGGGCGATCAAGCCCTTGCAGAGGGTGAGCATCACACTGAAACAATGCTAGTCACTGTTACCGATGAACATGGTGCTACAACAACGCAACAAGTCAGCATCGAAGTTACGGGTACCAATGATAGACCTGTAATTAGTAGTCAACCTCAAGTAGATACCGTTAAAGAAGATGGCACTCTATTTGTTAAAGGACAGGTCATTGCTTCTGATGTGGATCACGGCGCGGTATTAACTTATACCCCGGATAACCTGCAAGGCCAATATGGCGCATTTACTCTAAACGCAAGTACAGGTAAATGGCACTACACCTTAGATAACAGCGCACACCAAGCTTTAGCACAAGGCGAGACGCATACTGAAACCATGCTGGTTACCGTAACCGATGAGCATGGGTCTTCTAAGACTCAGCAAGTAGTGATTACAGTTGAAGGGACTAATGACCGCCCGGTTATTACTAGCCAAGCTCAGCATGATGCGACTAAAGAAGATGACGTATTATTTGTGCGCGGCCAAGTTACGGCAACTGACGTAGATCATGGCGCAGTCCTAACCTATACCCCGGATAATTTGCACGGTAAATACGGTGACTTTACCTTAAATAGCAGTGCTGGTACTTGGACCTATAAACTTGATAATACTCATCATCAAGCGCTTGCTGAAGGTGAATCACATACTGAAACCATGTTGGTGACGGTAACGGATGATAAAGGTGCGACTACCACGCAACAAGTTGTGGTGACCGTTTCAGGTACTAATGATAAGCCCGTATTGCAGGCTGATACGCATACCGGCAATGTCAACGAAGACGGTACATTGCTAGCTCGTGGACAAATGATCGCGACGGATGTGGATCATAACTCAGTCTTAACTTATACCGCTGGCAGCCATCACGGCACCTATGGTGACTTTACGCTTAACCAAGGTTCGGGCACCTGGACCTACACGTTAGACAACCAGCATCACCAAGATTTGGCGGCGGGTGAAACCCACACCGAATCCATGTTGGTGACCATCACCGACGATAAAGGCGCTAAAATCACCGAAACTGTAGAGATCACGGTAACGGGGACTAACGATAAGCCGGTTATCACCAGTCACGCGCAAGCGCAAACCGTGAAAGAAGACGCCACCTTGTTTGTGGACGGTCAAGTGACGGCGAGCGATGTAGATCACAACGCAGTATTGAGCTACACCCCAGATAACCTGCAAGGTCAATATGGCGCGTTTACCCTAAACGCCAGCTCAGGCAAATGGCACTACACCCTAGACAACAGCGCCCATCAAGCGCTTGCTGAAGGTGAATCACACACTGAAACCATGTTGGTTACGGTAACTGACGACCAAGGCGCGACTACCACGCAACAAGTGGTGGTAACCGTAGAAGGGACCAACGATAAGCCGGTACTGAGTAAAGACACCCACAGTGGTGCAGTGACTGAAGATGGGACATTAATGGCGAAAGGCCAAGTGATCGCGACAGACGTCGATCATAACTCAGTCTTAACCTACACCGCTGGCAGCCAGCACGGCACCTATGGTGACTTTACGCTTAACCAAGGTTCGGGCACCTGGACCTACACGTTAGACAACCAGCATCACCAAGATTTGGCGGCGGGTGAAACCCACACCGAATCCATGTTGGTGACCATCACCGACGATAAAGGCGCTAAAATCACCGAAACTGTAGAGATCACGGTAACGGGGACTAACGATAAGCCGGTTATCACCAGTCACGCGCAAGCGCAAACCGTGAAAGAAGACGCCACCTTGTTTGTGGACGGTCAAGTGACGGCGAGCGATGTAGATCACAACGCAGTATTGACCTACACCCCAGATAACCTGCAAGGCCAATATGGCGCGTTTACCCTAAACGCCAGCTCAGGCAAATGGCACTACACCCTAGACAACAGCGCCCATCAAGCGCTTGCTGAAGGTGAATCACACACTGAAACCATGTTGGTGACGGTAACTGACGACCAAGGCGCGACTACCACGCAACAAGTGGTGGTAACCGTAGAAGGGACCAACGATAAGCCGGTACTGAGTAAAGACACCCACAGTGGTGCAGTGACTGAAGATGGGACATTAATGGCGAAAGGCCAAGTGATCGCGACAGACGTCGATCATAACTCTGTCTTAACCTACACCGCTGGCAGCCATCACGGCACCTATGGTGACTTTACGCTTAACCAAGATTCGGGCACCTGGACCTACACGTTAGACAACCAGCATCACCAAGATTTGGCGGCGGGTGAAACCCACACCGAATCCATGTTGGTGACCATCACCGACGATAAAGGCGCTAAAATCACCGAAACCGTAGAGATCACGGTAACGGGGACTAACGATAAGCCGGTTATCACCAGTCACGCGCAAGCGCAAACCGTGAAAGAAGACGCCACCTTGTTTGTGGACGGTCAAGTGACGGCGAGCGATGTAGATCACAACGCAGTATTGACCTACACCCCAGATAACCTGCAAGGTCAATATGGCGCGTTTACCCTAAACGCCAGCTCAGGCAAATGGCACTACACCCTAGACAACAGCGCCCATCAAGCGCTTGCTGAAGGTGAATCACACACTGAAACCATGTTGGTGACGGTAACTGACGACCAAGGCGCGACTACCACGCAACAAGTGGTGGTAACCGTAGAAGGGACCAACGATAAGCCGGTACTGAGTAAAGACACCCACAGTGGTGCAGTGACTGAAGATGGGACATTAATGGCGAAAGGCCAAGTGATCGCGACAGACGTCGATCATAACTCTGTCTTAACCTACACCGCTGGCAGCCATCACGGCACCTATGGTGACTTTACGCTTAACCAAGATTCGGGCACCTGGACCTACACGTTAGACAACCAGCATCACCAAGATTTGGCGGCGGGTGAAACCCACACCGAATCCATGTTGGTGACCATCACCGACGATAAAGGCGCTAAAATCACCGAAACCGTAGAGATCACGGTAACGGGGACTAACGATAAGCCGGTTATCACCAGTCACGCGCAAGCGCAAACCGTGAAAGAAGACGCCACCTTGTTTGTGGACGGTCAAGTGACGGCGAGCGATGTAGATCACAACGCAGTATTGACCTACACCCCAGATAACCTGCAAGGCCAATATGGCGCGTTTACCCTAAACGCCAGCTCAGGCAAATGGCACTACACCCTAGACAACAGCGCGCATCAAGCGCTGGCACAAGGGGAGTCGCACACTGAAACCATGCTGGTGACGGTAACTGACGACCAAGGCGCGACTACCACGCAACAAGTGGTGGTAACCGTAGAAGGGACCAACGATAAGCCGGTACTGAGTAAAGACACCCACAGTGATGCAGTGACTGAAGATGGGACATTAGTGGCGAAAGGCCAAGTGATCGCGACAGACGTCGATCATAACTCAGTCCTAACTTATACCGCCGGCAGCCATCACGGCACCTATGGTGACTTTACGCTTAACCAAGGTTCGGGCACCTGGACCTACACGTTAGACAACCAGCATCACCAAGATTTGGCGGCGGGTGAAACCCACACCGAATCCATGTTAGTGACCATCACCGACGATAAAGGCGCTAAAATCACCGAAACCGTAGAGATCACGGTAACGGGGACTAACGATAAGCCGGTTATCACCAGTCACGCGCAAGCGCAAACCGTGAAAGAAGACGCCACCTTGTTTGTGGACGGTCAAGTGACGGCGAGCGATGTAGATCACAACGCAGTATTGAGCTACACCCCAGATAACCTGCAAGGTCAATATGGCGCGTTTACCCTAAACGCCAGCTCAGGCAAATGGCACTACACCCTAGACAACAGCGCCCATCAAGCGCTTGCTGAAGGTGAATCACACACTGAAACCATGTTGGTTACGGTAACTGACGACCAAGGCGCGACTACCACGCAACAAGTGGTGGTAACCGTAGAAGGGACCAACGATAAGCCGGTACTGAGTAAAGACACCCACAGTGGTGCAGTGACTGAAGATGGGACATTAATGGCGAAAGGCCAAGTGATCGCGACAGACGTCGATCATAACTCAGTCTTAACCTACACCGCTGGCAGCCAGCACGGCACCTATGGTGACTTTACGCTTAACCAAGGTTCGGGCACCTGGACCTACACGTTAGACAACCAGCATCACCAAGATTTGGCGGCGGGTGAAACCCACACCGAATCCATGTTGGTGACCATCACCGACGATAAAGGCGCTAAAATCACCGAAACTGTAGAGATCACGGTAACGGGGACTAACGATAAGCCGGTTATCACCAGTCACGCGCAAGCGCAAACCGTGAAAGAAGACGCCACCTTGTTTGTGGACGGTCAAGTGACGGCGAGCGATGTAGATCACAACGCAGTATTGAGCTACACCCCAGATAACCTGCAAGGTCAATATGGCGCGTTTACCCTAAACGCCAGCTCAGGCAAATGGCACTACACCCTAGACAACAGCGCCCATCAAGCGCTGGCACAAGGGGAGTCGCACACTGAAACCATGTTGGTGACGGTAACTGACGACCAAGGCGCGACTACCACGCAACAAGTGGTGGTGACCGTAGAAGGAACCAACGATAAGCCGGTACTGAGTAAAGATACTCACACAGGCAACGTCAACGAAGACGGCACGCTGAGCGCGAAAGGCCAAGTGATTGCGACAGACGTCGATCATAACTCTGTCTTAACCTACACCGCTGGCAGCCATCACGGCACCTATGGTGACTTTACGCTTAACCAAGGTTCGGGCACCTGGACCTACACGTTAGACAACCAGCATCACCAAGATTTGGCGGCGGGTGAAACCCACACCGAATCCATGTTGGTGACCATCACCGACGATAAAGGCGCTAAAATCACCGAAACTGTAGAGATCACGGTAACGGGGGCTAACGATAAGCCGGTTATCACCAGTCACGCGCAAGCGCAAACCGTGAAAGAAGACGCCACCTTGTTTGTGGACGGTCAAGTGACGGCGAGCGATGTAGATCACAACGCAGTATTGACCTACACCCCAGATAACCTGCAAGGCCAATATGGCGCGTTTACCCTAAACGCCAGCTCAGGCAAATGGCACTACACTCTAGACAACAGCGCCCATCAAGCGCTTGCTGAAGGTGAATCACATACTGAAACCATGCTGGTGACGGTAACTGACGATAAAGGCGCGACTACCACGCAACAAGTGGTGGTGACCGTAGAAGGAACCAACGATAAGCCGGTACTGAGTAAAGATACTCACACAGGCAACGTCAACGAAGACGGTACGTTGAGCGCGAAAGGCCAAGTGATCGCGACAGACGTCGATCATAACTCAGTCTTAACCTACACCGCTGGCAGCCATCACGGCACCTATGGTGACTTTACGCTTAACCAAGGTTCGGGCACCTGGACCTACACGTTAGACAACCAGCATCACCAAGATTTGGCGGCGGGTGAAACCCACACCGAATCCATGTTGGTGACCATCACCGACGATAAAGGCGCTAAAATCACCGAAACCGTAGAGATCACGGTAACGGGGACTAACGATAAGCCGGTTATCACCAGTCACGCGCAAGCGCAAACCGTGAAAGAAGACGCCACCTTGTTTGTGGACGGTCAAGTGACGGCGAGCGATGTAGATCACAACGCAGTATTGAGCTACACCCCAGATAACCTGCAAGGCCAATATGGCGCGTTTACCCTAAACGCCAGCTCAGGCAAATGGCACTACACCCTAGACAACAGCGCGCATCAAGCGCTGGCACAAGGGGAGTCGCACACTGAAACCATGCTGGTGACGGTAACTGACGACCAAGGCGCGACTACCACGCAACAAGTGGTGGTGACCGTAGAAGGGACCAACGATAAGCCGGTACTGAGTAAAGATACTCACACAGGAAACGTCAACGAAGACGGTACGTTGAGCGCGAAAGGCCAAGTGATCGCGACAGACGTCGATCATAACTCAGTCTTAACCTACACCGCTGGCAGCCATCACGGCACCTATGGTGACTTTACGCTTAACCAAGGTTCGGGCACCTGGACCTACACGTTAGACAACCAGCATCACCAATATTTGGCGGCGGGTGAAACCCACACCGAATCCATGTTGGTGACCATCACCGACGATAAAGGCGCTAAAATCACCGAAACCGTAGAGATCACGGTAACGGGGACTAACGATAAGCCGGTTATCACCAGTCACGCGCAAGCGCAAACCGTGAAAGAAGACGCCACCTTGTTTGTGGACGGTCAAGTGACGGCGAGCGATGTAGATCACAACGCAGTATTGAGCTACACCCCAGATAACCTGCAAGGTCAATATGGCGCGTTTACCCTAAACGCCAGCTCAGGCAAATGGCACTACACCCTAGACAACAGCGCCCATCAAGCGCTTGCTGAAGGTGAATCACACACTGAAACCATGCTGGTGACGGTAACTGACGACCAAGGCGCGACTACCACGCAACAAGTGGTGGTAACCGTAGAAGGGACCAACGATAAGCCGGTACTGAGTAAAGACACCCACAGTGGTGCAGTGACTGAAGATGGGACATTAATGGCGAAAGGCCAAGTGATCGCGACAGACGTCGATCATAACTCAGTCTTAACCTACACCGCTGGCAGCCAGCACGGCACCTATGGTGACTTTACGCTTAACCAAGGTTCGGGCACCTGGACCTACACGTTAGACAACCAGCATCACCAAGATTTGGCGGCGGGTGAAACCCACACCGAATCCATGTTAGTGACCATTACCGACGATAAAGGCGCTAAAATCACCGAAACTGTAGAGATCACGGTAACGGGGACTAACGATAAGCCGGTTATCACCAGTCACGCGCAAGCGCAAACCGTGAAAGAAGACGCCACCTTGTTTGTGGACGGTCAAGTGACGGCGAGCGATGTAGATCACAACGCAGTATTGAGCTACACCCCAGATAACCTGCAAGGCCAATATGGCGCGTTTACCCTAAACGCCAGCTCAGGCAAATGGCACTACACCCTAGACAACAGCGCCCATCAAGCGCTGGCACAAGGGGAGTCGCACACTGAAACCATGTTGGTGACGGTAACTGACGACCAAGGCGCGACTACCACGCAACAAGTGGTGGTGACCGTAGAAGGAACCAACGATAAGCCGGTACTGAGTAAAGATACTCACACAGGCAACGTCAACGAAGACGGCACGCTGAGCGCGAAAGGCCAAGTGATTGCGACAGACGTCGATCATAACTCTGTCTTAACCTACACCGCTGGCAGCCATCACGGCACCTATGGTGACTTTACGCTTAACCAAGGTTCGGGCACCTGGACCTACACGTTAGACAACCAGCATCACCAAGATTTGGCGGCGGGTGAAACCCACACCGAATCCATGTTGGTGACCATCACCGACGATAAAGGCGCTAAAATCACCGAAACCGTAGAGATCACGGTAACGGGAACTAACGATAACCCAGTAGTCAGTCATATCGCATCACGTACTGTAAATGAAGGGGACAACGCGATAACCGGCACCATTACTTCCACAGATGTGGATCACGGTGACACTGCTACTTACAGTACGACGTTTACGCACCCTGGATTTACCTTAGGTAGTGACGGCAGTTATACGCTGGATCCTACTGATAAGAGTTTTGACCATTTGGCTGAAGGTGAGCATGAGACTCTGGTTATTCCGGTTATTGCCACCGACCATAATCATGGTGTGAGTCAATCACAGAATTTAGTTATTCGCATTGATGGTACCAATGACGCACCAGTTGTAACATTTACCGACAATGGTGGAGATCATACCCATGGCTCTCTTTCAAATACGGATGTTGATACAACGGATACACATACTTATGCGGTAACCGGCGGTACTGTTTCTGGTACAACTCAAACCTTTACCGGTCAGTTTGGTGACTTAGTACTTGATACCGCAACGGGTAAATATACTTATATACAACACCAGTCTGTTGCGGGAATGAGTATTGATAATCAGGGTGTTTATCATGGTAAAGAGTTCTTTGAAGTTAGTACTTCAGATAACCATGGTGGCACATCCACTAAATACCTGACGTTTGAACCTAGTATGTTGGTTAGCGAACCAGCTAAAGATGGTGATCCTGCTGTATTGACACCTAAGCTAAATCAAGTGCCACAGCTACTAGATAATCAGCCTAATATTCCAAAAATAACACCACCTAACAATAAGTTAGATGAGCTGCATATCGATCCGACAACCGATACTGGTAGTAGTCATACTGATGGTATTACCAATATCGATACCCCAACCATAACTGGGCATTCAGGTGTTCCGTTCTCAGTTATAAGCTTGGTTGATAATAATGGTAATGAGGTAGCGAAGACGACCTCGAACAAGGATGGAGACTTTAGTGTTACGCTTTCTCAGCTTTCAGGAAGCGTTAGTGGTGAACTGCACTCTATTACTGGCCATGCGATGGCTCCATCATCGACTCATGCAGTTGATACTCCAACGCCATTGCAACTGACTATTGATACGGATATAGATACTCCGATAGTTAGCCTAACCGACGGAAGTAAAGGCACTACAACCAACCCGAATACGGATATTTCGGCAACAGAGCTAACGCATGTTGATATCTCAGGGGAAATTGACCATAGCGGTGTAATTACTGAACTGACTGGCTTAACGGTCACTGATACTAATGGGAATATTGCAACCTTAGACCCTACTTTAGTAACTTTAGATCCAACAACAGGTAAGTTTACTCTTACAGGGGTAGATCTATCTAGTTATGGCTTTGTAGACGGTCAACTTACGGTACATGCGACCGCGACAGACCTTGCCGGGAACAGTAAAACAGGCACTTCTATTGCGCAGTTAGATACGCACCCAGGCACAATCTCAATTGATACCACCCTTGGCGGCGATAACGTGATTAATGCTAAGGAAACACAATTACCGCTAACCATTTCAGGTACTACTACTGAGATTGAAGCTGGTCAGCAAGTAACAATTGAGTTTAATGGTCAGCAATATCATGCAATAGTGCAGCCTGATCACACATGGACCACAGATGTCCCTGTGGTTGATCTTGCGAAACTACCGGACGGAACTACGCCGACAATTACGGCAACGGTGACAGACCTTGCTGGAAATGAAGCAAAACCTGCAACCCATGATCTTACGATTGATACCTCAATTGATCAGACTACGGTTAAGTTAGTTGATGGTGGTGCAGGTGCAAACTTTGATGGTGTTATCAATTACAACGAGCAAACCCACGCCGTAATCACTGGCACTATCGATCCAACGGCTACGTTAACGGTACTTACGGTTACCGATGGCAAGCATACTATTGATGTACCATTAAATTCAGTCATGGTTGGCGCTAATGGTGACTTTACAGCTAACGGCGTTGATTTATCATCACTTACTGATGGTCAGTTGACGGTAACTGCTACCGCAGTAGATCCAGCGGGTAATGAGTCAACTAATACTGGTAACACATTAATGGATACGGCGCCGCCAACAGCGCCGAAATTGACAGATGTTCCAATTGATAATGATAAAACCCCAACCTTTACCGGCACCAGTGAGCCGGGCAGTACTATTAGCTTTACCGATGAAAACGGTCATCTTTTAGGTAGTACTATCACAGGTCAAGGTGGGTCATTTAGCTTTACGCCAACCCAAGATCTACCTGATGGCGGCAAGGTAAGCGCAACCTCAACCGATACCCACGGTAATACGTCAGCACCGACGTCTATTGATACCAATATTGATACCAGTATTGCGCCAACTACCGTTGATATGACCGATGGTACAATCGGCAGTACTGCGCATCCAAATCACTTAATTGATGAAGAGGAGTCGCATCATGTATCTATTACCGGAACTATTGACCATAGTGATGGCACTGAGACCCTAACTGGATTAACGGTTACAGACAGTCAAGGTCACACTGCGACGCTCGATCCAACTACAGCAACGCTCGATTCAACAGGTAAATTTAGCCTAAGCAAGGTTGATTTATCGAAAGCGGGCCTAGTAGATGGTGAGCTAACCGTGCATGCAACGGCAACCGACCAAGCAGGCAACACTAGTACTGGAACTGGTACAGCCACTCTAGACACGCAAATTGATCAGACTCAGATAGCGCTGATAGACAGCGGTTCAAATACAGATGGTGTTATCAACGCTAGTGAAAAAGGCAATGCTGAGATCACAGGTAGTATTGATCCAACCGCTGAACTAACTTCTGTGGTTATCACAGATACTCAGAATCATCAGCTAATAGTACCTGTTGCTTCGATTGCGGTTGACCAGACGGGTCATTTTACTGCCAATGGCATCGATCTAACATCACTTACCGATGGTCAATTAACCATTACTGCTACCGCAGTAGATCCAGCGGGTAATGAGTCAACTAATACTGGTAACACATTAATGGATACGGCGCCGCCAACAGCGCCGAAATTGACAGATGTTCCAATTGATAATGATAAAACCCCAACCTTTACCGGCACCAGTGAGCCGGGCAGTACTATTAGCTTTACCGATGAAAATGGTCATCTTTTAGGTAGTACTATCACAGGTCAAGGTGGGTCATTTAGCTTTACGCCAACCCAAGATCTACCTGATGGCGGCAAGGTAAGCGCAACCTCAACCGATACCCACGGTAATACATCAGCACCGACGTCTATTAATACCAATATTGATACCAGTATTGCGCCAACTACCGTTGATATGACCGACGGTACAACCGGCAGTACCGCGCATCCAAATCACTTAATTGATGAAGAAGAGTCGCATCATGTCTCTATTACCGGAACAATTGACCATGTCGATGGTACTGAGAAACTAACAGAAGTCACGGTTACCGACGGCCATAACCACACAGTGAAGGTCGATTTAAGTCATGTAACACTTGATAAACAAACCGGTGTATTTAGCTTAAGTAAGGTTGATATATCGAAAGCGGGCCTTGTAGATGGTGAGCTAACCGTACATGCAACGGCGATCGATAAAGCAGGTAACACTAGTACTGGTACTGGTACAGCCACTCTAGACACGCAAATTGATCAGACTCAGATAGCGCTGACAGACAGCGGTTCAAATACAGATGGTGTTATCAACGCTAGTGAAAAAGGCAATGCTGAGATCACAGGTAGTATTGATCCAACCGCTGTACTAACTTCAGTGGTTATCACAGATACTCAGAATCATCAGCTAATAGTACCTGTTGCTTCGATTGCGGTTGACCAGACGGGTCATTTCACTGCTAATGGCATCGATCTAACATCACTTACCGATGGTCAATTAACCATTACTGCTACGGCAGTAGATCCAGCGGGTAATGAGTCAATCAATACTGGTAACACATTAATGGATACGGCGCTGCCAACAGCGCCGAAATTGACAGATGTTCCAATTGATAATGATAAAACCCCGACCTTTACAGGCACCAGTGAGCCGGGCAGTACTATTAGCTTTACCGATGAAAATGGTCATCTTTTAGGTAGCACTATCACAGGTCAAGGTGGGTCATTTAGCTTTACGCCAACCCAAGATCTACCTGATGGCGGCAAGGTAAGCGCAACCTCAACCGATACCCACGGTAATACGTCAGCACCGACGTCTATTGATACCAATATTGATACCAGTATTGCGCCAACTACCGTTGATATGACCGATGGTACAATCGGCAGTACTGCGCATCCAAATCACTTAATTGATGAAGAGGAGTCGCATCATGTATCTATTACCGGAACTATTGACCATAGTGATGGCACTGAGACCCTAACTGGATTAACGGTTACAGACAGTCAAGGTCACACTGCGACGCTCGATCCAACTACAGCAACGCTCGATTCAACAGGTAAATTTAGCCTAAGCAAGGTTGATTTATCGAAAGCGGGCCTAGTAGATGGTGAACTAACCGTGCATGCAACGGCAACCGACCAAGCAGGTAACACTAGTACTGGTACAGGTACAGCGACCTTAGATACACATCCGGGTACTATTGCTATTGATCCAACTCTATCGGTTGATAACGTGGTGAATGCGCAAGAGACGCAATCGCCATTAGTCATCTCCGGTACGGTAACAGGTATCGAAGCAGGTCAGATTGTTGATGTTGAGCTTAACGGAAACACCTATCATGCCACTGTTGATGGCAAAGGTGGCTGGAGCACTATAGTTCCACAACCTGACGTGGCTAAGCTTCCGGACGGATCGTTAGATATCCAAGCCAACGTGCAAGACAAAGCGGGTAACCCAAGCTCGACCATATCCCATCAATTGTCGGTCGATACTCACGTTGGTGCGCCAACCAGTATTACCTTTGAAGGTACGGGCATTGATAGCATCTATAACATCAACGAAGTCGGCACTGATGGTACGATAACGGCCACGATTGGCTTGCCAACGGATGCTCAAATTGGTGATGTTCTGACCATTAATGGCGTGCAACACACGTTGACCGGTCAAAATATTAAAGACCAGCATGTTGAGACTGAGGTACACCCAGATGAGACAATCACAGCTAGCCTAACGGATAAAGCGGGTAACAGCTCAACAGACCTGTCAAATACCGCGCCAAGCGCTGACCTTGCACCACCATTGCCACCAACGCTAACGCCGATCCCAAATGCGGATCACAACAAAGACAACACGCCACCAATTATCGGTACTACAGAGCCGGGTGCATTAGTTGACATCAGCATTGATGGCAAGCATGTGGGTCAGGTTACCGCAGATAAGAGTGGTTCATTTAGCTATACGCCGCCACAGCAAACCGATGGTCCGCACAGCATTATCGCTATTGCCACGGATATTGCTGGCAACCAATCGCCACCAAGTACCCCTATTACTACCACGATAGATACTACGCCACCGGCGCAACTTGGCTTGCAATTGACGACAGATACAGGCTCTTCATCGAGTGATCTGATCACCAGTAATGGTCAATTAACCATCACAGGTCAAGAAACCGGTGCCCATACACTGTATTCAGTGGATGGCGGTCATACATGGACCAACAGCTTTACGCCTATTGAAGGCAGTAATTCGGTCAGTGTGAAGCAGGTTGACGTTGCGGGTAATGAGTCTAAGCCAACCGACTTAACCTTTACCCTTGATACCAAAGTGGCAGCGCCGCAGGTAGAGCTTAAAACAGATACCGGTTCAAGCAATACTGACCATATTACTCAACACGGTGAATTGGAAGTAACGGGCACCGAAAGCGGTGCACATATTGAGTACTCTATTGATGGAGGAAAAACCTGGGTAGATAACCTTGGCCAACAAGTTGATGGTCAATATACAGCCTTGGTACGCCAAACGGACGTTGCCGGTAATGTGTCGGGCCCAACTAGTATCAGTTACACGGTTGATACTCAAACACATGTTGATGTTGGCATCAAAGATACTTCATCAGGTGTGTTCGGCAAGGATAGCTTCTTAGATAAGGCTGAGATTGACGGCGACCTTAACCAAATATCGGGTCATCTTGACTCTGACGGAGAGTTAACTGCACTTGTTATCTCTGATACCCATGGCGGGAAAGTAACGCTAGACCTCACTCATGTGAATCTTCACTCTGATGGTTCGTTTGATATCAGTGGTATCGACCTTTCAAGCCTAGCTGAGGGTGAATTAACGGTTACGGCAACATCTGTTGATACCGCCGGAAACCATGCCACTGAAACGGCAACTATCTATAAAGATACTCAGAATACGGCTACTGATGTAACCAATGCGGTTAAAGAAGAAACCAAAACCACTGTTTCTGGGCATGTTAACCTTGAAGCCGATGCACATGGTGTTCAAAGTACGGTTGTCACCGGTTCGTTATCCGGCGATATTTCAGGTACATACGGTACTATGCACCTTAATCGCGATGGCTCATATACCTATGACCTAGACAACACAAACGGTAAGGTTCAAGCGTTAGGTGAAGGTGTACAGATCACTGATACCTTAACCTATACCACCATAGATCCAGCGGGTAACTCCAAAGAGTCTCATCTAGTAGTGACGATTACGGGCACCAACGATAGAGCGGTTATTGGTGGTGTTACTACAGGCGCAGTTATAGAAGATAAAACCCCAGACGCTCATCATCAGCTAGCTGCATCTGGTACTTTAACTATCAGTGATATTGATACTAATACCAATATTTCAGGTGGTGAGGAGCAGTTTAAGACATCAGTTGGCTCGAATTCGAAAAACTGGGGCAAGTTGGCCATAGATAAAGATGGTCATTGGCATTATCAAGTCGACAACGACAAACCCCAAGTGCAGCAACTTCAAGAGAAAGATACCCATACTGATACGTTTGTGGTTCATTCTGTTGATGGTACCTCCGAGACCATTTCTGTAACCATTACGGGTACTAAAGATGCACCAACAATAACGCTCAATAAGGGCGCCGATGTAGGTGCAGTAGTTGAAAAAGGTACTACATCCGATGGGCATAATATTGCAGGTACAGCAACGGCGCATGGTCAGTTTGTAGGACATGATGTAGACCAAGGTGATACTCAGAGTTGGAATTTGGTTGGCCCTAGCCATGGCACTTATGGCGATATAACTGTCGATCAGCATGGTCGTTGGACTTATACCCTAGATAACTCGCTAAGTGCGACTCAAGCTCTAACCCAAGGTGAAATAGAATCAGAAACCTTTACTGTGCGATTAAAAGACAGTACCGGTTTGACCGTCGATCACAATGTCAAGATCCAGGTTACGGGCAGTAACGATCAGGCTCAAATAGCGGGTACTGACACCGGTACGGTGAAAGAAGATACCCAAATAGCAAGAAACCATACGCTTCATACCACAGGTCAATTAACTATTTCAGATGTGGATGCAGGAGAAGACCACTTCCAAGCTGCGACGCTACTTGCTGGCCATAATAACCATCTTGGTACGTTGAATATTGATGCTGATGGTAAATGGAATTATGTGGTTGATAACTCTTTACGCAAAGTACAAGAGCTTAAAGATAGCGACCACATCGATGACACGTTTAAAGTGCTTGCCGCAGATGGCACCGAGCACACGATTACTATTCGTATCAATGGTACCAACCATGTTCCGGAAATAGTGAAGGGACAGGGTGATACTGGAGCTGTTGTTGAAGCGGGTTCGCACGCAAATACTGCTCATCATAAAGTTGCTGAAGCAGGTATCGACACTATTACCGGTACTTTACAAGCACATGATGAAGACAAAGGTGACCCAGCTCATTGGGCTGTTACTCAATCTCATGGCACTTATGGCTCACTAAGCATTGACCAAGATTCAGGTAAGTGGGTTTATAAACTAGATAATCACAAAGCGGATAGCTTACATGAAGGCGAAATAGCAACTGAAACCTTTACTGTAACGGATACAGATTCGTCAAACACACCGGTATCTCATCAGGTTGTTATTACCTTAACCGGTAGCAATGATGTGCCAGTTATTACAGGTTCGCATGCTGGGGCTGTAACAGAGGCAGGTGGTACTGCCAATGCTCAAGCTGGTGTTGCTATTATCCACGGAGATTTGACCGCAACTGACCCAGATAACAATGATGGAACTCTAGTGTGGTCAGTACAGGGTGCAACGACAGGTACAACTACCAAAGAAGGTGCCTACGGCGCTATCACTATCGACCAGCATGGACACTGGACATATCAACTTGATGATAGTAAAGATGCCACTCAGAAATTAACCGGCAATGACAACCCTCAAGAGCACTTTACTATGCTAGTGACAGACTCTTCAGGGCAATCGATTAAGCAAGATATCGTAGTAACGGTACATGGCAGCAATGATAATCCAGTATTAGCTGCATATCAGCCGGCATCTTTTGCAGAAGACTCAAGTAAAGGTGCTTCGCATAGTCAGGTTCAAACTGTAGCGTTGCCGAAAGTTTCCGATGTCGATGACACTCACTTTACTTACAGCATAGATTCTCACGCTGATAGTGGAAGGCATAATGTCGGTCAGTGGGTAACAATCGATAAGAATAGTGGGGTTATTTCTGTACATACCAATGCCCAGATATTGCAGCATCTATCGCAAGGTGCATCGCACCTAGAGCATGTAGTGGTAACCGTAACAGATGCACAAGGTGGTACAACCCAGCAAACCCTTGATCTCACAATTACTGGTACTAATGATCAGCCTAAAATAACCAATGCTAAGATCTTGAGTGAGCTTAATGAGAGTGGCTCTAAGGAGAGTGCGAGCAATCATTATTCAGTTACTCACGATGCATTATCGAGAGTTAATGTTGTAGAAGACCATATTGTTTCGGGCAAGATTGAATACTCAGATATAGATGACAAGATCTCACCAATACACCCAACGGGTGACGTGCATGAATTCTATACTGTCGACGATCACGGTAATCGAATCAACCGCCCAGATTTGCTGTTAGATCCGAAGACGGGCTCGTTTGAGTTCAACGCAGGCGTATCTGCGTATCAACATCTTCAGGTAGGTCAAACCGAGGATGTTACGATAAAAGTGCAGGTTATTGATCAATATGGTGGTGAAAATACTAGAGAGCTGCACTTTACCGTACACGGACGAAACGATTTACCTGAGGTTATCCAGCAGCACCCGTTACAGGTGCTGGAAGATGGTGTATTGAAGTTTTCTGCTGCAGACCTTGCTGGTAATAACCACCAATTTATTGTGGACCCTGATGGGGATACAATGGCTATTTCTGGCGTGCAAATTGTCGCAGGAGCAGATGGTAAGACTCATGGCTCCATTGTTGACTTGGGGATGGGGAATTATCAATACACGCCAGATAAAGACTTCAACGGCAATGTAAAACTACAATACAAGATCGAAGATGGTCGTGGCCATACCATGGTAACAGACGGTGAGATCGTAGTTACGCCACAAAATGATAGACCAATTCAAGGCCATACTGAATTAAGTCATGTTCATGAAGATTCAGGTTCGGTGACCTTTACGGTGCAGGATCTACTTAAAAATACCCACGATATTGATAATCCAGGTTCAAGCAACCATGATATTGAGTTGGTACCAGGCACGGTTAAGTTAGCACATGGCCAAGGCACCTTGGTTGAGAATGCTGGAGGCAGCTGGACCTTTACACCAGACCCTGATTGGAACAGTCATAAAGGTGGTGGTGATGTTCGATTTACATTTGAATATATCGATGAAGGAACGGCATTCGGTCAGGCTTCTGGGCATGCACAAGCCGTTCCTGGCAGCGCAACCATAAAAATTGATCCGATCCAAGATCCGGCAGTGATTCATGTTCCTCATTCACCTCACCTACCTGAGGTGACAGATCGCACGCATTCAGATGTCTCAGGTACATTAACCGTAACCGATCCAGACCTTAATGAAGACCACTTTAAAGCAGAAAGTAGTATTCAAGGAACCCATGGTTTTGCCAAAATCAATACCAAAGGGGAATGGGAATATCACCTTAACCCTACTTCGCCTGCCGTTCAGGCACTAAGTCAGGGTCAAGAAATTACCGACTCGATTAAGGTTCACTCTGTAGATGGTACCGAAGCAACGTTAACCATTCGTATCCATGGCACTAATGATCAACCAATTATTACCGTGGCAGATCAAATTACGGCTACAGAAGCGAATGCAAACGACAAATCAGCTCAAGGTCATCATAAGTTTGTTGAAGGGCAATTTATCGCAACTGACCCTGATGTTCGCGACCACCAGACCTTTAGTTTAGTAGGATT
Organism: Vibrio gallicus; assembly: GCF_024346875.1. Lineage (NCBI taxonomy): Bacteria > Pseudomonadati > Pseudomonadota > Gammaproteobacteria > Vibrionales > Vibrionaceae > Vibrio > Vibrio gallicus. Next base: position 96,375 of record NZ_AP024872.1, read on the forward strand.
TAATGATGAGAAACATTTGCCGGCAAGTTTCTTGCAGCATGTATCATCTCATCACGTACCGGGATTGACCCTTGAAACAAGTGGTAAGTATCGATTTGATAGAACAAACCCAGCATACAACTATCTGAAAGAAGGTGAGACCCTAACCTTTGATATCAAGATTCAAGTGACTGATGGGCATGGCGGCAAAGATACGCGCGTGGTCTCGGTTGTCGTAACAGGTACCAATGATGCACCAGTAATCGATCACCCGATACCAAGCTTAGGTACGGTTGGTCAACATCAAAACTCTTTAACATTCCAAGAGGGTGTTTTAGTTGCATCTGCAACCGATCCTGATGGTGATGACTTGAGTATCTTTAAGGTCGGTACGCAACACCAGCATACTGATGTACAGGTACTTGATCCGTCACTGGGGCACATTGATGAAGACGGTAACGGTGGCTATATTTTCCACCCTAGCACGGCCGCAAGTGGCAAAGATGTAACTATCGCTTATAAAGTGACCGATGGTCATGCGCAAACTGTTGCTACTTCTACAATACATGTAGATTCAGATCCGCATAATAATGGTAATAAGCAAGCGCCAACATCTACTCCTGCACCTAGCGGGACTTCAACATCGAGCCAAACGTCAACACCTAAACCACCAGTATCAGATATTGATAAAATTACGGGTGACTTAACAGGTGGTGTCAATGAGGATGGCGGAAGCTCTTATACAGACGCACACAATGACCAACACCATTTGAAAGCGACAGGTCATGTACAAGCAAAATCACCAAGCGATGCCCAAGCGCATGGTGTTCAAGGGGCGAACCACAGCCCTGGTACATATGGTTACTTGACGGTAAAACCCGATGGAGATTGGGAATATCACCTGTATCCACATACTGGTCTAACCGATCCGGTTAACCAATTAAGTGAAGGTGATGTACTAACCGATCATATTGCGATTGAGAGTGCACACTCGGGCCATCAAGATATCACTATCACGATTCATGGTAGTAACGACAAGCCAGTTGTTACAGGCCAAGAAAATATTCAGGTGTTTGAGCAAGGGACCTCACACGCATTGGCGCAAAATAAGGCCATTGTTGAAGTCGATAAAATGCACCTTGAAGGGGACTTAAAAGCAACTGATGTCGATCACAATGACCATGTAATCTATGCGGTTGATCCATCCAATGCATTGCAAGGCTTCACTATAGATAATAAGGGGCATTACACTTATCAGCCAACTCATAGTGACCCAATTCTAAATGGCTTGAAACCAAGTGAAACCCGCGATGTCACTGCTAAAGTATTGGTATCAGATGGTCATGGTGGCAATGTTATTGTGCCAATTCACATGACAGTACACGGAAGAAATACAGCACCAACAGCAGATTCTCATGTGAATCTTGGTCATAGTGATGAAGACCTTACAGTTCAGATCGATGGTACTTCTATTGGTCAAGGGCATGTTGCAACCCAAGCGGGTTCAGTTGATTTGATTGCGTTGGCGCATGCTAAGGATGCAGAAAAAGATCCACTACATGTTGTCAATATTAAGGTTGTTGGTGGTCACGGAACCTTTACTGACCAAGGCAATGGTGTCTATAAGTTTGTTCCTGAGGGGGACTACCATGGTCCGGTTGAGTTTACCTACGGTATCTCTGATGGTCTTGAGACCAAGTTAGTAAAAGCAACATTAAGCATTGATTCTGTTAATGATAAGCCAGTGGCAGCTAACTTTGCGCTTAAAACAACATCAGAAGACCATCCGGTACACTTTACTGCTCATGATATTATTGGATCTGGAACTGCAGCCGATCATGGACATGTAACTGACCCTGATTTTGCTACTGATGGGGCACATGAGCATATTGTGTTGACTGACGTTGAGCTTGTAGATAAATCTCAAGGGACATTAAAATCAGATGGCCACGGCGGGTATACATTTACTCCAGCTAAAGACATTAATGGTCAAGTGCAGGTCAGATACACAGTGCACGATAGTCTTGCGGGTCAACACGGTGTGAGTGGAGGACAGCAGGTTGACTCTGGTATAGCCACAATCAAGGTCACTCCAGTCAATGATAAGCCTGTAATTGTTGATACTAAACATGAGTCGGCTACTGAGGATGATAAGTCTACCTTTGTTGCTGAAGGTAAATTAGATATTACCGATGGCGACAGCGGTGAGGGGCACTTTGTTGCAAGTAGTCACATGAGTGGGACTTATGGTTACCTTGAAATAGATAAGCAAGGAACCTGGAAGTACCATTTGATGAAAAACTTTGATTCACATGTTCAAAGTTTAGCTGCAGGTGAAAAACTTGAAGAGCACTTTACATTAAAAACCGATGATGGTGCTCCTGATCATACGACTCATTCATTGGTAGTAGATATAGTCGGTACTAATGATGGTGCGACTATTTCTGGTACGGCAACGGGTACAGTTAACAGCGGTGTAACTGCGGCAGTCACTGAACAACTCGCTTCGTCGACATCAACAGTTGCTCCTCAACATGAGATGACTGCGAATGGTAAATTAACGGTAGCGGATGTTGATCATGGTGAAGATGGGTTCAAGGCCCAGACACTAACCTCTACTGGACATAATCATCATTATGGAACCTTGACTATTCAACAAAATGGTTCATGGGCATATATCATTGATAATAATCGTCGTGATGTTCAGCAGCTACATGAAGGGGAAAAAGTAGTAGAGCACTTTACTGTAACCTCTATTGATGGCACAGCGACGCACACCATAGCAGTGACTCTAGTGGGTAAAAATAATGCCCCTGTTGTTGCCCACGTAGCGAGTCAAGCTGCTACTGAAGCCGGCACTAAATTGACTGGTCAATTGCATGCAACAGATATAGATAATGATTCAAGTTCAATGACTTATAGCTTGCAGTCAGGTACACATGCACCAGCAGGATTTGTGTTACATTCAGATGGTAGCTACTCATTTGATCCTAAAAATGGCGCCTACAATGCTTTGGCAAAAGGTGAGCATCAAACAATCACTGCTCATGTAGTGGCTACAGACAATCATCACGGTACAAGTGAGCCAAAAGAGATAGAAATTGTTATCACGGGTACCAATGATGCTGCAACGATTAGTGGACCGAGTGCTATTCATGTGACTGATAGCTCGAGAGTCAATAGTCATACGGTATCGTCAACCCAGCAATTGCATATTTCTGATGTTGACCACAATGAACATCATTTCCATGCACAGAGCAGCATAGCTCCGGATTCAAGCCATCCTTCACAGAGTGGTTTATCGACTAATGCTTATGGTCATTTATCGATTACTGATGATGGTCTTTGGCAGTACCATGTTGATCATGCGGATAGAGTGAAAGCAATTCCAAATCGCCAGCATGTAACGGAAACCTTTACCGTACATGCCATCGATGGTACCGCGCATACAATAACCGTGACTCTAGACGGTAAAAATGAAGCGGCAACCTTTAGTGGTACGCTTGTTGGTGAGGTGGTTGATGGAACTTCAACATCAGTATCTGGCACCTTGAAGGTTACAGATATTGATCAAGGCGAATCAGGTTTGACGGTAGCAAATAGCAATATACAGCCGTCTCACACCGATACTCATGGTCACTCGGGGCTCTCTAGCAGCAGCTACGGACACCTTAGTGTTGATACCCATGGGCATTGGACATATAAGGTTGATGATGGGCATGCATTCCAGCAAATTCCAGCAGGACAAGCGGTAACAGAGACATTTAGTGTACACGCTAAAGACGGAACCTCGCATAATGTTGTAATTACCCTAACTGGTAGTAATGATGCGCCAACGGTTTCAGGCGATGTAACTATGAGTCAACATGGGCGTGAAGATCGAGTGATTACGTTAGACACAACGCAATTACTCAAACATGCAACCGATATTGATAGTGGCGATACATTAACTGTAGCCAATGTCCATGCTGCGCACGGTCACGTGACAGTGGATAAGAATGGTCATTTCAAGTACCAACCAGATCATGATTATCATGGCCGCGAAACCTTTACCTATGACGTCACTGATAGCTCTGGCTCTAAGGTTCAAACGCATGCCACCATGACTGTTAACTCAGTAAACGATGCTCCTGTCGCGCATGCAGCTCCAGCTTTAGCTGGTATAGATGAAGATGGGTTTAAGATTTTCACCTCATCTGATCTATTGAAAGGTGCGACAGATGTCGACCACGATAGTTTGACAGTATTGAATCACTTAGTAACCGCAGACCATGGTGATGTGAAGTATGATGCTCGTAGTCATAAATTTATGTACTATCCAGATTCGAACTACCATGGCAAAGAAACTCTTCATTACAAGATATCTGACGGCCATCGCGGAACTGCTGATCAAACTGCGACCTTTGATATTGCCAGTGTGAATGATGCGCCTAGTGTTTCTAAGCCAGTATCACTTACTGCGGACCATGAAGACCACTCGGTTACGTTAACCGAGCAACAACTGCTTGCGAATGCACATGATGATGACCATGACACCTTACATGTCACAGGCTTAACTGTGGATTACGGTTCGATTACCCATAATCATGATGGAACATGGAGCTTTAAGCCTCAAGCCAACTATCATGGCCCAGTTGTATTTAGCTACCAAGTGGCAGATGGACATGGTGGTACTACAAATACGACTGCTAGCATGACAGTGACAGCGGAGAATGACGCGGCACATATTAAGCTGGAATCAGGAGTTATATTACCTACGACTGGACAGCACCCAACTACAGCAGGGCGCTTGCTTATCACTGATGTAGATGGTCATGCACAAGAGCATTTTAAAGCTGCGACAGGGTTGCATGGAACATATGGTGAGTTTGATATGTTAACGGATGGTCAGTTTAAATATACACTGACAGACCAGCATAACCCTACCATCCATAACCTTGTAGCAGGTCAAAGTGTTACGGATTCGGTCACGGTACATTCAGCAGATGGTACTCCATTTACGGTGGATGTAACTATATATGGTCACGACAACCATGCACCAACGGTGAGTCAAGGTGCACCTATCGCAATGCTAGCGACAGAACAGCACCAGTTCTCACTATCAGACTTTTCATTCCAAGATTCTGATATGGACACACTGGATCATATTACAATTACGGGATTACCTAGTCAGGGTGAATTAACCTTTAATGGACATCATGTCACAGTGAATCAAGAAATTGATGCGGCAGATATCGATAAGTTGGTCTTTACCTCGCATCAAAGTGACCACGATAATGTCGTATTCCATATAACGGCTAGTGACGGTCATGTTGATTCAGCAGAAACCAATGTAACTATGCACGTGCATGCAATACCTACAGCTCATGGGTTAACAGCACCACAACTTATAGGCTCTTCCGACGAACCAGCACCTGCTGATGAGCCAGTAGAAACGGTGACAATAACCTTAGAGTCACTTGCTCAAACAGGTGCGGATAGTCATTCTGGCGCGCAAACGTATTTAGACCATCTTGGCTTAGCTCAACCAGATCACAGCCAAACAGCAGACCACGCACTGCCGCAAGATTTAGACATAGTTCTGAATCAAGACAGCGCAGCTCCTGCATTGGATGAGCACGGCCTGCCTGTAGATGATTCAACAATCGCAAATGCGGACGATGTGCATCATCATCAAGACGATGACCCAACCAAGCATCACCATGATCACCTTGATACGACAGATTGGGGAAATCATCATGGATAGGCGTTAGAACTGGGTTCTAGAATCGTTCTACACCGTCACCCCGCCTGCGCGGGGATGACGGCTTTAAGGTGTGGTGCTTGTGGAGCGTAGCGATGAATCGATGTATCGATGATGTGTCCCACAGGACCAAAGAGCCATAGAACCACAGAACCGCTTCTACTTCGTCACCCCGGTGGTATTTTAAGCCGGGGTCTTTGGGTGCTCGGGATTTGCTGTTGAATATGAGCCCGAGTGTCTACAGATCCCCGCCTGCGCGGGGATGACGGTTTTAAGGTGTGGTGGTTGTGGAGCGTAGCGATGAATCGATGTTTCGATGATCTGCCTCACAGGGCCAAAGAACCACAGAACCACAGGACCACAGAACCGCTTCTCCCTGTTGCTCGGGTTTAGGTTTGAAATCGAGACCATGATTGAGGTCTGAGTATCTACAGATCCCCGCCTTCGCGGGGATGACGGTATTGGGGTGGTGGTGGAGCGTAGCGGTGAATCGATGAATCGATGATGTCCCTACAGGGCCAAAGAACCACAGGACCACAGAACCGCTTCACCCCCGCCTTCGCGGGGAACCCAGTCCTCAAAACCTACCTTTCGCCAAACGCGTGGCTTACGTTGGTGTAGATTGGTTTCCAAAGGTATTGGAATACGGTTTTTTCACCAGTGGTAATATCAGCCTCGCCTGTCATGCCGGGTAGGATGGCGTAGCGTGATGGGTCATCTCTAAAATGGGCTTTGTCTACTTCGATAAATACATCGTAGTAAATCTCACCGCGTTCAGTTTGGCTGGTGGTCGGGGATATTTCAGTTACCTTACCTTTTAGCGCGCCAAAGCGGCTGTAGTCAAAGGCATCGATCTTGATTCTGGCACGCTGGCCAACTGATACAAAACCGATATCTCTTGGAGATAGCTTGGCTTTAAATGCTGCTTTGCCTTCAACAGGGACAATTTCTGCAACCGTGCCTCCGGGCTGAATAACTGAGCCGTTATGGGTGGTAGGTAGGCTTTGAATTAGCCCTTTTACTGGCGAAGTAACTAAGGTGCCACTCACTTTTGCTTCACCGGAGCGAACGCGTGCATTTAAAGCTGAGAGGTCAGATACCGCTTTAGATTTTTCTTTGCGAACATCTAGTATGTTCTCCGCGTGCAGCTGCTTAATTTTACTTCGATTGGATTCTGCTTGCCTAAGTAGTACTGCTTTTTTGCCTTTTGCTTGTTCAAGCTCGGTCTCAATTGAGGCTATCTTTTGCTTCATTTCAAGTACGCGAACCTTCGAGATATTCCCCTTGGCTAAACCCTTATTTAAGATCGCAAGTTCTTGATTAGATGAACTTAATTGTCGACGTTCGGCTGGGATTTCACGCTCAACGCCTTTCAGCTCTTCGTTGATGCGCTCGCTTTCATTTTCCAATACGACTTTTTTCTGTGCAAACAAGGCTTGGGTCGCGTTTAGCTGCGCGTTTTGCTCTTCCACCAATCGCGGATACTTATCTATATATTGTGAGAAATCAGGGTCACGCTCTTCGATAAGCGCAGACATACGCTCTATGGCTAAGATAAGGCTGGTTTGTTGGGATTGAAGCTCATCTAGGGCAGAGGTCTGATAGGTTGAATCAAACTCGACAATTGGATCGCCAATATCGACTAGCTGACCACGCTTAACAAAAACCTGTTTGAGCCGACCGCCCAATTCTGATTGTAATACCTGACGTTCACCCTCAGGTATCACCGCGCCTTTGGCTTTGGCTATCTCATCGACTCGGGTAAATATGGTCCATGCTACAAAGCACACCACGCATGCACCAATAACTAGGGTACTTAGAGTCAGCAGGCGTCTCGTTATTTTCGATTCAATTACTTCTGCAGTTTGATTGTCCATATTAGTCTTCTGTGACCTCCGCTGTCTCTACCTGTGGCTCTGCTTCTGGAATGGGTCCGGCATATGTCACAGTGCCTTTATCGAGAAGAACGACTTGATCTGCAATCTTAATAATATCGGGATCATGCGAGGTTAAAATTATGGTGCTGTTGCCTCTGTTTGCTTCTAACCATTCAAGGAAGATCTCTTTTTCACCATTGGAAGCGACAGGGTTATCCAATATGACTAAAGGATAACGGTGGCAGTTTAGCTTAGCTCTCAATAGCACATGTGCTTCAAAGCTTGAAAGCGGATGTGATAGGGACTCGAGGTCGTTGAGATGGGTATCCAATCCATGTTCTAGTGAGGCGAGCCAACGAGAAGCACCAACCCTGTCTAGGGCGTCTAAAATTTCTTGCTCTTCTACGTGACGATTATCGTCAATGAAGTTGCGGATAGTCAGCGGGATTATCTGAGGCTGATCGCCATAGAATCCAAGCCACTGTCTTAGAAGCTGCGGGTCATACTGAGTTAGGTTATGTCCATTATATTTAATGACACCATTTTGAATATCACAAAGACCGGCTAAAACCTCTAATAAAGTCGTTTTACCCGAGCCAATAGGACCGGTGACGGCAATTACTTGCCCAGGCTCTACGGCAAAGGTCACACCTGAAAGTGCAGGCTTTAATTGACCAGGGAAGCGCAAGGTTACTTGCTCTAGATCGATTTTAGGTGCGCTGTCGGTAAGGGCATGATGCTGATAGGCAAACTCTCCCTCGGCTTTTTGTAAAATGGTCTGGTTAATCTGTTGTTTTGCTTGTTGATATTGCCCCAATCTAGGGTAGCTGTTAGATAGCATCTGCGCTGGGCTAGTCACTCTAGAGATAAGCATCATGGTAGCGATTAAACCACCGGCAGATAACTGCTGAGCAAAAATCAACTCGATACCCAGTCCAATTACAGCAACGGTACTCAATAAACCAATCGCATAGTAGATAGAGGTATATTTCGCTTGGTGCGTGACCTGAGAAAAGCTGTTCTTAGATGCAAGTCTGTTCGCCTTGGTAAATCGAGTACTCCAATTGCCTAAAATCTGGCTAGAACGCAGATAATCAAGCTTGCTGTTGAGCTCATAAATCAAGGAGTAGCGCGTTGTACCTGAAATGGTTACTTGGTTATTGAGTAGCGCCTGATTTTTGTAGTGGCGCATGGCCAAAATAAAATACAGGATCAACGCAATAATAGGCACAATAACCAGCCAAGTACCCAAGATGCCAATGGCAACGATAAAAATAATCACAAATGGTAGGTCAAATAATGCGCCCCCGAGTGGGCCTTGCACCATACCCTTGATGGTTTCGGCGGTCGTGATCCGACTCATAAATGACGATGCACCGGTCAAGCGGCTATGTGCCAGCGGTACATGTATCATTTTTCGTAATAGTGTCTGTGTTATCTCTCGGCTAATGCGGTTTGCGACGGTTGTTAATAGCTGACTACGTAGTACTTTCAGAAGTAACATCATAGAAAACAGTAAGATAGCGCCAATAGATATCCCTAGTACCTCGTTTCTTGCATCCCCGCCAATGACGTGATCGTACACAGACATGGTGATAAATGGGATAGAGAGTGCAAATAGGTTTGCCAATAAGCTGATACCAAGTAAGCGTGGAATAATCCCTTTATATGCAACGAGCTTGCTTTCAAACCAATCGCTTTCGTAGCGCTCTTTTTGGCGGTCAAGGACCAAAATAACGATGTCAGTAGCTTTGCTATTCGGTTTAATTGCCGGTACAAAAGTGCCGTTATCGAACTCAAAGTATTGGTTGAGATCGTACTTACAGGTAGTGGCTTTATCTTCACAAAGGTAAATAGCCGCTTGGTGCTGAATCTTAGATAGCTTGTCAGAAGCCGGATGCACCTCATATGGGATCATCAACCTATCGAATATATCCAGTATATCGGCACTATTTAGTACAGGGTTCGATGAAATCCACTCATTAGTAAAGTTCTGAACACCTGCGTCAACATCTATAATTTTGAGGATCTGTTGAATGCAATCTACGTACTGAGAGTTCATTGCTCACTCGTCTCCTTGAGTGTAACGCTAGATGTATGAGTGATAAGTTCTAGCAATATAGGGTGCTCTGTATTGAGAATAAAGCTACGCCCTTTCGACATATAATATTCTAGCACTGATTTGAGGCGGTTAACCGAATCGATATCTAGGTCGCGCTCGGGTCTGTCAAGCACCACTAACGGGGTAGACTGAGACAGCTGACCGACAATTGACACCAACTTTATCGTGCCTCGGCTCAAGCGGGTACCAAGGTTAAAGCCCACTTTGGTTTCAACGCCTTCCGAAAGCTCGGAAACGATGTTGTTCAAGCCCAGAGCATTGGATAACAAATTCGCTTCTTCAATCTGGCTATTGTTGAATGCGCATAGGTTGTCTAGCAGGCTACCGGAGATAACATTGGGATGAGTTGCGACAAAGCCAATATGCTCTCGCCACCAACTCGCTTGCATGTTAATGGGCTCTTCACCCCACATGCTTTCATATTGTTCAGCTACTTCTAGGCCTGCTGCTATGGTAACAGCGTGGCTAGATACATCTGTATCGGTATGGGTGATATGAACGGCTTCACCCTTGTTGATAGTCAAATCAAAACTAAATTGATGGTCAAAGCGTTGAAAACTCGCCTCTTTGATAGTTAGGGATTCAAACTCAGTGTGCTCGGGTTGGCTAGTATCTGCTTCAGATAGGCCATCGAGTAATTCGGTAAGGGCGTGATTTGCCACCATGTATGAACTGTATCGCAGGCGCAGGCCGAGTAGGGCACTTAATGGTGCAACGGCGCGTCCAGCCAAGATAGAACAGGCTGCTAGTCCACCAGAGGTTAGGGTGCCATCAAGAACGCTGATACTACCAATTAATACCATAGCCACTGAGGTACCCATTGCGGCAATCTGAATTAATTCTTGAGCAACCGCGACGTTGCGCTCTGATTCTGAATGAGCTAAATAGCGTTTTTGGTTCAATACCTTGAAATAGCGAAATAGCTTTGTTTCTGAAGCTTGGCTTTTTACATTGTCTAGAAAACCGAATACCAGAATAAGGAAGTTCATGCGCTCTTGCTCAGCATTGGCGCCAAACAAAGCGTGCTCACCCGATTTTTTAGTGAACAGCCATACCAAAATAAAAGTGATCGCCCATACCACGATAGGAATGACAACTAAAGAGCCGCCCACATAGGTGATAAGCATCAGGAAAATAATCGCAAAAGGGACATCAATTAAGCCACTAATAAACCCACCAGAGTAAAAGTCCTTAATCAAAGCCACACCCTTAAGGCTTTCTTGGAGCGCACCGGGCTTTAGCTTTTTAAGTTGCGATGGAGTGGCACTATTGAGCCTATCAATGATTGTTTGATAGGTATTATATTCTGTATTAATCGCAGCCGCGCCGAGCATCCAAGAGCGCACATAGCGCATTAAGGCGTCGAGTAAAATTGCAATGGTTGCTCCAAATAGCAGCAAAAATGCAGTTCCGTAGCTTTGGTTAGGAAGAATACGGTCGTAAATCTGCAATATAATCAGAGGTATAGCAAGCGACATTAGATTGATGAGCAGAGATGAAGGCAATACTCTCGCTACTGTCTTTGATTTTGATGTGTGAGCACTTAAATTTGCAGCCATTCTTCTTATTATCCGCCAAATAGGAAAAAACGATTAACACTATTGGATGTCGTGAAACAGTTGATTTTAAAGCTTTATTAACGCTGTTACATTGCCGGAGGATAAGATTCCATATTTAAATTCTCATAATCTGGCTGAGCATATAGCAATAAAATAAAAAATTTGTTATTTCGGGTAGTGGCTTAATATTGAAGATGCCACTACGCCTTCATAGTATTGGCAGTGTTGCATTAATAGTCAAAAATTTTCAGCAAGTTACTAATTTTAATCTAAAAAAACACGATATTGTTGATTTATCAGGTTTTGCATCGAATTTTGTTATAGGTGTTTAAATTGCATTAGTTGCAATGAAATGGGACAGTATTCTTTTATTATTATTTTGAGCCCTTTCTATGAACCCAGAGTTTTACGCTTCCTATTCAGCCTTAACTTCCACTCTTTGGAGCAAACTTTATGCTGATATCGTCGCTTTTCGTCAACTATTCAACTTACCAATCGCAACCGGAATAGATTCAGAAGCGTTATGTCATCTGCATTCCAATTTAATGATTGAAGAGCTAACCGAATTAGCCCGCGCAGACAGTAAAGTAGAACAAGCAGATGCGATTACCGATACGGTATATGTTGCGGTAGGTCGTGCGGTACATGCTGGGCATGAGGCTCTATCTGAAACTACCATCTCACGCCAAGTTGACGTGCTGCTTAATGTTGCCAACGCCCTCGAAATCCCCTTTGAGAAATGTTGGGACGCAGTGCATCAAAGTAATATGAGTAAAGCCGCTCTAAATGAAGCCCAAGCCCAAGAAACCGTTGAGGTCTATGCCCAGAAAGGGATCAGCGCCAGCTATAAACAAAAAAACGATATGTATATCGTCTTCTGCGACCAAGATTCAAAGAGCAATGACGGGATTGTCATTAAACAAGGTAAGATCCTGAAGAACAAATATTATCAAGCGGTTGATTTAAGCTTTGTGGGGGAAGGGAAATAGTCTGTTAGTTATAGGCGTATTGGTGAATCGATGTATCGATGATGTGCCCCACAGTTCCACAGTTCCATAGAACCACAGAACCGGTTCTCCCTCGTCACCCCGGTAGTGTTTTAAGCCGGGGTCTTTGGCTACTCAGGATTTGCTGTTGAATACGAGCCCGAGTGTCTACAGATCCCCGCCTTCGCGGGAATGACGGGAGGGTGCGGGAATGGTGGATGGGGAATCGGTGTAGCGATGAATCGATGATGTGCCCCACAGTTCCACAGGACCATAGAACCATAGAACCATAGAACCATAGGACCATAGGACCATAGGACCACAGAACCGGTTCTCCCTCGTCACCCCGGTAGTGTTTTAAGCCGGGGTCTTTGGCTACTCAGGATTTGCTGTTGAATACGAGCCCGAGTGTCTACAGATCCCCGCCTTCGCGGGAATGACGAGAGGGGGCGGGAATGGTGGATGGGGAATCGGTGTAGCGATGAATCGATGTATCGATGTATCGATGTATCGATGATGTCCCTCACAGGGCCAAAGAACCATAGAACCACAGAACCGCTTCTCTCTGTTTTAAGCCGGGGTCTTTGGGTACTCGGGGGTTGGTTTGGTGCTAGTTGTTGGGGCGAAGAGTCTACAGATTCCCGCCTACGCGGGAATGACGGGAGGGTGCGGGAATTATGATTGGTGTATCGGTGTATCGGTGTATCGGTGTATCCGTGAATCGATGTATCGGTGATTCAATCCACCGATACATGATAGAACCCAGATCCTAATCTATATGGATTAAAACTCGCTTGTGGTGCTTTTTAACGTTTCTACTTTATTGGAAAGTTGGGTTTCTAATTCATCTAACCACGCGTAGCGTTTTGTATATAAACGGCGCTTATTGCGCTTTTCTAGCGTTGATGGGTCTTTGCGTTCTGGCACGGTTGGAATTTCATAGCGATAATTGTCCACGCGTGTTGCGCCATACTCTTCCCATAATTCGTCATAATTGAAGGTCACCGCTTTTGCTTTTGAGCCTTTGTAACGAAGTGCTTGATAGATATGACCTTTATTCGAAACACCAACGGCTTTGTTGTAGCCTAGAGAGCGTCCAAAGAATAACGCCAACTCCACCATTAACGCTTTAGGTCTTAAGCCATGGAATGAACGGGTTAAGGTCTTGATTACCTGATTACGGTCTTCAACTTCATCACTCGGCCCCTTTAAAGCACCAATATGGATGGTCTTTTCTGGAGTTGTAGTCAGGTTAAAGGTAATGGAATAGATGGCTTGATCAAGATGGTTTACCAATCGAAGACCAAGAGAACCTTCGCGCATTTCACCATCAAAAAGTACCACTTTATACTCTTGCTCTTTAGAATCAGTAAGGTTCAATAAAACCTGCCCACCGCTTACAAAAGCTTGTTCAATGTTCTTACCAAATGTCTGATTTAAAAAGCCAAAGTTTTCTTCAATATGCTGCATGCGTACCGATGCTGGGATATCAACATACAGATACGGCTTGAGTGCCTTTTCTAACAGGCGAGGCTTTTGCATTACCGCATGACGGAATAATGCATTTTCAGTTAGGGTGCTGATGCGGTTAAACGTAGAGCGATACACCTTACTTAGCACAAAAAAGCGAGATTTAAGCCACAGGCCCTTTAAGCTTTTTTGAGAAGGATAAGAGAGGTTTGCCAATTCGGTAGCTGAAGTGGTGTGTTGTTGCTCTATATCTAGCATGTAGTATCACCCTGATAGTTCGTTAGTTCAGCAAAAATTAGCTTCAAGCTGAATTTAAACCTGCATAATTAAGAGGTAAGTATGCAGGAATCTGAGTGAGAACTTATCAAATCAGTACTTATCTGAATAGATTTTATTGCGAGTTGTTATAAACCAAATATGGAACGGTGTTCTTATGCGCAGGCACAGAACACCGTGAAGTGATGTGATTTTTAGCCAATGTTTTTAGTTGAAGGTATTACATTATTCGCATGGTGGTGCAAGGTGGATCATGGCAAGGCCGCCTAGTGATGTTTCACGGTATTTCTTGTTCATATCTTTACCAGTCACATACATGGTATCAATTACATTATCTAAAGATATCAGGCACTTACTTGAGCGCTTTAACGCCATGCGTGAGGCGGTGAGTGCCTTCATTGCGCCCATCGCGTTACGTTCGATGCATGGAACTTGTACTAGGCCGCCGATAGGGTCGCACGTCATACCAAGAGAGTGTTCCATCGCGATTTCAGCAGCAATACAGATCTGCTCGTTGCTTCCGCCGCGCAGAGCGGTGAGGCCAGCTGCGGCCATGGATGATGAGACCCCAACTTCTCCTTGGCAGCCAACTTCAGCCCCAGAGATCGAAGCGTTGGTTTTATATAAAATGCCAATTGCGCCAGATACAGCCATAAAATCTTTAAGTTGTTTAAGATCCAGCTCTCGAATAAACCTATGGTAATAGGTAAGCACTGCCGGAATGACACCTGCCGCACCGTTAGTAGGAGAGGTGACAACTTGTCCGCCTGCTGCATTCTCTTCACTAACTGCAAACGCGAATAGGTTTATCCAATCCAAAATCTCCATTGGATCATTCTCGATTGCAGCATTAGCTTCTAACTTTTTCAATAGGTTAGGTGCTCGGCGTGTGACATTGAGCCCGCCTTCTAGAATACCTTCAGTCTCAAATCCGCGCTCCATGCAATAGTTCATCACTTTCCAGATTTGTTCCGCTTTAGCATCTATTTCTGCTTGAGACCTAAAAGAAAGTTCATTACGCAGTACCATTCCGCCTAGGCTAAGGCCGTTATCCTCGGCAGCAGTAAGCATTTGTTCTGCACTGGAAAATGGAAACTCGACCTCAACCTCGGAGCTTGCTTTACCATGTTGTAATTCATATTCGGTAGCAATAAATCCACCACCAATAGAATAATAGGTTTCAAACCCAACACGCTCACCTGCGGCATTGAACGCCGAAATCGTCATGCCATTCTCATGCATGGTCAGGTTTTCTGCGTGAAATAGAATGTCAGAATCGTAGTTGAAATTAATCAGGTTTTTGCCAGAGAGATTAAGCTTTCCATCTTTAATCGCTTTACGCATTTCAGCGTTGGCGCTGGATATCTTGATGGTATCAGGGCGATTACCAAGCAGCCCCAGTATTGAAGCGCGATCGGTATGGTGACCTCTACCCGTTAGAGATAGCGAGCCATATAGATCAACCTGTATACGCGTTACATCCGCAACGAATTCTTGAATCAGCTGAGCAAAGTGAAAACCAGCTAGCATTGGGCCATTGGTATGAGAGCTTGATGGACCGACGCCTATTTTATAAATATCAAAAATTGAATACATACGTTTACCTATGTTGGCTGTGCTCTGGATCACGCTTGAAACAGCACAAGTGCCTAGATTTAAGAATAGACGTAGAGTATTACAAAAAGTATGAAATGCCCCATATAAAGTTTTAATTTCGAGCCTTTTGCACGATAAATCTGCATTGCTCTCCATACTCAGTATTTGGAGCAAATTGAAAGGATAGTCGATGAAAACATCAGGAAAAATGGCAGCTGGTGGCACAAGCGTGCAAGAACTGCAAAATCATTCGGAACAAAAAGCACTATTTATCAATGCCTATTCAGCCAGCCGGCAACCGGTGGTCTACGTCATAGCCTCAAAAGACCAAACCTTTTTGCATGTCGCATCAAGTTCTAATCTACAAACCTCAATCTGGGAAAGAAAGGTCAAAGCCGAGCAGTGCCAAGGCATGGCCTTTTTGGTGCAAGACCTCGTCTATTTCGAAGCGGTTGCAGATATTCGCAGTGCTCAAAAAAGAGTAAAAGAAATCCTTAACTGGCCAGAGAAAGAGATCCGAGAATTAGTCGAATCCCTGAACCCGAACTGGGATGATTTGTTTCATTATTTTTAGGGGGGGTAGCGGTGAATCGGTGTGGCGGTGTATCGATGTATCGATGTAGCTGTGATGTGTGGCAAAGGAGCGAATAGGTTCTAGGAACTGATAGGGTCTAGGACCTAGGGGCGCACGCCCGTCACCCTGGTGGTGTTTTAAGCCGGGGTCTTTGAGTGCTTGGGGTTTGGTTTGGTGTTAGTTGTTGGGGTGGCGAGTCTACAGGTTCCCGCCTTCGCGGGAATGACGGTAGGGGCGCATGCCCGTCACCCCGGTGGTGTTTTAAGCCGGGGTCTTTGGGTGCTCGGGGTTTGGTTTGGTGCTAGTTGTTGGGGGAATCGGTGTAGCGGTGGTTCGATGAATCGATGATGTGTACCAAAGGAGAGGAAACGACCCAGAACCTAGATAAGTTTGAAGCGATACATATGCGTGAAATTGTTAATAATACTTGGAGCGGAATCCATGCAAAAGCAACCCTGTGTATACATCCTAGCATCACTTAATCGTTCAACTCTCTATGTTGGAGTTACGTCGAATTTGCCTGCGAGAATGTGGCAGCATAAACACAAAGTCGTTGACGGATTCACAGCGCGATACCACGTGAATCGTTTAGTGTATTTTGAAATGCATTCGTTGATGGAAGAGGCAATTCTACGAGAGAAGCAGATAAAGAAATGGCGTCGAGAATGGAAAGATAAGCTGATTGAGACAAGTAATCCGGGTTGGTTGGATATTACTAGTGAGCTTTGATGTAGTGCTCGGGGTTTGGTTTGGTGCTAATTGTTGAGTCGGAGATTCTACAGATCCCCGCCTTCGCGGGAATGACGGTAGGGGCGCATGCCCGTCACCCCGGTGGTGTTTTAAGTCGGGGTCTTTGGGTGCTTGGGGTTTGGTTTGGTGCTAGTTGTTGGGATGGAGAGTCTACAGATCCCCGCCTTCGCGGGAATGACGGGAGGGGCGCACGCCCGTCACCCTGGTGGTGTTTTAAGCTGGGGTCTTTGGGTACTCGGGGTTTGATTTGGTGCTAGTGGTTGGGGTGGAGAGTCTACAGATCCCCGCCTTCGCGGGAATGACGGGAGGGGCGCATGCCCGTCACCCCGGTGGTGTTTTAAGCCGGGGTCTTTGGGTACTCGGGGTTTGATTTGGTGCTAGTTGTTGGGATGGAGAGTCTACAGATCCCCGCCTTCGCGGGAATGACGGGAGGGGCGCATGCCCGTCACCCTGGTGGTGTTTTAAGCTGGGGTCTTTGGGTGCTTGGGGTTTGATTTGGTGTTAGTGGTTGGGATGGAGAGTCTACAGATCCCCGCCTTCGCGGGAATGACGGGAGGGGCGCACGCCCGTCACCCCGGTGGTGTTTTAAGCCGGGGTCTTTGGGTGCTTGGGGTTTGGTTTGGTGCTAGTTGTTGGGATGGAGAGTCTACAGATCCCCGCCTTCGCGGGAATGACGGTAAGGGCGCATGCCCGTCACCCCGGTGGTGTTTTAAGCCGGGGTCTTTGGGTGCTCGGGGTTTGGTTTGGTGTTAGTTGTTGGGGTGGCGAGTCTACAGGTTCCCGCCTTCGCGGGAATGACGGAGGGGCGCATGCCCGTCACCCTGGTGGTGTTTTAAGCCGGGGTCTTTGGGTGCTTGGGGTTTGGTTAGGTGTTAGTTGATGAGGGAATCGGTGTAGCGGTGGTTCGATGAATCGATGTATCGATGTAGCCGTGATGTGTGCCAAAGGAGTGGATACGATCCAGAACCCCGCCCCTAGAACTGTTCTTCCATTGCGGTTATAAATTCTGGCAATATTTGCTTTGGTAGTGCGTTAATACCGGCGGCTGCTTTTCTGCCGCCGCCGGTTGCAAATTGAATGCAGACTTCATCAGCGCCGGTGCGGTTGTTGAGTGGGCTGCGGACGCTTACGGTGTATGTTTGGTTGTCGGGGTTGTGTGACAGTATCGCTATGGCTTTTGCTGGGTTTTGGTTCGCTTTTTGGTTGGCAAATGTGCCACTGATGCGTCTTGCCCATGGCGCATTTGGTAGGGTGTAAACCTCAACGTTGGGGGTGTCATGATAAGGTGCAACAGCCTTGGCTTGATCCCTGTCTTGGTTAAAGCCGTGTTCTAGGGCATAAAATGCGCTGTCGTTGTCGGCTTGCAATTGAAACGGGTTTTGGGCGTTATAAAGAGCGTGATAAAGCTCAGCTGGATGATAGTGCAGGTCATCGAGCGTGGCGCCATAACCGTTGTAGTTGATAAGGGTGCCAAGTTGTTTAAGGAACTGCGTTTGTTGTGGGCTGAAACCTTGTTGCGCGGCAAGTTCGTTGCCTTGCGTCATTAGGTTATCTCCAAATGCTCCGACAATGGCCCAAATCACTTGCTCACTATTTAAGTGTTGATTAATCAATAGGCTGGTACAAGTCGTTGGCTCGGTATTGATTAGCGCGGTTAAGTTAGTATCGCTTGGGATGATTGGCGCGCGGTGATGATCACAATAAAAAATTGTACAGTTATGTTCTAGTAACCGGCGTGTATCAGCTAGGTTTTTTTCTAACGAGATATCTAATGCAGTGACGCTAGTTGCGCTGGTCGGCACTTGCTTGAGAAGCTGGATGTCTCGCTTTATCCCAGTGACTAAAGTGCCGATTTGCGGCTTAACTAAACGCAATTGTAACAACGAGCAGATACCATCTGCATCGCCATTGAACACATCATAATGCAAGCGAAGGCCCCTTAAGATAGCCGTGATTTTCAAGATAGGTTACAACCTGATCCGCACACTGTTCAACACTAAATTGGTCAGTTTGCAGCTGGATCTCGGGATGCAAAGGCGCCTCATATTCGGAGGTGATTCCGGTAAAGTCTGCTATCGCACCGGCGCGCGCTTTTTTATACAACCCTTTAGGGTCTCGTGATTCGCATACGGCAAGTGGGGTATCAACGAATACTTCAATGAACTGCCCATGTTCGATATTGGCTCTTATGCTGTCTCTATCTTGGCGAAATGGCGAGATAAAGGCGCTAAGCGTTAGCGTGCCTGCATCGACAAATAGCTTGGCTACTTCCCCAATACGTCGAATGTTTTCAACGCGGTCGGTATCAGAAAACCCCAAGTCTTGGTTTAGCCCATGACGAACATTGTCACCATCTAAAAGATAGGTATGTTTGCCCAGTTCAAACAGCTTCTTTTCTACTGCGTTGGCTATGGTCGATTTCCCTGAACCGCTAAGGCCAGTAAACCATAGTACAGCGGATGTTTGGTTGTTGAGTTGGTGCCTGTCCTGTTGAGAAACAGAGGTGTCGTGCCAAACAATATTGGTTGCGCTATTCATTTAAACTCCAAAAAAGTAATGGATGGCAAAGAGAGCCGTAAGGCTATAGGTTGCGCTAATCGGTGCGCCGACCTTAATAAAATCTTTGAGTGTATATTGGCCTGCATTGAATACCATCAGGTTGGTTTGATAGCCATACGGGCTTATAAAGCTGGCACTGGCGCCAAATGCCACCGCCATAACAAATGACATAACATTGGCATCTAGGCTTAACGCGAGTGAATAGGCGATGGGGAACACCACCGCAGCGGCTGCGTTGTTGGTGACCAATTCGGTTAATAATAGGGTCATGAAAAACACCCCAATTAATGCCATTTCCGGTGAAAGGGAGAGGTTATTTTGCAATAACAGGCTGTCGAGTGATTCAAATACGCCGCTATTTTGCAGAGCAAAAGACATCACAATTGCCGAGGTGATGATTAACCAGATGCGATAAGGAAAACGCTGGGCGATATCTTGCAGATTGAGCGCACCAAAGCATAATAGGAATCCGCAAAGTAATAGCATCGCTTTAAACAGTGATACTAGTCCCACGCTGGCCATGACCAGCGCTATCACAAACCCTAATAAGGTCGCTTTCTCCCCGATACCTTTTACCTTTTTCTCGATGGCGATATCGCTAAGTAAAATGAAGTGATGGCTAAAATCACGCTTAAGAGCGGGCGGTTCGCCAGCGGTTAGAACTAGGTAATCACCAGCTTTGAGTTTTACTTCCCCTAGCTTGCCAGAAAGTCGCACGCCGTTGCGTTTTATCGCGACCACGCCTGCATTGAACTTGTGTCTAAAGTTTGATTGCTTAAGGGATTTTCCAACCAAGCGACTTTGTGGCAATAAAATGGCTTCGATGAAGCTACTCGAAGAGAGACCGTCGCGCTCGCCATTTACCTTAAGGCCATCGTAGTGGGTAAGCTGAGATACCTTAGATATATCACCATTAAAGATCAGTCTGTCGTTTGCTTGCAGTCGTTCAGTTGGTGAAACTGGGCTTATTAGGTTGCCATCACGTTGGATCTCCAGCAAAAACAGCGATTCAAGGTGGCGCAGGCCATTGCGCTGAATACTGCGTCCGATAAGAGGCGAGTCTGGGCTAACCTTGGCTTCGATAAAATAGTTGTCTTGGTTGAGTTCCTGCACGCTGTGTTGTGGTAGAAACCGAGTCAGCAGGGTTAAAATCAGGCCACAGCTGATAACCACGCATAATCCAACCGCGGTGAAATCAAAAAAGGAGAGTGGCGGCAGGTTGGTATCGATTAATAAGCTGTTAACGATAAGGTTGGTCGAGGTGCCAATCAGGGTTAGTGTTCCGCCTAAGATTGCTGCGTAAGATAGGGGCAACAATAGCTTAGTGGCACTATGGTGAGGGTTATGTCGGATAGGTGCCAATAGGCTAGACACCACAGCGGTATTGTTCAAAAAGGCTGAAAATACCACAGTGAAGCCAAACAAGCGGGCAAAGGTTTCGCCATAGCTTGGACGAATCACAAACTGGGCCATTACTCGTAGTACGCGCGTTTTTTCAAGGGCGATGGAGCACAACATCAATAAGATAAGCGTTAACAGGCCCTCATTCGAGCCTGCGCGTATCACTTGATCACTGCTTACCAGATTAAAGGTGAATAGCACCAACAGTGCCACACCAAATACTCGTGCAGGGTGCTTCTGGAACCTTATTAGCGCAACAATTGTGCTAACGAAGATCAACAGAACAAAGCCACTATTCATGCTCATCACTTATCTTATCCTCAGCGATTGAGGTCTTTGGCTTCCCAGTGCGGGAAGTGCTTACGAACCAGCTGATTAAACTCAAGCTCAAATGCAGAATACTCAGGCTTGTGTTGCTGATCTTGCTCAGTGGCAGATTCGCCGATAAGCATGCCCGCTCCAACGGTGGCGTTACTGAGTCGGTCAATAATAATAAACGAGCCCGTTACGCGGTTCTTAGAATAAGGGTCAAAGGCGATAGCCTGATCAAATGCCACCTCGCATTGCCCGATTTCATTGAGAGAAAGCTGGTTGGCTTCACTTTTTTGCAGTGAATTTACATTGATCTTGTGGCTGATGTTCTCAACCTGTCCATTAATGGTCTTGGTACCAACCTTAAATAGATAATCACGGTCAAGTTGAAGGGCATCCTCATTCATCCATACCACGTTAGCCGAAACCTTATTCGAGCTTAATGGCTGTTGATGAGGGCGCACTAAGATATCGCCACGGCTGATATCTATTTCATCTTCGAGAGTAAGGGTGACTGCTTGTCCGGTAAAAGCAGAAGTCAGCTCTTCATCAAAGGTGACGATAGACTTAACTCGCGATTGTTTATTAGACGGCAGCACTTGTAGCACATCACCTACGCGGATTTCACCAGAAACTATGGTGCCACAGTAACCGCGAAAATCGAGATTAGGGCGGTTAACCAGCTGCACTGGGAAGCGGAACTCGGTTTCGGCGTTGTCTTTTTTGGTGTTAACGCTGTTAAGCAGCTTCATCAACGGCGAACCTGGATACCAAGGCATATTATTGCTTGGGTATACAACGTTATCTCCGCGCAGTGCCGAAAGAGGAACAAACTGAATGTTATCGAATTCCAGCTCGCTAGAAAATTCACGATACTCTTTCTTGATCTGCTGATAACGCGCTTGGCTGTAATCGACAGTATCCATCTTGTTAATGGCCACAATCACATGCTTGATGCCAAGCAAAGAACAAATATAAGAGTGGCGGCGAGTTTGAGTCTGCACGCCATGCCTTGCATCAATCAGGATGATCGCTAAATCAGAGGTTGAGGCACCCGTGGCCATATTGCGCGTATATTGCTCGTGTCCCGGGGTGTCAGCGATGATGAATTTACGCTTGTCAGAGGTGAAATAACGATACGCCACATCGATAGTGATGCCTTGCTCACGCTCAGATTGCAGCCCATCAACTAGCAGTGCTAAATCAAATTCTTGGTCAGTAGTATTGAATTTTTTAGAGTCTTGTTGGATAGCTGATAACTGGTCATCAAAGATCATTTGATTATCATACAACAAGCGCCCAATCAGGGTCGATTTACCATCATCCACACTACCACAGGTAATAAAACGCAATAGATCTTTGTTTTCGTGCGCTTTTAAATACGCTTCAACATCCGTTGAAATCAATTTAGAGAGAGTGTTCATTGTACCGTTCCTTTGGTTGTTGTTTGGTTGTGGTTCGACGCGAATCGGTGGAGCTGTGTATCTGTGTATCTACGTATCTATGTATCGGTGTATCGGTGGGTTTCCAACACTTCGTCATCCCGACGGCCTTCCCCCATTCCGTCATCCCGGTGGTCTTTTAAGCCGGGATCTGTCTGTGCTCGATGTTAATTACAGCGCCCAACCCGTTGCTGCCTGTATTGTTGTTGCGCTTCCTTGAGCCCGAGTGTCTACAGTTCCCCGCCTTCGCGGGGATGACGAGGTGGGCGCGGTTTGCGACCTTCCGTCATATCGACAGCCTTCCCCCATTTCGTCGTCTCGGCGGTCTTTCCCTATTCCGTCATCCCGGTGGTCTTTTAAGCCGGGATCTGTTTGTACTCGATGCTAATTACAGCGCCCAACCCGTTGCTGCCTGTATTGTTGTTGCGCTTCATTGCGCCCGAGTGTCTACAGTTCCCCGCCTTCGCGGGGATGACGAGGTGGGGCGCGGTTTGCGAATTTCCGTCATATCGACGGCCTTCCCCCATTTCGTCGTCTCGGCGGTCTTTCCCTATTCCGTCATCCCGGTGGTCTTTTAAGCCGGGATCTGTCTGTGCTCGATGTCAATTACAACGCCTAACTCGTTGCTGCCTGTATTGTTGTTGCGCTTCCTTGAGCCCGAGTGTCTACAGTTCCCCGCCTTCGTGGGGATGACGAGGTGGGGCGCGGTTTGCGACTTTCTGTCATATCGACTGCCTTCCCCCATTTCGTCGTCTCGGCGGTCTTTCCCTATTTCGTCATCCCGGTGGTCTTTTAAGCCGGGATCTGTTTGTACTCGATGCTAATTACAACGCCCAACCCGTTGCTGCCTGTATTGTTGCTTCGTTCAATTGAGCCCGAGTGTCTACAGTTCCCCGCCTTCGCGGGGATGACGAGGTGGGGCGCGGTTTGCGACTTTCTGTCATATCGACTGCCTTCCCCCATTCTGTCATCCCGGTAGTCTTTTAAGCCGGGATCTGTGTGGGCGCGAAAATGACGGTGTGGGGCGCCGCGCTGCTTCTCTTTTCTAGAAATACCCTTCCATCTTTTTCTTCTCCATTGAACCGGAGCTGTCTTTGTCTATGGCGCGGCCTTGCCTTTCTGAGGTTGAGGTCAGTAGCATCTCTTGAATTATTTCGGGTAGGGTTTCTGCTTGTGATTCGATTGCGCCGGTTAGTGGGTAGCAGCCTAGGGTACGGAAGCGAACCTTCTTCATTTGTGGGGTTTCGCCTGGCTCTAGGGGCATGCGCTCGTCATCGACCATGATTAGAGTGCCATCACGCTCAACTACTGGACGCTCTTGAGCGAAATACAGTGGCACCATATCGATATTTTCTAGGTAGATGTATTGCCAGATATCCAACTCGGTCCAGTTTGAAAGAGGGAACACGCGAATGCTTTCGCCTTTATCTACCTTGCTGTTGAAAACTTGCCACAGCTCTGGGCGTTGGTTTTTTGGGTCCCAGCGGTGTTTTTGGTCGCGGAATGAAAATACACGCTCTTTAGCTCGTGATTTTTCTTCATCGCGCCTTGCTCCGCCAAAAGCGGCATCAAACTGGTATTGGTCTAAGGCTTGTTTTAGACCTTCGGTTTTCATAATGTCGGTGTGCTTGGCGCTACCGTGGTCAAAAGGATTGATATTAAGCTCTAAACCACGCGGATTTTTATGGACTAATAAATCAAGGTCGTACTTTTGTGCCAACTCATCACGAAACTCAATCATCTGTTTGAATTTCCAATTGGTATCTACATGCAGTAATGGGAAAGGGACCTTAGCAGGATAAAACGCCTTACGTGCCAAGTGCAGTAACACTGAAGAGTCCTTACCAATCGAGTACAGCATGACTGGGTTTTCAAACTCGGCAGTCACTTCTCTGATGATGTGAATTGATTCTGCTTCAAGTGCTCGCAGGTGAGTGAGTCTATCGTTGTCCATCTCTTCGCTTCCATGTAATTCCGAACTAGGAAGAAAGCTAACAGTTGAGGTTATAAATTGCTCATAACCAATCCGTCTAAGTTATCTATGTTATGAATAAAGTAATGCAATTTCTGGTTTTAATAATAAATATCAATGACTTATGTGTAATCAATGAGGTATTGCCCTCTAAATTATTAAAACATAAACGTTATAACCAAAAGGAATATACAGAGTGTCAGCTACTTTTTAGATGAATAAACTTAGCAACTAGGTTGCATGACCATGCAATTGAATATTATTTGTCAGTCATGTAATTACGTTCAATTATTGAAAGTTTTTTTCAAAAAACTTGGTGTTTTGTTACGATGGCATCGATTTTTGTGATGTATGTCAGTTTTTATTGGGGGGAATTAGATAAAATGTAAGGAAATAACAATACCTGATTCTCTGTTGCGTGGTTGTTGCATATATGATGCATAAAACTCATGCTCCACTCGTACTGAGATTATGTACCTAGGATATTGTTACTAATCAAACAAAGACTTAGCTTACTTAAGGCTAACAATCAAAACGCGCACCGAATCGTGGGATTTCGAATAACCCTCCGGGCGGTAGCATACCCAACACGCTTTAATCGTGTAACATGACCCCATAAAAATCTAGAAAATAGAATCCATGAAATCGAATTTAAGAACAGTACTGCCTTTGGCAACATTACTTTTCCTCTCTGGTTGTACTGTGCCTGGTTCTCATCTACCTACAGGCGACAAGCAGGTCATTAGCACCACCAAAGATGAAGACCAAATGACAGAGCAGGAGCGCGCCAACACTCCTGTTGATGTAGTGAACGTTTACCCACTTACCTCTTCATTCGTGAACCGCTACAGCAAATTTGCAGACGGTAACGTCGTTCGTTCACTCAGTAACCCCGCATTAGATGCGCAGGTTGCTAATTATGAGTACGTTATTGGTCAGGGAGATATCCTTAACATTACGATTTGGGATCACCCAGAGCTGACTATTCCAGCCGGTGCTTACCGAAGCGCAGAAGAAGCAGGGCATTGGGTTCACGCTGACGGCACTATCTTCTATCCTTATATCGGTTTTGTGAAGGTAGCGGGTAAAACCGTTACTCAGGTACGTAGAGAGATCTCAAAGCGTCTGACTCGTTATATTGAAAGCCCACAGGTAGATGTAAACATCGCCGGTTTCCGCTCGCAAAAGGCGTATGTAACGGGTGAAATCCGTCAGCCGGGCTATCAGCCTCTAACCAACGTGCCACTAACCTTCTTAGATGCTATCAACCAAGCTGGTGGACTAACCTCTGACGCTGACTGGCGCAATGTAACCCTAACCCGCGATGGTAAATCTGAAACATTATCGCTATATGCTTTGATGCAAAATGGCGACCTAACCCAAAACCGCTTGCTGGCCAAAGGCGATATCATTCACGTGCCGCGTAACGATGCGCAAAAGGTGTTCGTGCTTGGCGATGTTAACAAGCCATCCATGCTTAAGATTGACCGTAGTGGCATGACGCTAACTGAAGCGCTTAGCGAAGTAGGCGGTATAGATGAACTTGCCGCTGATGCAACCGGTGTATTTGTAGTACGAAGTGGCGACAGAGACAAACAACACGCAGATTACCTTGCTCAAGTGCGCGATGAAGCGTTAACCGAAGAGCAAAAGCGCGAGCAGCAACAGCAAAAACAACAGTTAGCTGAGAAGGGGCAAGCTCCCCGCCCAGAGCGCATCACAGCTAACGTATACCAACTCGATATCAGCGACGCCACCGCACTTGTAACCGGCACCGAGTTTGAACTAGAACCTTATGACGTAGTCTACGTAACCGCCGCGCCAATCGAGCGCTACAACCGCGTACTACGCCAAATCCTACCATCCATCTCCGGCTTTAACGAGCTAACGGAAGGCGCGCTAAGAATTAGAACTTGGCCGTGATGAAAGGGGGGCGGTTCTGTGATCCTATGGTCCTGTGGTTCTATGGCGGATCGTGCGGTATGATCGATTAAGGGTTGAGAAACTATAGAGCGTTTTTATGATATGGATTCCATAAATCTATTGATGCTGAATAGGCTGCTGATGGATGTACGATAGTTATTAGATTGTATATTCAATAAAGGCCATACTGATGCGAACGCAGAGCTTTGAGCAATTAGAAGTTTGGAAAAGAAGTTCCAGGCTGGTAGTTGCGATTACCCAAGAGCTTGAAGATTGTAAAAATTGGTCTTTCAAAGACCAGCTGTTTAGAAGTTGCTTATCTGTGCCTTCAAATATCGCCGAAGGAGAAGAGCGTGAGACCTCAAAAGAATCTGCTCGTTTCCTTTATTATGCAAAAGGCTCTTGTGGTGAAATGATTACCCAGTTATATATTGGTGCTGAACTTGGTTATATAAGCAAACCAAAAGCATTAAAATATGTTGATGAAGCTAAGCATATATCACTAATGCTGGCCAAATTGATAAAAATTAGAAATGGTTTTGTGAGGTAGAACCACAGAACCACAGAACCATAGGACCGAGCTCCCATTGTTTAACAAAATTTTAGTGGTCTGTATCGGCAACATCTGCCGTAGCCCGATTGGCGAAGAAATCTTAAAACAAGCGTTTCCTGCAAAGCAGGTGACTTCAGCAGGGCTTGGTGCGTTAGTTGATAAGCCTGCCGATGATAACTCGGTTAAGGTATCTAAAGTGCATGGGATTGATCTTTCAGCGCATAAGGCGCGTCAAATCACAGCGGATATGATAGCGGAGAATGACTTGATTTTAGTCATGGAAAAGCGCCATATCGATGCCATTACCAAGCTCGCTCCTGCCGCTCGCGGCAAGACAATGCTCTACGGCCACTGGCTCAATAAAGAGATCCCAGATCCTTATAAAAAAAGCTATGAAGCCTTCGAACATGTATACGACCTAGTAGACAAATCCGCTAAAGAGTGGATAAATCGGCTATAGGGGATTACAGGTTCTAGATTCTAGGATCTAGAGCCCAGAACCCGGAACCCTTTTTCACCCAAACCCTTATTCACGCAGAACCCTATTCTCATGACCCAAAATACTCGTTCACAACGCCCCCAACAACCGCCACAGCCGGATGTCATCGACCTAGGCAAACTGCTTGGTCTGTTACTTGATGGCAAATGGATCATCATCTTCACTACATTGGTGTTTGCAGCGTTAGGTGTTACCTATGCCTTGCTGGCAACCCCTATTTATAAGGCGGATGCGTTAGTACAAGTAGAAGATAAGAACAGCGGCATGTCTTCAATGCTAAGTGACAGCATGAGTGATATGTTCTCGCAACAATCAAAATCTGCAACTGAAATCGAGATAATAAAATCTCGCATGGTACTGGGTAAAACTGTCGATAAGTTCAACCTAACAACCATAGCTACCCCAGATTATCTGCCGCTAATAGGCAAGGGCTTAGCCATGCGTTTAGGCACACAAGCACACATCAAGGTAGAACGCTTTGAAATCCCAGAATACGCTGAAGCTGGTGGTTACACTCTAATCCTAGATAACCTGCAAACAGGTAGCTACACCCTAGTAGACCAAAATGGGAACCTAATCCTAAAAGGCACAGTAGGCCAACTAGCTTCGAGCTCTTCTACCCAGAACCCAGAAGCCCAGAACCTAGCACCTAGTAGCCCATCCACCTTTACCCTTTTTGTCTCTCTATTAGACGGTAAAGCCGGCCAAACCTTTAGCTTAGCGAAACAACCAAAGCTGCGCGCTATTGATTGGCTTAACGGCGGGCTTTCGGTTTCTGAGCGCGGTAAACAATCGGGCATTCTATCGTTTGGCTTTGAAGGGCCAGATACAGCGCAAAACATTGCACTGCTAAATGACATCGCTACTAACTATTTCTTGCAAAACGTAGACCGCAACGCGGCAGAGGCGGGCAACAGCCTTAAATTTGTAAAAGAAAAACTGCCAGAAATTAAAGCGCAACTTACCATCAATGAAGATGCGCTAAACAAATACCGCCAAGACAACGACTCGGTTGATTTAAGCCTAGAAGCGCAATCTACTTTAAAAGTAATGGTGGATTTAGATGCGCAACTTAACGAGCTGACATTTAAAGAAAGCGAGCTTTCACAACGCTTCACCAAACAGCACCCCGCTTATATCGCAGTATTAGAAAAGCGTAAAACCCTAGAGGGTGAGAAGCGCAGACTAGAAGGTAAGATCAAACAATTACCGAAAACCCAGCGTGAAATACTTCGTTTAACGCGTGATGTGCAGGTAAACCAAGAAATATACGTACAACTGCTTAATAAGTCGCAAGAGCTTGCGATTGCGAAGGCAAGTACTGTGGGTAATGTGCGCATTCTTGATAAAGCGGCCAGCAACGGCCTTGCTGTGAAACCGAAAAAACCACTTATCTGCGTATTAGCAACCCTACTTGGCGGCATGCTAAGTGTCGCGTTCGTGCTACTGCGCGCAGCATTTCATCGCGGCGTTGAAAGCCCTGATCAAATTGAAGAGATTGGCCTTTCAGTTTACGCCACTATCCCGAAATCAGATGAGCAAGAGCGCATCAACAAGCTACTGCTTAAACAGAAGAAGTCCAAGAAGAAACAAAAACTAGAAAACGTAGTTTTAGCCGTGGCCAACCCCGCTGATCTCTCTATTGAAGCACTGCGCTCACTACGTACCAGCTTACACTTTGCGATGATGGAAGCAAAAAACAACGTCATCATGATAACCGGCCCCGCGCCAAGCATTGGTAAATCCTTTGTTTCAAGCAACTTTGCGGCGGTAATTGCCAGCGGTGGTCAGCGGGTACTCATTATAGATGCAGATTTGCGCAAGGGGAAAATGGGCAGTCAGGTTGAATTGCCGCACCACAATGGCCTTTCTGACGTGCTAGTGGGCAGCAAAACCAAGGAAGAGGTGATCCACAGCTCAATTGTGGAAAACCTAGACTTTATTGTCAAGGGTAAAACCCCACCAAACCCATCTGAGCTGCTAATGCACTCAAGATTTGTAGAGTTTATCGAGTGGGCAAGCGCTAACTACGACATCGTACTTATTGATACCCCACCAGTACTAGCAGTAACAGACGCGGCCATTGTAGGCAGACATTGCGGCACAACTCTAATGGTTGCAAGATTCGCTCAAACCTCAACCAAAGAGTTAGAAGTAGCAAGCGACCGCCTAGAACAAGCCGGCGTAGAAACCAAAGGCGTTATCCTAAACGCAGTAGAGAAAACCGCATCAAGCTCATATGGCTACGGTTACTACAACTACGCGTATAAGAGTGAGTAACCCAACAGCTTAGGGGAGGATGATGAATTATTGTTCGTCATCCACGCACCCCGGCTGATTCTCACTCTTCTAGTCATTAGTGTGTTGCTATGCATTAGTGCATCGTTTTAATTAATGCGCTCCTATTAATAAATGCGCTTCTAGTAATTGGTACACTCCCATTAATAAATACGATTCTACTAATTAGGACACTTCTATTAATAAGTACAATTCTATTAATAACTGTGTCCCTATTTATTAGTGTGCTCCTATTCATTGGTGCACTCCTATTCATTAGTGCACCGCTACTCATTGGTGCACCGTTACTCATTCCCGCTCCCCTACGTCATTCCCGCGTAGGCGGGAATCTGAGCTGGATACACACTCAATGATGTTCATACATAGTGGAGCTAATAACCGCACCTTGGCGTCATCCCAGAATTTGCAAAGCAAATATCTAGGTTCTGTAGCATAGAAAGGCGTTGTTGATAGGGACCTATTGGGGCAGTTTTAAGAAAGAGAAGCACAGTCAACGCTTAAGGTAATAGTAGAGCTTGAAGCACAAAAACGCTGACTTGAAGGTCAAATTCGCAAACTTCCAAAGACACAGCGCGAAGTGCTTCGCTTAACGCGCGACGTGCAAGTAAACCAGGAGATCTACGTTCAGCTCCTCAACAAATCTCAAGAGCTCGCGATTGTGAAAGCAAGCACAGTAGGCAACGTACGTATTCTTGATAAAGCGGATTCAAACGGCTTAGCAGTTAAACCTAAGAAACCGCTGATTGCTGTTTTAGCTACCCTGCTTGGCGGAATGTTGAGCGTGGCTTTTGTTCTGTTACGTGCAGCGTTCCATCGCGGTGTTGAAAGCCCTGATCAGATCGAAGAAATTGGCTTGTCTGTTTATGCAACCATTCCTAAGTCTGAACAACAAGAAAAGCTAAATAAACTGATACAGAAGATGAAGAAAGCTGGGAAGACGAAACCTCCTGAAGAGATTTTGCTTACAGAGGTAAACCCAGCAGACTTAGCTGTCGAAGCTTTGCGTTCTCTTCGTACCAGCCTGCACTTTGCAATGATGGAAGCGAAGAACAACGTCATCATGATTACTGGTCCTTCACCTAGCATTGGTAAGTCATTTGTTTCAACGAATTTCGCTTCGGTTATTGCAAGTAGTGGACAAAAGGTATTAATCATTGATGCCGATATGCGTAAGGGCCACATTGGACATGGTTCAAAACTCGCCCATAGCTTTGGTCTTTCTGACGTTTTAGCGAATAGCAAAAAAGTTGAGGAAGTACTGCACACTTCTGTTGTGGGTAATCTCGATTTCATGTCAAAAGGAAAGACACCACCTAATCCATCAGAGCTATTGATGCACGCAAGGTTTACTGAACTAGTACAATGGGCAAGCGAAAACTACGACATTGTATTAATCGATACTCCACCGGTATTAGCGGTAACAGACGCAGCAATCGTAGGTCGCCATAGTGGCACAACATTGATGGTTTCAAGATTTGGCGTCACCTCAACGAAAGAACTTGAAGTAGCAAGCGACCGCCTAGAGCAGGCGGGAGTAGAAACGAAGGGCGTTATCCTAAACGCAGTAGAAAAGACAGCATCTAGCTACTACACCTACGGTTACTACAACTACGCGTATAAGAGCGAGTAACAACGAAAGTTCAAACAGTGCGAGAAACGTTTCTCTCACTAGTTTGTTACTTCGCTCCCTTTAGAACATACGCTAGCCATGCTAAATGATTCGTCATTGCCGTATGCTAAACCATCCGTTATTCCTGTAGGCTACAATTCGTCATTCCCGCATGCTTTTAGCGGGAATCTTAGCCCCAAAACGCGACTCGCTATCAACCGTCATGCTGGACATGATCCAGCTTCTTAGGTGCTACATAATGAATAACCTACGGAACGTCCGAAAGGGCTATTTTTAGGGAGCAATTGGTGCAGTTTTCTGAAAACAAGTAAAACCTAGGTTTTACAAAATATGAACCGCCATCGACCGTCTCAAAATGAAGTAAATGTATTTTTACAAGTAAGGTTTGTTGATGCATGGATACTGATTAATTTTAATATCTCACGTAGAACTACTATGTCTATCTTCAGACCGCATTAACTTTGCTTTTCTATCACACTCTTCTATGTGTAATAAAAAGGTTTTTATATGTTTAATAATCGCTTTGAACATGCAGTGCCTCATTTGTAAATATTACATTATTAATTCTAAAGTTATATTGTGACACGCCTGTGCAGTTTTAATTACAGTTTGATGTTGCTCAATCGAGTATAGCTCAGGGTGATAGCATGAATATCCACTTTTTAAAGGATCTTGAGTGGCATAATCTAGGTCTATTAGATTGAGGCTGGATTGCCTAAAATATTATTGGGACTTTGAAAACGATATTCTTTTATTTCATATCAAATGCAGAAGTGATAGGCATGATTAGTCCCAAGGAAACGCAGGAAGATTTTATTGATTGAGTGAAGGATTTCCAGTACCTTACAGAAGGTGAAGTCATCGCTATTGATGGCAAAACAATTCGTGCTTCTTGTAACAAGTTAAAATAGTGTTCGGCGACTTATATATAGTTAACGACTTTGTAATTGTAAACGGATTTTGTTTAGCAAAATCAAAAATGAACTAAAAGACTAACGAGGTAACCGAGATATCTAGATTATTGTAACTAAGAGATATTTTAGGTTGCTCGACTAGGATTGATGTAAAGAGTTTCCAGAGAAAAATAGCTGAAATAAACTTTTGATAAGAATGCAGATTACTTCTTAGTCATAAAAAATAATCAAGGATGCCATAGCCAGTGTTTGATCATTATTATCGACCTAACATGCAGAGCATGTTCTGATGGACAGCGTTATTTTACAAAAAATCCTATGGTCGCTTAGATACAAAATGTGCCTTAGTTAATCGAGATATATCATTATTATGTAAACTGGTTTACTAAAGGGAAGAGATAAAATCGATTGAGATTATGGTCACTATTCGACAGGAATTAGAGTTAGCTCAAAATTGTGAATTTCCAGCTCTATGCTAAGAATTAACTACATGAATCAAAATGAGAGCACTGCATTTAATGAAGATGTTTACCATATATGTGAAACCGACCGTACAGAGGTATTTTCAAGGGACTGCCGTGCCAATTAGTATATTTTAGTAGATGGCTTAGCAGTTTGATATTAGAGAGATTTCAATTCGAAAATACGGAAGTATGATTAATGTTATTCAAGTTTTCAAAGTCAATATTTTAAGCTTAATTTTTAACAACTAGTCTATCTAGCAACAATTGTGTTGTGAGATGGTTTTATTTTATAAGACTCTTAATAGCCGTATACGAATCCAACTTTCACTTAGATATAATGGGTTTAATTAGTTTCAAGTGTCATTTGAAAATCTTGTTAATAAAGTTATTAGTATTAGTCTGGAAGAACAATAAATTTTATCGAGAAATGTAAGGTAATATGACTAAAAGCAAAATGGCTAATATTGCAATTTTATCAATTGTAGGTAGAGCAATAAAAATCCTAGCGGCACCAATAACACTATTGATCATATCTAAGAAACTAACATCAGCAGAACTTGCTTTCTATTATACTTTTTTTAGTATAGTTTCTATGCAACAGTTGGCCGAACTTGGGTTAGGCCAAGTTATGAGGCAAAGTATAAGCCATTCTTACAATAAAGAAAAAAGTGCTTTGACTATTAGTTCTGCAATTAAAATTGCAGGATATTTTAAATTGACTGTAGTGTGGTTTGCTTTTGTCAGCTTTTTTATTCTTATGGTTGTTGGAATAGTGGGCTATCATTATCTTAATATTGCGGATAGTAACGTGTCATGGCAAGGACCGTGGTGGGCTCTTGTCATCAGTACAGCATTGACAACAATGTGTTCTCCTATATCTATCCTACTTGAAGGATGCCAAAAGCAGAATGCTACTTTTCGAGCAAATATAGTTGTTGGAACCATATACTCAGTTACATTGTGGATTGGATTACTGTGTGGCATTAACCTCTATAGTATAGCTATAGCTATACTTATATCAACTATAACTATGCTGTTGATATTAGTAAAGCCTACATTGGATACAATATCAATGTTTAGTCAACAGTGGAAAGCTACAAAAATAAAGAACATATTCATAGATATATATCCATACTTAGGCCGTGTATCAGTTGTTTGGGGTTGCAGTTATTTTTATTGGAACGCTTTTGGTTTAGTATCAATACCATTATTTGGTGCCGATACTGCGGGAAAAATACTGTTAGCAGTTGCTCTAGCTAAAGCCGGTTTTGATGTTGCTAAAGCGATTGTACAGGGTCAAACGACTTTGTATGGACACATGATTTCTCAGAATAAGGCTAATCAAGCAAAACAACAGTTTAAGAAATATTTTCTATTTTCTCTACTGCTACTTGTGATTGGCTATACAATATTTTTTGTTGCCTGGTTTTTATTTTCTGACTTTTATCTATTTGATATGATTCCTGATAAAGGTATAGTCATACAAATATTCATATACTTTTTAATACTATTGTTACAAACAAACTCAAATAACTTCGTTCGTTGTTATAAAATAGAGCCTTTTGTCAAGCAATATATTATTTTGGCATTATGTGTCATCCCAATATTTTATATCTCAGGGTTATATATTTATGAATATTCTTTCATACCTTGCTCCTTATTACTATTAACAATCACAACTTACAATTTTAAAACCATTTACAAAAAATACATTGGTAAATAAATGAAAATTAACAAAGCTTTTAAATATTTTAATCGACGCCTTGGACTGAATAAATTTTTCCCAGACAATAATGAAAACAACCTAGTGGCAATTTTTGATACTAGCATAGGATCATTAAATGTTGGTGACGAAATAATAAACAAATCAGCCACTGTTTTTTTGGAAGACATATTTCATGATAAGCAAATTACGAGACTAGCAACGCATACAGGCATGGGCTCTATCGGGTTATATATAGCAAATACAGCTAAACACAGAGTGGTTTGTGGTTCAAATTTAATTAGTGGCGGTATGTTTAGATCGGGACAATGGAACTTATCTTTACTTGATGTGCTAAGAATTAAGCAACATATTTTATTGGGTGTTGGATGGCAGACATATGATAGTGAATATAGTTGGACAACCAAATTAGCCTATAAAATGCTATTATCAAAAGATGGCTATCACTCTGTCAGAGACGAATTCACTAAAAAGAAACTTGAAGAAATTGGATTTCGAAATGTAATTAATACTGGTTGTCCTACAATATGGAAACTTACGAAGGAACATTGTAGCCTAATCCCTACAGAGAAGGCAAAGAATGTGGTCACTACATTGACTGCAAGAAGACAAGATCCTAGATTGGATAAATGTATGCTGGATACTCTAGTTGACTCTTATGAACATGTATATCTTTGGTTACAGGGTTTAGGTGATAACGACTATTTTGAGTCATTAGGTGACTATGACAATATAACACTTATACCACCACACCTTTCTGCGTATGATAAAGTTCTGAAAGAAAATGAAAGTTTGGATTTTGTTGGCACTAGACTGCATGCCGGTATACGAGCATTGCAATACAAACGACGCACACTAGTTGTGGCTGTTGATAATAGGGCAACAGAAAAATCTAAAGACTTTAATCTAGAAATCATACAACGCAGTGATTTAGACACTAACTTATATGAACATATTAATTCAAAATTTGAAACTAAGATAAAACTAGATCAAGATTCGATTTATAAATGGATGTCACAATTCAAATAAGTCCTTATACAATATTAAATTGATAAATGTAGGTTTTTTGAGATTTAAACTATGAAAGATATAGAAGTAGATTTTGTTGTACCATGGGTTGATGGTGCTGACCACAAATGGCAAGAACAATTTAGAGCCTATCGTAATGATGATACTGCATGCGATGCTACATTAAAACGGTATCGAGATTGGGATCTCATGAGGTATTGGTTTAGGTGTATTGAAAAAAATGCGCCTTGGGTCAGGAATATTTATTTTGTTACATGGGGTCACATCCCTGGTTGGCTTAATCTTGATAATCCTAAACTTGTTATTGTTAAGCATGAAGATTATATACCTGAAGACTGTTTGCCGGTTTTTAATGCCAACCCAATCGAGGTTAATATACATAGAATACCAGGATTATCTGAACATTTCGTTTATTTTAATGATGATATGTTCCTTATTAATAAAACTACAAAAGAAGATTTTTTTGTAGATGGACTACCCTGTGACAGTGCTATTGAGTACCCTAATATCCAAGAAGCTGAAGTCATTGCTTGTATGCATGCAAATAACTACTGCACGATAAATAGAAATTTTGATAAACGGAAAGTAATTGGAGGTAACCTACTAAAGTGGTTTAATCCTGCTTATGGTTTGCTAAATATTTCAACTTTATCCCTTAGTATATTTAAAAGGTTTACAGGAGTTTATAGTAACCATTTACCACAACCGTTTCTTAAAGCAACGTATCATCAGGTTTGGGAAAGTGAGTATGATATATTAAATTTAACATCAAAAAGTAAGTTTAGGTCAAGAACTGATGTTAGCCAGCACTTGTTTAAGTCTTGGCAACTATGCTCCGGAAATTTTAGGCCAATTAATATTACCAAATTTGGTAAGTTATTTACCGTTTGTGAGGATAATTACGATGAAGCTGCGGACTACATCACTACATCGGGTAAAAAAATGGTGTGTATAAACGATGAGTTCAATGATGAAGCTGAACTGGAAATCGCAAAACGTAGAATTATTAATGCGTTCGATTCGGTTACTGAGAAATCTAGTTACGAATTATAATACGACTTTTAAAATTAGCAAAATAAGTACATACTTCATGCATTAACTATTATCTTTATTTTCTGGTGGTTCTGTTAGCCTTATTAGTTAACTTTTATTTTGGAGTTAAAGTGTATAATCGTGGTAGAATAATATATTTTATATTAATGATTTCTTTTATTTGGCTTTATTTTATTGGACTATCATCAGGTACACAACTGAGTAATAGCCGCGCGGGCGCAAATACTGTATTTGAAATCATTATAATATTAGCGACATTGGTAGGTTTTTCGCAATATAACAAAAGCATTTTACCCTCATTGGTCTGTTTTTCAGTTATTGTATTTTCTTATTTAGTATATGAAAGTAATAATGTAAATAACTATAAGACTCTTGATTTTGTACTGATATATAAATCAGTATTCTACTTGTTTTTGTTCACATTGCCAACTCGAGCAAGCATAACAAAACAGCAATATAAATATATTTATTATATTTTACTAATAATGTTTCTATCTAAATATATGTTGTCTTTGTTTGTTTTTGACGTAAAAAGGCCTTGGGTTTATACTGAGAACAATTTTGAGTTGATGATTCTGTTGTTCTCATTTGCATATATGAAAAGCCAAAATGTAAATATAAAACCTATTGCTACAATAGCTTTGTTTTCGATCATTATTTTGTCTGGTTCACGCTCAGCTCAGGGATGTTTACTATTCATTATATTCATGACATTCAGCAGCAAGTCACTATCGCAAACTATCTTTAAATATGCAGTATTATTAATTAGCATAATATTAGTGACTTTTGCTTTTTTTGATAGACTAAACGGTGCGGACTTATCAACTATTGATAGAGTCTTATTTTTAAACGTTTTTTTGACCGAAATGCAAACCGCAAGTCTATTAGAAGTATTTGTAGGTAAACCAATAATCACTCCCTTAAGTATCTATTCATGCGATGTTCTATCTTATTACGCAGGGCATAATACTTTATGTTTCTCTATGGTCTTGCATTCGTATGTTTTAAGAACCATTTATGATCATGGAATTCTGGGGCTAGCTTTAATACTTTACCTATATTTTAAACACTTTAAATATCTAAACTATGATACAAACTTTGCACTAACGGTGTTAGGGATAGGAATTTTGAACGGTTTGTCCGTATCTTCGTTTAATAGTGTATACTTTGCACTTTCTATAATTTTATTGAAACTTTCCGCACCGCAAAGCATAGCTATAATCAAGCGAAGAAATAGTTGATTAATTTTGAACTATCTCTCCTTCTATATCACAATATAATAAGAAAGCGTTTATATTTCGCTTTGAAGTAAAAAGGTGTACTAAATGAAACTCTTGAGCGATTCTGATTATAAGGATTTGAAGGCGACTGATAATCGAGCCTTAATATCATTTGTGAATCCATATTCTTACTATGAAATTAAAGATAATGAACGGTTATCAAGAGAGTTTCATGGTTTTTTTTCGGATGGAAGCTTATTGTGTCTTTTAAATAATTTTTTTAACGAAAATAAAATAGAACGTATTAGTTTTGATTACTCATCCATAGCAAATGACTTTTTAAGTTACTGTGAAGAAAGCGATCTTACAGTTTCTATTTTGGGCGCAAAACAAGATGAGTTAAGCAAAACCATTGTAATTTTTAAGGATAAATACCCAAAACTTAAGCTTGGTTATTGTAGAAATGGGTATTTTAGTAACGATGAATTTGAGGGCATCATGCTTTCGCTAAAGTCATCTGATGTGGTTATTGTTGGAATGGGTGCCCCAACTCAAGAGGAAATAGCTGCAAGGATATTTAAGGAAAATAATCACAGACTGGTTATTACATGTGGAGGATTCATTACTCAAACTTCTATTAAAGAAGATTATTATCATCCAATTATAAAAAAGTTAGGTTTACGCTGGTTACAGAGAATAGTTATGCACAAACACGTTAGAGATAAGGTATTAAGTAAATATCCTTCTTTTATAGTTAGGTATATTAAGGAGAATGTTTCCAGTAATAGATTTTTTAATCTATTATAACTAGAATAGAGGCTTTATTAAGAAGTTTGGTTTTTGAAATAATCTTTTAAAGAAAAAAATTATCAACTTCTAAAATTTAAGTTAGAGTTTTGTGAATTTAGAGTAAACTATGTCACTTCGTAATAATGCTTTGGACGCTTTAAAAGGAACTTGTATTACCCTTATGGTATTTGGGTATGTTTCTTATGTTGGCAATTTGACGGGCGAACTTCTGTTATTTAAAAAGTTTATTTATACCTTTCATATGCCGATATTTCTGATTTTGTCTGGGTATTTCTTGAAACTTAATTTGAGCTTAAAATCTCAGTTATATAAAATATTTTCCAGAATGATTGTTCCTTATTTTATTTTTTTGGGTTATACTTATTTGGTCTGATACTTGTTGGAGTGTTAGGGTTTGATACAACGAATAGTCCACCGGATAACTGGATTCAATTCTTAAATTCTTTATTTTTCAAGCCTTACGGTGGTTATTGGTTTTTGCATTCGTTAATTATACTTCAGGCGACTGTTTCTTTTTCTAGTGTAATAGTAAAGTGTTTTGGTTTTAGTGATGCTGACTTTATTTTCACTTTGCTTTGTAGTTTATTCTTACTACTTGTTATTTCAGGGTTTGATATAATATCTGTTCGAACGATAATTTATTTTGGAGTTGGAATATTATTAAAAAAGATTAGCGGAAGTGTATCTGTATCTGTATCTGTATCTGTATCTGTATCTGTATCTGAGTTTGAGTATAAATTGCCATTAACGTTGTTGACGTTGTTTGCTTTTTCAATGGCTTTTACATCGATAGATATCTATGCACCAGTATCTTACACTACAGTGCTTTGGAATCTTCTACTAACAATTTCTTTCTGGACCTTATTTAGAGTAAGTGATAATTATTTTACTAAGTATTTGTCTTGGGTAGGAAGAAACACGTTGATTATATTGGTGTTACATTCAGCATTTATTGTTGCTTTTAAACCGCTGAATAGTATTTTTCTTATGATAGATCCTGTAGGTTTCTTGCAACCAATTCTAGTAACATCTTTAACAATTTTACTTTGTATTATGTCAGCGAGAATATTTGACTATACGAATTTGTCTAGATTTATTTTTGGTGTAAGTGCTATTTATGCCTCTAGAGTGTAGGTAACGTTTACAGATTTCGTTTAGGATATGCTTTGATATAAAATTATTATCGTCTAAATATGTGGACTCCTTTTGATGGAGAGAGATTTTCATCAAAAGAAAAATGCCATAGCCAATTAGAAACGCGGAGAGCATTAGTTACCCATACTTATCGGTATTGGATGATTTGACTTACGAATCTCAAAACCCGAATTCGAAAGGATTTATGGTCAGTATTGGACATGGCTCAAAGTTAACTCAAGAGAGTGAAATGTCAATTCGATACTACATAAGTTCTAATGGGCTAACAGCACAGGAACTGCATAATTCAACGCGAGCACATTGGTTTGTCGAATCGACGCACTAGCACTTTTAGCACTGTATTTTATGAAGATGCTTTCCGTTTAAGTGTAAACGATCGTGCAGAGGCATTTCTAAAGATCAGTCAGATTTGTTTGAGTTTGTGAAACAAGAAAGGAGTTTAAATGTTGTATAGATGGTAAACGTTTGATGTGTGATACATGAAAACTAACTCAGCAAGTCACTTGGTAGCCTTGTATCACGTGAATGTTCATGCGTTAGCCGTGCTTACCTGATGACTTAGAACAAATCAAAGTGATTTACAACAAGAGAAGTTCGAAGCCAAGCAAAAAGTTCAAATATAACAGGAAGGAATCACCGAGGTAGAAACCAAGGTTCAAATTTCCGTCGAACAGTTAAATCTCTGTAAGTCCAATCTGTTTTCGTCTCGGAGCGAGAAGGTAGTGAAAGGTTGGCTTATTGAAGCTGATCAGCAAAACGCGATGTCTAAACAAGACGAGAAAAATAACACGCCTCTTCCTGAAGAGCTAGAGTGTGAAGTCCGCGAACATAAACTGAGCGCG
This sequence comes from Vibrio gallicus, assembly GCF_024346875.1. Classification (NCBI taxonomy): domain Bacteria; kingdom Pseudomonadati; phylum Pseudomonadota; class Gammaproteobacteria; order Vibrionales; family Vibrionaceae; genus Vibrio; species Vibrio gallicus. Next base: position 137,106 of record NZ_AP024872.1, read on the forward strand.
GCTTATAGAAACTTCAACAATGATTTACACGAATTCGGTGTGAAACGTCTCAAAAGCGGAAAACGTCCCTTAAAAGGTAAACGTCATTCGCTAGAGTGAACCAAGTTCCCCTGCAGGAAATGTGAAAAACAGAGCTAACAGCGGTCGTTATTAGCGTACCACTATTCGCGAGTATGATTCCGAAAGTATGGGAAGCGCAAAAACGTTTCATTCCACTGATTCGCCAAATGTGAAAATGATTTTTTAGGTGAATATTCGGTCTTCTTCCTGTCGGATGGTTACAGTACATGCTATACGCTTAGTACCGAAACACTAGCAGTCTGAATGATACACTCTTGCAGAAAGGTCGTCGATGCTCAAAAAGGCATCACCTTTAAAGATCGTAGGGAAACCTGAAAAAGCCTTCATTGCTAAACTTTGCGGCATCGAAAAACAAGCCAAATTCAGTACGAACTTGTATAATCTGATGATGGCATGTCCTGCGTACGGTATAAACCCATCCTGCTACTTCAGACAGTTGTTTGCCGAGTTGCCCAAGCTCACTCATTCCGATGATATATCGATTCTTATACCATTAAATATTGAAATCTTTGGAGCTGAGTAGGCCCAAATTGCTTCATTGAGTGTACAGGTTCCTCAATTGAATACTTAGTCATTTTATAACTATCAGTAAAGAAATAAGAATACTAACCATGATTAAACACTGCTTATTCCCAGCAGCAGGCTATGGCACACGCTTTTTACCTGCTACTAAATCCATGCCAAAAGAAATGATGCCTATCGTTAACAAGCCTCTTATTGAATATGGCGTTGACGAGGCTATCCAAGCCGGTATGACGAGCATGGCCGTTGTCACCGGTCGTGGCAAAAGCTCATTGATGGATCACTTCGATAAAAACTACGAGCTTGAGCATCAGATTCAAGGCACGAATAAAGAGCCTTTGCTCAACGACATTCGCTCTCTTATCGATTCGGCGCAATACACTTTCATCCGCCAGCGTGAAATGAAAGGGCTAGGGCACGCAATATTAACAGGTAAAGAGTTAGTGGGTGATAACCCGTTTGCTGTAGTGCTTGCTGATGACCTTTGCATCAATGATGACAAGGGCGTGCTTGCTCAGATGGCTGCGCTGTACCGTCAATTCCGCTGCTCTATTGTGGCTGTAGAAGAAGTGCCTGAATCTGAAACGCATAAATACGGCGTTATCGCTGGTGAGCATCTAAGTGATGATTTGATCCGCATTACCGACATGGTTGAAAAACCAGAGCAAGGCACTGCGCCAAGTAATCTTGCCATTATTGGTCGTTATATTCTTACGCCTGATATCTTCGATATTTTGGAAGAGACTGAGCCTGGTAAAGGTGGGGAAATTCAGATTACTGATGCGCTGCTTAAGCAAGCGAAGAGCGGCTGTGTGATTGCGTACAAGTTCAAAGGCAAGCGTTTTGACTGCGGCAGTGTGGATGGTTACATCGAAGCGACGAACTACTGCTATAAGAATGTTTACTTGAAAGGTAGCAAGGCTGAGATTGATAAGGACTCGACTGAGAAGTTGTAGTTGGTTTCGTTTTGGTTGTGTTAGATCCCCGATAAGAGGCCTCGGGGATGACGGGGTTCGGACTTCGGGGACTATGGGGTTCAGACTTCGAGTAAGGCGGTGCCTGGGCTCTGGGTGACTGGTTCCTGGGTTATCGGCTTGCTGGTTTCTGGACTCGGGGATGGCGGTTTCGGACTTCGGGGATAACTGGTTGCAGAAACCGGCAATGAACAATTTTAAGGGTTTCGCTGAGAGTAGGCGGAGCCTTTCTGGGCAGTATGGGATGGGATACCTGTGCTCTCTAAGATTCTGGCGTTTGCCAGAATGACTCATTCTTTAATTACGTCATTTTTCGAAGTTACTTTTGGTTGGCTAGACCGATAAATTAGATTCCTAGATTCCTAGATTCCTAGATTCCTATTTCATAGCTTCACGATTTTATATTTACATTACTAATAGGCTTAACGTCATGTCATTTTTCGACTATCTGATCGAGCTATCGATGTTCTTCTTCCTCTCGCTTGCGGTGTTGTACTGCATGCGTAAAGTGGGGTATGCGGTAGGGCTCGTGGATAAACCCAATGCTCGTAAGCTCCACCAAGGCAGTGTGCCGTTGGTAGGCGGTATTTCCATTTGTATTACCGTATTGTACTTTTTGTACGTGAATGCTGAAGACTTGGAATATCCTGGATTGTTTGCTTCGTGTTTAACCATACTGGTATTGATTGGTGTAACTGACGACCGCTTTGATATCAGTTATAAACTGCGTATGGGCATACAAGCAGTTTTGACGTTGGTAATGATTCATTACACTGGGTTAACGTTGACACATATTGGTAATGCCTTGGGGTTCGGTGCTTGGCACTTCCCCCCAGTTGTCGATACCATTGTTACGTTATTTGCCGTCATTGGCGCAATTAATGCGTTCAACATGGTTGATGGTATTGATGGCCTATTAGGCGGTTTAACCATTGTGGTTTTTGCTTCACTAGGGCTTGTCTTTTATGCGCACGGTTTAGAAGAGCCAACTTACTTTGCGATGGTATTCATCACTATAACTATACCCTTTGTACTCTTTAACCTTGGCTATTTTGGCAAGGTCAGAAAAGTGTTCATGGGTGATGCGGGCAGTATGATGATCGGTTTCACTGTGATTTGGATATTGATTGGCGGAACCCAAATGGCCGACGACACTTACGTTATCAGACCCGTGACGGCTCTATGGCTGATTGCAGTGCCGCTTATCGACATGATGGCCATTATGATCCGTCGTATTCGTAAGGGGCATTCACCATTTCACCCAGATCGTGAACACTTCCATCACATCATGCAGCGCATTGGCTTTACCCCACGTGAAGCATTGGTTGTGATTTGTTCAGTACAAATCTTGTACTCAACGATTGGTCTATTAGGCGAATACTTCCAAGTACCTGAATACATCATGTTCTACACCATTGTAGGCTGCTTCCTGTTCCACACTTACTGGATGACGCACTCGTTTCAGATGGCGAAGATCGTGAGAAAGTGGAAGAAGTTGGAAGATGTGCCTGTTGAAGAGCGAGTTTAAACCATTGCTTTGGTTTTGCGGTCTTTTGGGCAGTAAATGTCGTGTTCGGGCTAAGACACTGAGTTAGGTTTTGGACCGCGACGTTTGAATCTCTGGTGATTAGCTATCGACTTAAGTGCATGACGTAATGATGAAAACCCTAGAAGGTTTATGGCTTTCTAGGGTTTTGTTGTTTCTATACCTCATCAATTCGCATCAATTGCAGTGAGGCTTGCAAGCTGCAAAAGCTCAACATCAACGTAAGCGCGCAATTAACCCCACATTCTAATATCAGCAAGCCTTTGTCATAGTTTCCCAAACAAATGGAGGAACTATGACTCAATCAGAAAAGCACCAACATTGGACGGCCATCATCTCCAAGCAGCAAGAAGGTGGACTTTCTATTCCAGACTTTTGTAAAAAGCACGATATTAATTACGCCACTTTTCACTATTGGCTAAAAAAGCTCAAGAACACTGACAATGAACAGGTCGCGCACCAAATGGTCATTAATAGCCAACCGTCTTTTTGTGGCGAAATGGTCGTTGTACATTTGCCTAATGGCGTGCGCGCCGAGCTGCCGACATCACTTTCATTTTCTCAAATTCAAACTTGGCTGAAGGCGCTGCAATGATCCCAAGTGGCGCGGTTTATCTCGTCTCGGGGGTTACCGATATGAGAAAGTCGATTGACGGCCTCTCTCTCATTGTCGCTGATGTGCTAGAAATGGATCCATTGAGCAGTGCGTGGTTCATCTTTTGTAATCGTGGCCGAGATAAAATCAAAATTCTCTTTTGGGACACTAACGGCTTTTGGCTCTACTATCGCCGACTCGAAAAAGGCCGCTTTAAGTGGCCAAAGCCTACAGCCGCGGGCCATATCCACATATCTACTCAACAGCTTAACTGGCTATTATCTGGGTTGAATCTTGAAAACCCAAAGGCTCATCAGCCCCTTTATGGCCGAGAAGTGTGAGCGATGATACTGATCACCTCATTGGACTTGAGCGATCCTTTTTCACTGTCAAACTAAGGGGAAATGACAGATGACGAGCCCCAAAAAATGACCGAACTTCCTGATGATGTAGAACAACTCAAAGCGATGCTACTCAAGCTTCAGGAAGAGAACTATGAACTGAAAAAAACAGTTGATACCCAATCAGAAGAAGTGGTTGAGTTAGAGAATAAAATGCGGCTGCTTCTTGAGGAACTTAACTTAAGTAAGTCCAAGCGCTTCTCCGCTAAAAGTGAAAAAGCCCCGAAAGGGACGTTTAACGAAGCTGAGCAGCAAAATGCCTTACCTAAAGCCAGTCCAAAGCATCACAAGAAAGGCCGAAAACCATTACCAGTAGAGCTTGATCGTGAAGTTCATCAGCACACACTCAATGCCCCTTACTGTGAATGCTGCAATGAACCGCTACATCCATGCGGTACTGAAGTCTCGGAAGAGCTAAAAATCATCCCTCAGAAGGTCAGCGTCGTGCGGCATGAGCGCACGAAATACGCCTGCCGTCAGTGTGAAAAGACACAAACCAGCAGCAAAATCGTCACCGCCCCTCGACCTGCCAACATGATCCCGAAAAGCATCGGCAGCCCTGAAGCATTCGCTGCGGTAGTTACGGCCAAATATGTTGACGCCTTGCCGCTTTATCGCCAGGTTGAAATCTTAAAGCGCTCAGATATCGAGTTAAGCCGAGGCACGCTTGCAAACTGGTGTGTTCAACTGGGCAGTAAAGTGACCGTTATCGTTGAAGCAATGAAAGCTCATTTACTGAATGAAAAACTCATCTGCGCGGATGAAACGACCGTTCAAGTGTTGCGAGAGCAAGAGCGCTCAGCACAAAGCAAATCTTATATGTGGGTTTATCGTAGCGGTGAGTTCGCCAAACAACCTGTGGTCATTTACGACTATCAACCAAGTCGTGCAGGGCAATGTGTTAAAGACTTCCTTGGTGGCTACTCGGGTTACCTACTCACCGATGGTTATCAAGCTTATAACGGCCTCGATAATGTTAGCCAAGCGGGGTGCTTAGCACACGTAAGACGCAAATTTACCGATGCACAAAAAGCGCAACCGAAGAAGAAATCGGGCCGTATAGAGAAAGCCATCAGCTTTATCGCAAAGCTTTATGGTATTGAACAGGAAGCTAAAGGCTTGAGCACTGTCGAGCGGCAACATCTACGACAACGAAAATCGAAACCCATCTTAGGCACGTTCCATAAGTGGTTGCTGGAAAGCCAAGGAAAAGTACTGCCGAAAAGTCAAATCGGCCTCGCCATAAATTATACGATTAACCAATGGCCGAAGTTGCTCACTTATCTAGAAGATGGTGACATAAGCATTGATAACAATGTGACAGAGCGAGATATCCGTCCGTTTACAACGGGTCGAAAAAATTGGATGTTCTCAACATCAGTTGAAGGTGCGACTGCGAGCGCTAACTTGTATAGCTTGGTGATGACTTGTCGTGCAAATAACATCAATCCATATTACTACTTCGTGCACTTATTCAAAGTGCTGCCGATGCGATCGCCACAAGATGATCTGACCGATCTTATGCCGTGGGCGCTGGAAATCGATGAGGCTGAATAAGGCCTTACTGCTTAATTGCGCGCTTACACATCAACAGTTAAACCAATGGCTTCCCCATCATCTGCTCAAAGGCATGTCCATCAGAGCCTGAAGCATTGGCCACATAGGGCGCATAGATATCAAACAGCAGTCTCATGTTGTTGTGTCCGAGCAATTGCGAGATATACGCAGGATTCTCATGGACAGCAATGTGCAGTACAGCCGTCGTATGTCGTGTTTCGTACGCGCGCCTTTTGGAAAGCCCGGCTTTTTTGAGTGTAGGATACCAAATGCGTTTGCTAACCCAGTGGATAACAAGGGGCATATCGAGTGTATTGGTAAAGACAGAGCCTGTCGGCTGATCATGCTCTGCCTATAGAGGTGAGAATACTGCAAATAATGCATCGCACATCTTGAGATTACGTTTGGATTTGGGCGTTTCACCATACCTAGTTCACTATTCACATAGTTATGACTAATACGGATGATACGATGCCCAAAGTCCACATCTTCTCACGTCAGTCCATGTACTTAACAACTTCTCATGCGCTTCCAAAAGTGCAAAATGGAGGAGTCTCGCCACTCATTTTCTACCGCTTTTAGAAAGCGTAGCACTTTTTCTTTTACTTAGTGTGTCTGATTGCAGTGCGTGAACGCCCAATTTGGATGTCTCAAATGATTTTTGTGTGTGGTGTGTTGTTATAACATTATCAAATAGTTATAGTAGTTTTATGTCAACACATCATAGAATATGGATGTTCTAGTGTACAAAATCATTTCGCCACGGGCGTACGTCTGTACGATTCTTTTTTATAGTGGTACGTCGTTCGCTAACGTGGATGTCTTACCATCTCAACAGGGCTTTAGTGGCCTGATCTTCACCCCTAATGCTCAGGTATTAAATACCGGCACAGGAAGCTTTTCATTCAGTCAGGGTGCACCTTTCAGGGGAAGTATTGAAGCAATTGATAACTGGTACTTTTCTACTGGAGTTTTCCCGAGCATAGAGGTAGGTGGTCGAATCTCTGAATCGTCAGGAGAGTATACTTCAAATTGTTACACTGAAGGGTGTGATTTAAGGGATTTATCGGCTTCGGCTAAATTTCAAGTACCATTTGTTGACGACTGGCTTGGTTTCAATTTGGCGTTCGGAGCACAAGATATCGGTGGTGCACTAAGCTACTTTGATGCCTACTTTGTAGTAGTGGACACTGAAATTGATGCTTTTAATCTTCGATTGAGTGGTGGCTATGGTCACTCTGATTTAAGTTTAGGCGTTTTAGACGGCGCTTTTGCTGGAGCAGAGTGGCAACCATTTGATTTTGTTCAATTGGCTGGCGAGTATGACGCTCAGGAATTTAACGCTGCGGTGCGACTAATGACGCCACGAGACATGTTGCCTTACGGGGCACAACTGGCGGCTCAATATCAGCTCTACTCAGGCCACGAAAATCAAGACCAAACCCTATGGGGCGTGAGCGCCTCTGTGCCCTTCTTCGGTGATACCTTCACACGCAATAAGTACTCTGATGTTAAGCCTAGTTCACAAACACAGGTTGAAACTGAGCTCGCCAGAGGCGATGCCAGCAGCCTAACCCAGCTTATCGGTAAACTAGAGCAAGAAGGGTTCGTGAACATCCGTGTTGGTGTGAACCTAGATACCTTAGTTATTGCACTAGAAAGCAAACGCTATCAGCACAACACCATGGATGGCGCGGGTGTGGCCCTAGGTATCGTCTCTGCAAACTCAGGTGAAGGTTTATTTGCTGACTTACCTCGTGGTTCAAACAGCTCCCAAAAAGTAGAGTTAGTGCTTCTTCAGAATAAAGTCCCGATGCTATCAATCAATACTGAGTTGAATTGCTATCGCGACTTCCTGAAAACTGGTGCGGAATGTGAGCAGATACAGTTCTCTAATCAAGACTTAACTGCAAAATTGGATCAGACGCAATGGCGTTATGAAACCGCCAACGACGGCTTTGGTTACACTGAGATTATCTTCTCACCAGTGATGAACTATGCCGTCGCCACCGAATACGGCTTCTTTGACTACTCCATTGGGTTAGGGACCAACGTTTACACGCCACTATGGAAAGGCGCTGCTGTTGATGTGCGTCATATCTTACCTATCGCCAACAGTGATGATTATGATGACGGTTTTTGGGAGCCTAAGGCTTTGGAAAATGAGATTGATCGCGCTTTACTGCATCAAGCATTTCGACTGCCAGCCAACACTATGACGCTATTTAGCGCAGGTCTAATCAAGAGTGATTACTATGGCGGTCAAAATGAAACCCAGTGGTACAGCACCAGCGGTATGCACAATCTAGGTTTTGAGGCGGGCTATTTTACCGCGAAAGACAGCATTGACCTTGTAGATCGAACCCCTCTTCTTGCTCATTATCGACTCTCCGTTGCGCAGTGGAATTGGCAAATGCAGGTGCAAGGGGGGGAGTTTTGGGGTGGTGACCAAGGGGTGAAAGCCACTTCTAGTCATTGGCTTGGCGACACACGCTTAGACGCTTCTTATTTAAACAGTGAAAGCGAACAATTTGTCACCTTGAATCTATCGATTCCTCTTACCTTCTGGCGCGGTATGAAACCTGACTACCTTACCGTGCGCGGTGTTAGTGAGTGGAACTTTAGCGTACAAACTCGAGTTGGCGAGAGCCATAACCAGCTAAACACTGGACTAGGTAAAACAGCGAATAATTACCACAACCTCGACAGGCAGTACTTTAACAGAGCGAGGCTCAACCCAAATTACTTTGAAAGCAACCCAATCCGTCTACGAAACGCGTATCTGCGTTACTTAGATGAGGTTATTTATTAATGAGAACCAGTTATTTAAACAGTTTTGCATTTTATCATTATAACCATACCGTTGATGCTCTTTAGCCTTGGTTTTGTTCTACACCGTTGTAGATGTTTCCGGTTCCACACTTATTGGATGACTCACTCGTTTAAGATGGCGAAGATCGTGAGAAAGTGGAAGAAGCTGGAAGATGTGCCTATTGAAGAGCGTGTTTAAACCATTGCTTTGGTTCGGTGGTCCTTTGGGCTGCATAACGCAGTGTACGAACTAAGACACTGAGTTAGGTTTTGGACGGTGACGTTTGAGTTTTTGGTGATTAGCTATCGACTTAAGTGCATGACGTAATGATGAAAACCCTAGAAGGCTTATGGCTTTCTAGGGTTTTGTTGTTTTAATCTTATCGATTCCCCTTAGTTTAGGAAAAGTAAGAGCGTATAAGGATTGGGTGGAAGAACTTTAGTTCTGCCCCCCATTCTACGTTTATATCTTTGGTTTGCGCTTCTGAGCGCATAAATACGGTGTTTCTTAAGTTCCGGTATTTGACTAATTAGATGACGGGCTCTACAATTTGTTACTCAATAGGTAATAAATTGTAGAACATGAAGGCTCTATCTAAAAAAGAACAACTGCTTTCCGCTTTTGCGGCTTCCACCAAGGTAGGCGGAGGGGTGCTAACGCTCGCAGAAATTGCGTTTTACCTTAACACCCAAAATAATATCGCCTTGCGTAAGCTCCTTACTGACTGCGTCAAAAAGGGCATGGTGCGGAGGTTGGCCGCAGGCATATACGAAAGTACACTTACGCCTCCTGACCCTATGACTGCCATTTATAAAGTTGCTAACAAGATCAGGAGAGGCGTCTTAAACTATATAAGTTTAGAGAGCCAACTAAGCCATACAGGTGTGATTTCTCAAATTGTTATGGGCAGAGTGACCATGATGACTAAAGGACGTACAGGTACGTTTGAGACCCCTTATGGCATTATAGAGTTTACACATACCTCACGGCCAGTCGATAAGATCGCCTCCAATATCTACCTAGACCCTGAAATTATGATGTACCGAGCGAGCAACGAGCAAGCTATCTCAGATCTTCGTGCAACCAAACGTAATTTACATATGTTGGAGAACTAATGTTAAAAGAAGCCATTCAACGGGTAGTTGAAGCAAATCCTGCGTATGCTGAAGTTACGTCTGTTATTGAAAAGGAAATTCTGCACCATGACATCATGGATGTCTTAGTTAGAGAAGGTGCAATGCAAACTCTGACGTTCATTGGCGGAACATCGTTGAGACTCTGCTATAACAGCTCACGGCTATCAGAAGACTTGAATTTCAATGGTGGCCATGATTTTAAACCATCAAATTTCGATGGATTGGAGCAAGAGATCCAGAAGTACATTGAAAATAAATACGAAACTGATGTTCTTGTAAGTAAGCCTACTGGGGAATCTCAAGGGAATACATCGTCATGGAAAATCAGCATTGAGAAGGAATCAGGTCGGCCAGATTTGCCACGTCAGAAGATGCACATTGATGTGTGTGCGATTCCGTCATTCGATGCGACGAACCGCCCGCTAATCAATCACTACAGTATCGTTTCCCCAATAGAAGGTTTAATAATTCCTGTTCAATCACTAGAGGAGACCTTTGCGGATAAGTTTATCGCTTTGGCCTATCGTACTAGGCGCATAAAACCACGCGATGTCTGGGACTTAGTTTGGATCAAGCAGCAGGGGACTAAGATCTCCCACGAACTGATCGCAAAGAAATTGGAAGCCCGTAACAAGCCGAATACAGACTTTGAGCAACAGTTAGTTGCTCAAGTAGAAAAGCTCCTCACCGAAGTGGAAGTGAAAGAAGATTTCCATATGGAGATGTCTCGATTTGTACCCAACACCATTAAAGAGCGCACTCTGGATAACCCTGATTATTGGCTGTATGTCCAATCTGAGATTAAGGCATTGTCTCAGCAGGTGCTAAACAGACCTAGCGCGAACCCTTTTGATATGAGTATTTGATTTGTAGCTAAACAAAATGTTACCTAATAGGTAATGTTTTGTTTAGTTATTCGGTGGGGTATGATTTGAGTATCGCAATCGTCTTACGGATGCCACCACTTGTCCGATAAAACCGTCACTCTCGCAAAGGCGGGAATCTAGCCACGTGCAGTTGGTGGTGTGATGACTGCAGTCGACCAGATTTTGGCTCAAAAGACTACCGGAATAACGGTGTGGATTTAGTGGTGTGATTATCGTTGATGAAAACCCTAGAAGGTCTATGGCTTTCTAGGGTTTTGTTGTTTCTATACCTTATTGATTAGCAACAATTGCAGTGAGTATCCAAAGACCCCGGCTTAAAAGATTACCGGGGTGACGGGAGTTGGGTTGGGTGTTGGAGATTATTTAAACCCTAGGAGGCTTATGGCTTGCTGGGGTTTTGTTGTTTTTGGGGGATTACCCTAGGACCTAGGCTCTGGGTTTCCGCCATCGTCTTCCCCGCGTAGGCGGGGATCTGTAGGCTCTCAGGGCTTAATTATAGTTACTGTTTTGAAGTGAAATATGAGTACTTAAAGACCCCGGCTTAAAAGACTACTGGGGTGACGGGAGTTGAAGGTGACGGGAGTTCGCAGAACCTAGAGCCCAGAACCTAGGCTTCCGCTATCGTCTTCCCCGCGTAGGCGGGGATCTGTAGGCTCTCAGGGCTTAATTATGGTTGCTGTTTTGAAGTGAAATATGAGTACTTAAAGACCCCGGCTTAAAAGATTACCGGGGTGACGGGAGTTGAAGGTGACGGGAGTTCGCAGAACCTAGAGCCCAGAACCTAGGCTTCCGCCATCGTCTTCCCCGCGTAGGCGGGGATCTGTAGGCTCTCAGGGTTTAATTATAGTTGCTGTTTTGACGTGAAATATGAGTACTCAAAGACCCCGGCTTGAAAGACTACCGGGGTGACGGGAGTTGAAGGTGACGGGAGTTCGCAGAACCTAGAGCCCAGAACCTAGGCTTCCGCCATCGTCTTCCCCGCGTAGGCGGGGATCTGTAGGCTCTCAGGGCTTAATTATAGTTGCTGTTTTGACGTGAAATATGAGTACTCAAAGACCCCGGCTTGAAAGACTACCGGGGTGACGGGAGTTGAAGGTGACGGGAGTTCGCAGAACCTAGAGCCCAGAACCTAGGTTTCCGCTATCGTCTTCCCCGCGTAGGCGGGGATCTGTAGACCCTCAGGGCTTAATTATAGTTGCTGTTTTGAAGTGAAATATGAGTACTTAAAGACCCCGGCTTGAAAGACTACCGGGGTGACGGGAGTTGGGTTGGGTGTTGGAGATTATTTAAACCCTAGGAGGCTTATGGCTTGCTGGGGTTTTGTTGTTTTTGGGGGATTACCCTAGGACCTAGGACCTAGGCTCTGGGTTTCCGTTATCGTCTTCCCCGCGTAGGCGGGGATCTGTAGGCTCTCAGGGTTTAATTATAGTTGCTGTTTTGACGTGAAATATGAGTACCTAAAGACCCCGGCTTGAAAGACTACCGGGGTGACGGGAGTTGAAGGTGACGGGAGTTCGCAGAACCTAGAGCCCAGAATCTAGGCTTCCGCCATCAGCGCAAGCATTTCGCCTACGTATCGGCATCTTGAATTCGGTTGCTGAAGGGGTCATTGCGGTCGATACTTCAGGTAAGATCATGGTGATTAACAAGAGCGCCATCAACATTCTTGGGATAGAAAAACCGAGGGAGTCCTTGTTTGATACCCATGTTTCAGAGCACTGTTATCCGAGTGACCTTTTCACACCTCAAGCAGAAGAAGAGGTCAGTGAAACCACGGTTAATATCAATGGTGAAACTCTACTAGCCTCGCGCACCATAATGCGCGATGAACAAGAGATTGTAGGTTATGTGGTGAGTTTCAGGCCAAGAAATACCCCCGCTATGCTACAGCTTATGGTGCGTCAGGTGGCAAAAGAGCGCGATGCGATGCGGGTGGTAACGCATGAGTATGCGAATAACATGGCTGTGGTTTCAGGTATGTTAGAGATGCAGATGTATGAGCAGGCTCTAAAATTTATTCATAAGGAAAATAACGTACTCCAGCAGGATCTTTCGCAGATTACTGGCCATTTTCACCCTATGGTGGCGGCGCTTATTCTGAGCAAAAAACATCGCTCATCCGAGCTTGGGTATAAACTTACTATTGTTGAAGGCTCTAGCTTACGTTTGAATAACTCGCCTTTAACTGCCGATGAAGTGGCGACTATCCTCGGTAATCTGTTAGACAATGCCTATGAAGCGATAACCAAAACTCATCGTAAAGAGGGAGAGATTGAGCTATTTGCCACAGATGTAGGTAAAGAGATTGTCATTGAGGTATACGATAATGGCATCGGTATTAGTGATGATAGATAAGATAAAAACGCTGGTGGTTGAGGATAAGCTAGAGTTGGCAGAAATGATCGCAGCCTATATAGGGCAGAATCCTTACTATGAGGTGGTGGGGATAGCATCAACGCTAGCGGATGCTAAGTTTTTGCAAAACACCATGCAGCCTCACCTGATTATCTTAGACAACTACCTGCCCGATGGCAGTGGCATAGAGTGGCTAAGACGGCTGAGAACTGGCTCTGCTCCTGATGTGGATGTTATCTTGCTAACAGCCACCTCGGATGCGCAGACCGTGACCTCGGGAATTAGGTTGAGCGCTTTTGATTATTTGATAAAACCGCTGGCGCTTATTTCATTTAATGATGTATTGAATCGTTTCCGAGATTACTATCGCACCATACACGGTAAGACAGAGTTAAAGCAGTCTGAGGTGAATCGTGCCTATGGGGTACGCCGTGACAGTAAAGTCGTTGATGAGTTGCCTAAGAATATTGACCAATTAACCCTGCAACGAGTGATAGAAGCGTTCGGCTCAGAAGCTCAGCATACCTCAGATTCAGTTAGTGGTTTAGTTGGAGTGAGTAAAACAACTGCTCGGCGTTACCTTGAATATGCAGTGAACCTTGGGTTTCTTGAAGCGAGTGTCTCCTATGGTAGTGTTGGGAGACCTACGCGTATCTATAAAAAAGTCGGGTAGATAAATACTTATTCGTTCTCAAAAGCGTCCTTAGAGACGTTTTTTTGTTGCCTGAACAAAATTGAATGTGCTATCAGCTATCGTAAAATACGCAAACCTTAAATTGCATCGGCACTATTGATGATGGGTGATGAATATTTCACTAAAGATATTTCTGGTGGTTATGATACATTTGTATGACAAATAGCCGAGGTGAATGTGTGTTTGATGATATTGGTCACAGAATGACTGACGCTATTGGTGCAAAGTAAGCGCAGAGTTTGCGTCAATAACTCTTTATGCACAGTGAGCGTATATTTATTCTTGCATTGAGTGTGATGGTTAACTCGCTTCTAGGAGCCAAACCTATAAATAAAAAAAGGTTGAGCGGTTAACCCTAAATCAAGTTTGCATCTTCGATTTTTGGTTATGGATGATTGGTTGGGTATGACGTAAACAAGGGTAGTAATAATTATTTATTGTCGTTTTTAGAAGCACGGATTTTCAATTTCATGAATTACTTTGACACTCTTGTCGAGCTATCGATGTTCTTTTTTCTGTCGCTTGCAGTGCTGTACTGTATGCGTAAAGTAGGGTACGCGATAGGGCTCGTAGATAAACCTAACGCTCGCAAACTACACCAAGGCAGTGTGCCGTTGGTTGGTGGCATTTCCATTTGCATTACTTTGCTGTTCTTCCTTTACGTCAATGCGAATGAATTTTTGTTTCCAGGACTGTTTGCTTGTTGTATCTCAACCTTAGTCATAATTGGGGCTGTCGATGACCGCTTTGATATCAGCTACAAGCTCCGTATGGGAGTACAAGCGGTATTAACCCTTGTTATGATCCACTATACCGGTTTCAAGCTGACCCATATAGGGAATGCGCTAGGCTTTGGCGTATGGGCATTTCCAGATATTGTAGATACGGTTGTCACGCTGTTTGCAGTGATTGGTGCAATTAACGCCTTTAATATGGTGGATGGCATTGATGGATTGCTGGGCGGTTTAACCATGGTGGTTCTGGCTTCACTTGGGGTAGTCTTTTATGCCCACGGTTCACCTCATCTGGCGTATCTAAGCTGCGTGTTCGTCGTCATATTGCTGCCGTTTGTGTTATTTAATCTAGGCTACTTTGGTAAAGTGCGAAAAGTCTTTATGGGCGATGCGGGTAGCATGATGATTGGCTTTACCGTTATTTGGATCTTGATTGGTGGTACGCAACCAGCACACGGACACTACGTGATCCGCCCGGTAACCGCTTTGTGGCTGATAGCTGTGCCGCTTATCGACATGATGGCAATCATGATCCGCCGAGTTCGTAAAGGCCACTCTCCATTCCACCCCGATCGTGAGCACTTCCACCACATCATGCAGCGCATTGGATTTACGCCAAGAGAGGCATTAGTGGTGATTTGTTTAGTGCAGGTTTTTTACTCAAGCATAGGCTTACTGGGTGAATATCTAGACATTCCTGAGTACATCATGTTCTACACCATAGTCGCTTGTTTCTTGTTCCATACCTATTGGATGACGCATTCATTTAAGATGGCTAAGATTGTTAGGAAATGGAAGCGTTTGGAAGGTGAGGGTGAGCTGGCTCAGGAAATAAGCTGAGGATACCCGAGTACATACCTTTGAGTTGAACATGATTGATTTGTAGATGAAACCCTAGACGGTATTTAGCTGTTTAGGGTTTTTGTGTTTTAGGAGGGGGACGATTGGTGCATACCAGTTATGTTTTCTTAGGTGGTTGAGCTGATGAATAGCAGGAAGTAAGTACAAATCACGTTGAAAAAGGTATGAGCATTGGTATCTTGTTTGAAATGTAGTGTGATCATTTAGTCATATCTAAGTTGTATCTATGGTGTTGAGTGCACTATTTGCTACCTTAACTGTTGATTCTATGGAAGTAAGGCTAATTTATAATCGGTCTACTAGGCGCTACTATCCTATTGTGGTTGTCTATAGTACACTTTATGAATTATGGTCTTTATTAGTTAGTCTAGAGAAGTCTTTGTAAAGACAGTATTTGATAGGTAATTGCTCTCGGTTTCATCATATGAGAGTGCAAATGAAATCTAAAAGGTCAAGAACTCATCATAACTAGCGATGTTAGTTTCTAGGCCATACTAAACATAATGGGAAAAAGCATGTTGAATAATAAAGCTGTACTAATAACTGGTGGTACAGGCTCGTTTGGTAAGCAGTTCATTAAAACTATCTTAGAGCGCTATCAGGACGTAAAGAAAATCATTATCTATTCTCGCGATGAGCTTAAGCAGTTTGAAATCAAACAAAACTACCCAGCGAAAGATTTTCCACAATTACGCTTTTTTATCGGTGATGTTCGCGATCAAGCGCGTATGATTCAAGCTTGTGAAGGCGTTGACGTGATCATTCATGCTGCAGCGATCAAACAAGTCGACACTGCTGAGTACAACCCTACTGAATGTATCCGTACCAACGTTGATGGCGCAGAAAACGTGATTCAAGCAGCACTTCAGTGTGGTGTGAAAGATGTTGTTGCGTTATCTACTGATAAGGCGTGTGCTCCTATTAATCTTTATGGTGCGACCAAATTGACCTCCGATAAGTTGTTTACCGCAGCAAATAACATCAAAGGCTCAAAAGATATTCGATTTAGCGTAGTACGTTACGGTAATGTTATGGGATCTCGTGGTTCAGTAATTCCATTTTTCATGAAAAAGAGAGAAGAAGGTTTACTTCCAATTACTCATGCAGAAATGACGCGCTTTAATATTTCATTACAAGATGGCGTGAATATGGTGATGTATGCGTTGGATAACCATCTTGGCGGTGAGATATTTATTCCAAAAATCCCATCATATAAAATCATGGATATTGCAGAAGCTATTGCTCCAGGAGTTCCTACTAAAGTTGTAGGTATTCGCCCTGGTGAAAAATTGCACGAGGAAATGATCACAGATACAGACTCATTCAATACTATTGACTTAGGTAAGTATTACGCTATTTTGCCATCAGTGTCGTTTACATATAGTGAAGAAGATTATATGACGCACCATAAGGCTGAAAAAGTCCCATTTGGTTTCAAGTATAATTCAGGCACTAATACTGATTGGGAAACCGTTGAAGGTCTGCGCGATCTTATCAAAGAGCATGTTGACCCTAACTTTACAGTGTGAGCGTCAAAATGATCCCATATGGAAAACAAGAAATTACGCAACAAGACATTGATGGTGTTATTGATGTCTTGAAATCTGATTTCTTAACGCAAGGACCGCAAGTTCCAGCATTTGAGGCTTCGTTGATGCAGCATACTGGTGCTAGTTATGCTGTTGCCGTAAATAGCGCCACTTCAGCGTTACATATTGCGTGTATGGCATTAGGCTTGGGTAAGGGTGAAAGACTTTGGACCACTCCGGTTACGTTTGTCGCCTCCGCAAACTGTGGATTGTATTGTGGTGCAAAGGTCGACTTTGTCGATATTGATCCCCGTACTTACAATATGTGTCCGGTAAAACTCGAAAACAAGCTAAAACAAGCTAAAGCCAACGGCACACTACCTAAGGTAGTGGTTCCGGTGCATTTGTGTGGCCAACCTTGCGATATGAAAGCGATTCACGCACTGTCGCTAGAATATGGTTTTAGCATCATTGAAGATGCTTCACATGCGATTGGCGGTGAATATCATAATGCCCCGATAGGTAATTGTGCGTATTCAGATATTACTGTATTCAGTTTTCATCCGGTTAAGATTGTTACGACCGCAGAAGGCGGTGCTGCTCTAACTAACAATCAGACTCTTGCAGAAAAGATGGAATTATACCGTAGCCACGGTATTACTCGTGATGCGGACAAGATGGAAGGTGAATCGCACGGTGGTTGGTACTATCAGCAAATTGAGCTGGGTTACAATTATCGAATGACAGAACTGCAGGCAGCACTAGGCGTCAGTCAAATGACCAGGCTCAGTGAATTTGTATCAACTAGGCATCGCTTAGCGAAAAGATACAATGAATTACTGACTAAATTACCGATTGTTCTTCCTTACCAATTGGAGAGTACTTACTCGGGCCTACATTTGTACGTGATTCGTTTGAAGCTTGATGAAATTTCGTTGTCACATAAACAGGTATTTGAAGCACTTCGTGAAAATGGCGTTGGTGTGAATCTTCATTATATTCCAGTACATACGCAGCCTTATTATCAAAAGTTAGGTTTTTCTTTGGGTGATTTTCCTGAGTCAGAGCGTTATTACGAAGAAGCCATTTCATTACCTATGTTCCATCTTATGACGGATAAGCAACAAGATACAGTAGTGTCTGTTTTATCTGGTATTCTCGAGGCATAGCAAATGAATATAGCGATTATACCGGCGCGCGGTGGCAGTAAGCGTATACCAAGAAAGAACATTAAGTTGTTTCATGGGAAGCCAATGATTGCCTATTCAATTGAAGCCGCGATTCAGTCCGGCTGTTTTGATAAGGTGTTGGTTTCCACAGATGACCATGAGATAGCGGAAGTCGCCAAGCAGTTTGGTGCTGAAGTTCCTTTTATAAGACCTACAGATATTTCTGATGACTTTGCTACTACGAAAGATGTAATGGGACATGCTGTATCCTGGTGTGTGGACAAAGGCTTGTCAGTCGACAACGTATGTTGCTTGTACGCAACCGCCCCTTTTGTTACCAGTGATGATTTAGCACGAGGTTTGCAAAAATTACTAGATAGTGGAGCTGAGTACGTATTCAGTGCTACAAGCTTTCCTTTTCCGATCCAGCGTGCAATTCAACTCTCTGAGTTTGGTGAGGTGTCAATGTTTGAGCCGCAGTATGAACTCTCTAGGTCTCAAGACTTACAAGAAGCTTATCACGATGCGGGTCAATTCTATTGGGGAACTCAAGAAGCCTTCTTAGAGAAAAAGCGCTTTTTCGCACCTCATTCACAAGTTGTATTACTTCCAAGAAAACGAGTGCAAGATATTGATACTCCAGAGGACTGGGAGTTTGCAGAAGCTTTGTATTCTCTATTGTTGAAGGGCTAATTGTGAACTTTGTTTTTCGAGTTGATGCCTCGGTATATATTGGTAGCGGTCATGTGATGCGCTGCTTAGTTTTAGCGGATGAATTGGCTGCGCAAGGACATAGAGTATGTTTTGCATGCTTGCCCCAAGAAGGCGACATGGTCACTTTTATTCAAAATCGTGGTTTTAAAGTTATATCGCTGACCTCATTGGGAAAGTCGACTCCGCCTAAAAGTGATGAAGACTATCTTGGTTGGTTACAGCGTCCAATAGAAGTTGACGCACACAACTTTATCCAATTGATTGAGAATGCTGATGTTGTTGTGACCGATCATTACGCTATTGGTTGTGAGTGGCAAACTATTGTACGGCATCACTACCAATGTAAGATTGTTGCAATAGATGATTTGAAACGCATACACGATTCTGATTTGATTATCGATCAAACTTTAGGTCGTGATAGCTCAGAGTATTCAGGCGATAGAGCGGTATTAGCGGGTAGTCAATACAGTTTAATATCACCTCATTTTTCTCATGTAAGAGAAAAAGCTTTAGAAAAAACGAGCTATTTAGTTAGACCTAAGGTTTTAGTTTCTATGGGGGGCATTGACGCTCCTAACGCTACACTCAGAGTTTTGGAATCCTTAAGTCAAAGAGTTGATGCTGACTTTACTGTCCTATTAAGTCCTAGAGCTCCGCATTATTATAAAGTTATAGCGTTTTGTGCTAAGTATGAAAATCTCACTCATATTGATTTCGTTCAAGATATGTCTCAATTAATGCTATTGCACGATATTGCGATTGGCGCTCCGGGCAGTACAACATGGGAAAGAGCCGCACTTGGGCTTCCGAGCATTGTCATTCCTTTAGCGCCAAATCAGAACGAAATCTGTACAAAGCTAGAAGCATATAATGCAGCGATTCGTGTTTCATTACTGAACCTAGAAGAAGAGTTGCCAGAAGCGTATGTTAAGTTGGTTGAAAACTGGTCAGTATATCGTTCGAAAAGTTTTAATTTGTGTGATGGACGCGGTGTCAAAATTGCTGTAGCAGCAATCAATGGAGTCTGTGGTTCGTCTCAGTCGCTTCATCTTGAAAAGGCTACTACAGCAGATATTTCTTTGGTTTACGATTGGCAATGTCATCCGAGCACTCGAAGGTTTGCTTTGAACAAGCAAATACCTTCTTGGGATGAACATGTTAAATGGATGAGCCTTAAACTAGATAACCCTGGTGACATGTTTTACATTGTTAAAGAAGGGTTAGGGGGCAAGCCTCTAGGCGTTTATCGTTTAGATCGAATGTCACCAAACAGCTATCTCATATCTATTTTTGTAGCTCCAGATTGCCATAGGCGGGGAGTAGCAACTAGAATTTTACAGCTTTCTGATACAGTTCATTCAGACATTACCCTTCATGCTAGGGTGCTAAAAGAGAATACCGCTTCTCAAGCTTTGTTTGAACGGGCTGGTTACCAACGTATTTCCTCAGAAAAGTTTATCCGTTACCCTATTAATAGAGATTAATATGAATCCTTATATAACCATTGATGGCCGTAAAATAGGCAAAGATTTTTCCCCGTATATTATTGCAGAGTTATCAGCAAATCATAATGGTGATATCAACCGTGCTTTTGCGATTATGGAAGAAGCAAAGAAAGCTGGTGCTGATGCAATTAAATTACAAACCTATACCCATGATACGATAACTATTGATTGTGATAATGAAGAATTCCAAATACATGGCGGGTTATGGGATGGGCAAACACTATATGAATTATATAAAGGTGCCCATATGCCATGGGAGTGGCATAAGCCTTTATTTGCGAAAGCAAAAGAACTAGGTATAACGATATTTAGTTCACCATTTGATTTCACAGCAGTGGATTTACTGGAAGAACTCAATACACCAGCATATAAAATTGCCTCATTTGAGCTTGTCGACCACCCTTTAATAGCAAGAGTGGCTCAAACAGGTAAGCCAATGATTATGTCGACTGGGATGGCCAATGATGTTGAGATACAGGAAGCGATTGATGTTGCAAAGAACAATGGTTGTCAGGAACTAGTTGTCTTGCATTGTGTGAGCGGCTATCCAGCCCCAGCCGACCAATATAACCTGCGCACAATTTCTGATATGCAGCAACGCTTTGGCGTGCTATCTGGTTTATCAGACCATACGATTGATAATGCTACCGCAGTGACATCAATAGCACTAGGAGCTTGCCTTATTGAAAAGCATGTAACGCTAGATCGCAATGGTGGTGGTGCTGATGATAGTTTCTCACTTGAGCCTAAAGAGTTGAAACAACTCTGTGATGATACAAATACAGCTTGGCAATCTTTAGGGAAAGTGAATTACGAACGTACTGACGCAGAGAAAGGGAATGTTAAATTTAGACGTTCATTATATATTGTTAAAGATATTAAAGCTGGTGAAGTGTTAACTGATGAGCATGTTCGGAGTATTCGACCTGGGTTTGGTTTAGCACCCAAATATTACGATGAAGTAGTTGGTTCAATAGCAAAGATTGATATGAGTATTGGGACGCCACTTTTAAAAGAAAAATTGCTATAAGTAGTATTATTCTATGAATATTATTCGACTGTGTTTAAATCCAAGAATAATAAATATGGGAATTCGAGTTCTTATATTGCTATCCAAATTTTTATTAATGATAGTTCTTGCACGAATGCTCACTGTATATGAGCTTGGTGTGTATGGTCTTATTCAAGGAATATCGATATATTTTATGTATTTCACAGGTTTAGATCTATACACCTATAGCACTAGAGAGATCATAAAACAGAAAAGTGATAATAGTGCACTTGAAAAACATATATCTTCAATATTTATATTGTCTTTGGTTGGTGTGGCTATAACAACATTTTTCATTATATTCAACTCTACTTTGTCAGGAGTATACCCCTTAATTATAACTCTAATTTTAATAGAGTATTATAATCAAGAACTGGGCAGGGTATTGATTGCAAAACAGTTTCAGTTAGTGGCCAGTGTTCAATTATTTATTAGATCTGCACTGTGGTGTTATGTTGTAGCTGCTGTATATTTCTTTTCTACAATAAAGTTAGATTTAAAACAAATTTTACTTATATGGCTTATATTTAGTTTTCTAGCTGTATCATTTTCAGTAATATATGTTCTATTAACTAAAGTTAGGCGGAATGAAACATTACACTTTAGCTTTAACTTAGATATTCATTGGTTGCTTAAAGCTATAAAAACAAGTTTACTGTTTTTTATCGGTACATTAGCAATCCGAAGTATTTTTATACTTGATAAATTATATTTAGATAAATTTGGTAATATACATGATTTAGGTATTTATGTGTTTTATTCCAGTTTTGCAGGGGTATTGCTAGCATTCTGTGATTCAGCTATATTTCAGTTTTTTTATCCAAAGCTAATAAAATTATTAAATGAAAGTAATCGTATTGAGTTTGGCAGAGAAATTAAAATAACAATCCTTCAGGCAGTCATAATTTGTAGTGCTTATATTATAGGTTTAATGATATTCATGAAGGAACTATTAGATTTAATTGGAAAGGAAGAGTACTTAGAACAATCTCACTATTTCTGGATGTTATCCGCGTTCAATGTGTTGGTTGTTTTTTCTACTTTATGTCATTATGTATTATATGCCTTTGAAGTGGATAAGAAGATAATGAAGATTAATATTTTAAATTTGGCATTATTCGTTTTATTTATTGTTTCTGGGCAATTATTAGATTTGCCAGCTATTGATGTTTTGATGTTGTCACTTTTATCATCGACTGTTATTACATTTATGGCTAAAATATATACGTTAACTAAAATACAGGTGGTGTGGTGAAAATTGTAATATTGATTAATACTTCAGCATTTGCAAAGTACTATATTAAACTTGGTGATGAACTATCGAATAGTGGTTGTGATATTATTTATGCTGTTCAGAATGAGTTTTCCAAAGAGTTATATTTCTCAAATGATAGAATGAATGTTGTTGTATGCCCCGATATATCTAAAAGTAAACTAGATAGTGTATCTTTGCCTAATGAGTTTTCTTCTTGGATGATGCATCCAGATTATGACCGTGGGCTTTATTATGGATTTTCAAATGAATTTTCAGGTGCCAATGCAATTAATCATATAAAAAACACATACGCATTCTTTAGTGAACTATTTGATGAATTCTCTCCTGATTGTGTATTTTATGAAAATATATCTAATGGGTTTGCTAATATAGCTTATGAGGTATGCAACAGGTTAGATATTCAATATATAGGGCTAACATCTTCACGTCTCCCTAATATGGTTTACTTTTCACAGTTTGGTCATGAAATAAAATATGATATTGAGAATTATATTAAAGAGAATGAATTTTCTGATGAAGAACTGACATATGCTAAAGAATATATTGAGAATATATCGACGGTTCAACCCGATTATATGAAATTTAACGGACTGTCAAATTTTTCGTTTAAGGCACTATTTAATAAACCAATGCCATCTATGCATAGTTTAAACGTTCATTTTAAATACCTGTATAGTGCCGGTTATCAAACGGGCATACCTATCAAATCATCTCTACTTTATCGTTTGCGTGATATAAAACGATATTTTAATAGAAAGCGTATTCAAAAATTTTATCAAGATAGCGTCATTTTTAATGATAATACTAATTATTACCTGTACCCAATGCATTATCATCCTGAATCGTCTACGTCACTACTCGCTAAATTTGATAATGAATTCGAAGTGATCAAAAATACAGCATTTAGTTTGCGTGAAGGAGAGGTCCTATTAGTCAAAGATCATATCTCTGCAACCGGATTTGAAGATTATGATTTTTATCGAAAGGTTAGCTCACTACCAAATGTCATGCTTCTAAAACCAGAGTTAAATGTAAAAGAATTAATCCCAAAGTGTCAAGCTATTGTAACGCTGACAAGTACGGTTGGTTATGAATCAGTATTATTGAATATTCCTGTATTGTTATTTGGAAGTGTTTTTTATGAAGATCATCCTTTAGTAGTAAAGGTTACAAGTCATCACGATATAAGAAAAAAGTTAGACTCATTGCCTAATTTATCTGATTTTACTGAATATAATAGGTTGTATATAGCAGCTTATCGCAGGTGCTGTTTTCACTTTACCCTAGATCTTAGAGATAAAAATACTTCTCAGGGAATAGCTGAATTAGCTAAACATATTATTAGGGAACTTGAATGAAACTGTTGTTTGTGAATCATGCCATGCACTGTGGTGGCACTGACAAAGTAGTACACTCTCTTTTAGAAACATTTGCTATTGAGCCAGATATAGAATGCGAATTACTTACGGTGAGGAAGAGTGAAGAAGATTTTTTTAAAGTACCTGAGTCAGTAAAGAGGTATAGCCTTAATTTTGAAAAGGATGATACAAAATTAAGTGGAATAGACTATTTAATGCCAAGTAATTTGATGTTGATTTGGAAAATAAGACAGGTAGTAAAGGCATCCAATCCAGACTTTGTTATATCAAACTGGACTTCTACTAATTGTTTGACTCTACTATCAACCATATTTTTGAATAAAAAAGTAATTTGTTACGAACATATTCATTTTGATCTACCTAGTTTTTTATGGAAAACTCTTAGAAGAACACTGTACCCGTTCGCTGATAAAGTATTAGCATTGACAGATGAAGATAAAACCAAATATGAAAAATTTTGCAATGCTGTTAAAGTGATAAATCCTGTATCATTGCTTGAAGGTGAAGTTAAACAGATAGAGGACAAAGAGAATGTGATTCTCGGAGTGGGAAGACTAGAGAGTCAAAAAGGGTTTGATATTCTTATAAAATCATATTCTTTGATTGCAAAAAAATTTCCGGAATGGAATCTAAAGTTAGTGGGTGATGGCAGCGCATTAAATGAGTTATTGGATTTGGTCAAAGAACTTGAATTAGAAGGGAGAGTTATCTTTGCTGGAAAATCGTCAAGCGTTTTTGAGCATTATAATAATTCCAAGATATTTGTGTTATCTTCTCGATTCGAAGGTTTTGGATTAGTCATTGTCGAAGCCCAAAGCGCGGGATGCGCTGTCGTATCATTTGATTGTCCGACAGGACCATCTGAAATAATTGAAGATAATATAAATGGTATTTTGGTTAATAAAGAATCTATACCAGAGATGGCATACAAACTTACTAAATTAATAAATGATCAAGAACAAATATCAAACATATCTGAAGTTGGCATATTAACTTCCAAGCAGTATTCTAAAGGCAATATAAAGAAAATATGGTTAGAAAAAATATTAAAGTAAATGTTAAATTTATAACAGTTATTATTGTTATTACTATACTTTATGTTTCCAATATATACAGTTATGTAGTGAGTTTTGACGAATATAAAGATGTCTTAGTTGGTCTAAGATATATTGATATTTTTATTACTATATTATTGTCAGGAGCAATAACCCTTTTAGTATTTAAAAAAAGTTTATTATATATAGTGAGCTTTTTTATGCTGACATTATTATATGCACTATTGTCTAGGAATTACTTTTATGTTGATGTGGCTTTATTAATATTGTTTTCATTTTCTTTAACTAATTTACTAAATAATGGGTTGGAAAAGGCTTTAGATATAACTTCATTTATCATATTAGTAACGTTTATTATAATAGTTTATTTTGCACTTAATGGTGCCTTAGAAAATGATGTATTTATCATGCCAACTACACATTATTTTCCCATAAAGTTGTCGTTAGGGTTTAATAACCCTAACGTTATATCAATGTTAATATGTACCTTTGCTATTACTTTGTTATTTTATAAAAGGTGGATGTTGTTTGCTTTGTATTCTATAGCATTTTTACCACTTTCATTATTATTGGGTTCGAGAACATATATTCTGGCTTGGTTAGTTAGTATCATTATTTCAATTTTTTATGATAAATTTAAAAAGGTAGATATAGCATTATATGCTATTCTATTTATACCTGTTCTGATAGCAGTATCACTATATTATAATATCAGCTCAGATTTGGTGTTATATTTAGATAGATTTTTAAATGGACGTGTTGCAGGGTTTTTCAAAGAAATAAAAGATTATAACCTCTTACAGTTCTTAATTGGCGGTGGTTCTTTTACTAAAGTAGATGTAGCGTATTTTAATTTTATTTTGGGGTATGGTATTATTGGTTATACCGCTATTATGTATACTTTGGTTCGATTGTTAAGATCGTGTAAAGGAGCGCAGTTGTTAAAATTTTCGTATAGTTTGCTATTTATATGTTTTTTTGAGAATACCATATCAGTAAATTCTATATTGAGTGTTGCGTTTATAATTGAGATTATATTATACCTTAATCAGAATAGGCATCGTGATATAAAAAATGCTAATATTAAATTTAATGAAACTGATGGAGTAATATCCCAGAGAAATAAACTCAGTTAAACGTAGAATATTCTCCTATGATTATTATAGGAGATTCAACGTGAAAAATTGTGATACATGAACAGCCAGATCTAATTGAACTTATAACAAGCAGAAGCATTTATCCCTGAACTTTTAGCGAGAGTACGGTATGTGTAGCGCGATATTCTATAAGTGGCCTTCAAAATACGTAGGTATGGACGCTTATCTTATAGCGCGAATTAAAGAGAAAGATGGCTTTGTTTCCTAAATCAGGGAACTAATGCTTAAAGCTACGATCAGATCATCTAAGTTCACTCACATACTTAGATCAATGCCAAAGCCTCGCTACAGAACAACTAACGGCTTTGTTTCCTAATTGGATCTCAGATAGAAACGGCCAGTATGGGTGATTATTAGGCTATTTCTATCGTTTTAGGCATACCTAACCCTGTGAGCTTATTCAACGCTTTAATCATGGCGTAGGTTTCACCAACCTGAGCATTATAGTTTCTTAAACTTAATCGCCCACCAAATAGTGTCTTTACACGGAACATGGCCGTCTCTGAAAGTGACCGTTTATGGTAACCGTACTTCTTTTTCCAATATTTATTTGAGCCGTATAATTTCTGGCAAGCTACCGCCAGATTACGAGGGTGACCTCGCACCCAAAAAGCAGCACCTTCTCTCGGTGGAATAAGTGGAACAGCTTGTTTAATACGTATGGCTTCGTAGCATTGTCTTGTGTCGTAAGCTCCATCACCAGATATCTCATTGATTCTACGACGAGTTTGATTCAGTAAATTAGGAAGAACTTCACCGTCAGTGACATTCGATAAACTTAACTCAGCCGCAATGATTTCATGAGTGCTAGTGTCTACTGCTAAATGGAGCTTACGCCAAACCCTACGCTTCCTGTCAGTACCATGTTTTTTTACTTTCCACTCACCTTCACCGTAGACCTTCAGCCCTGTTGCATCAATAGCTAAATGCTGTATAGCGCCTTGGGTCTTTGTCTTGAATGACACATTAACCGTTTTGGCTCGTTTACTGATGCATGAATAATGAGGACATGACAACGGGAGTTGAGCGAGTTTGAAAACAGAATCGATGAATCCTTGTAACGCTCTCAACGGCATCGCAAATACTCGTTTAACCATGAGGGCGGTCGTAATGGCTAAGTCACTAAACAATCGAGGTCGACCTCGTTTACCTTGCTTGAGTTGCTTCCACTGTTGAATCGTTTCTTCATCAATCCAGAATGTCAGTGAACCACGATTGATTAGGGCTTGGTTATATTGTTTCCAGTTAGTTGTGGCGTTGTTGCCTAAATAAATTGAACCTTTTCCAAGTCCTGCGATCTGATCGTTTGTGATGGTTAAAGCGGTGGTGACATAGGTAAAGCGAAAAAGAAAATAACTAACTGGGCGGACTACAATAAGGCTTTGCGCTAACATGGTCCTGTTACGTTCTGGATAGATGATTCAGACGTAGATGCATGGTGATGCAAAACCCATCACGGTAAGCATGGTAGAGGCTTCCAGTACTCTGATACAGCGATTGAAACTGCCCTGATGATGAAGGGTATATTCTCTCTGTCATTACGTGTTCTTCAAGGCTTTATCGACTCTATCTTTGAGCTAATGGATGTTCCTCTGACCTCTCCTGACTGAACCTGTATTAGTAAACGCTCGAAGACGGTAAGGTCAAATATCGCAATAAATCTAGAGGCGCTATTCGCCATATAGCGATTGATTCCACTGCGCTTAAAGTTTTTGGTGAAGGTGAGTGGAAAGTAAAAAAGCATGGTGCAGAAAAACGCAGAACATGGCGTAAGTTGCACTTAGTTGTAGATGTGATACTCACGAAGCTATTAGTGCGGAAGTCAGCCTTGTAAATGTTGGCGATAGTGAAGTGCTACCGACGTTGCTCAATCCAGAACGCATAAAGATCACAACCGTATCTACCGATGGAGCTTATGACACAAAAAGTTGCCACGAGACTCTGAAAAATGGGACAATAGCGGAGTGGAAAGCCGAGTCTGGATATCACTATCGTTCAATATCTGAGACCGCAATGTTCCGATACAAGGGACTAACAAGCGGTAAGTTGAGTTTGAGATATTACAACGCTCAAGTGGGTGAAATCATGGCGAACGTCAAGGCTATAAACAAAGTCATGGGACTAGGAATACCCGTCAGAAACTAACGGCTAGTTGTATAAGTAATCGTTGTTCTTCAAGGTGATTTGATCAACAACGGCACTGTGTATTACTATCTTAAGCATGAAGGATTGCCTTTCAAGTAAAGGTTAAGAATGATTGTCCTTATTAAGGAGCGAATCTAAATACTCCATTATTTAAATTAGTCGTTTAAATATATTCACGATAATGTAATGAAGGAAGTTCCAATAGATATAAATGTTACTTCTCCCAGACAGTTCGGATCTTAATATATCAAGATGCCATTTAGCAGACTTTATTTTATTTGAAGATAAAGAATTGGCACTACAATAGTAATTAGCAAGGCACTCTTTTGAACCGATAGAATCTGTCAGCTTTAAAATATTGAGCCACATTTCGAAATCTTCGTGGCCAATGTTTTTTTGATAGATTTTTCCAATCGCTTTGCAATTATAAATACCGGTCAAATTGCCAATATTGTTGTATTTTAGCATATCCTTATACGTCACTAGCGGTTTGCATGCGACTTCACTAAGGAATATGTAGTCTTGGTTAACGCGTCGGTAACTCGAGTGTGACGCATGTACATTCTCCGAGCGTAGTAAAAGATCGATTTGTATGTTTAACTTCTCTGGTTCCCAGTAATCATCACTATCTAGAAAAGCTATATATGTACCTTTTGCCAACTCAATAGCTTTATTTCTTGCACCCACAACTCCCTTCTCATTAGTGTTATTAAATAACCTAATACGACCGTCATTATTTGCATGCGATTCAATTATTTTGGTAGTGTTGTCAGTGGATCTATCGTTGACGATAATGAGTTCCCAATTCACATAAGTCTGCTGTATTACGGATTGGATACTTTTAGAAATTGTCTGAGACGCATTATATGCGGGCATAATTATTGATACTTTGTCACTCATCACTTAGCCCCAAATCCAGTCAGCATCGTTCTAATAGTCTTTAATACAATATTCATATCAAGCCAAAACGAAAAATGTTTAATGTAATAAAGATCGTGGGCTAACTTTTCAGTTGTTGATTCGGTGTCATCGGCATAGCCTTGTACAGTTTGAGCCCAGCCAGTAATACCAGGTTTCACCATATGGCGGTAGCCATAGAATGGAATTTCTTCTTCAAACTGTTTTACAAAGGTTTCTTGTTCTGGGCGAGGGCCTATTAGTGACATTTCGCCTTTTAATACGTTGAAGAATTGCGGTAGTTCATCAATACGAACTTTACGTATAACTTTACCAGTTCGTGTGACTCGCGCTTGCTCCTCTGTCGCAAATTTAGATTCTGCGTTTTCCGGGCGTACTGTCATACTTCTAAATTTATAGATTCGGAACGGTTTTCCTGCTTGGCCGATGCGCTCTTGAATAAACATTGCTGGGCCGGGATTTTCCAGCTTAATTATAATTGCGGTGATCGCCATTATTGGCAATGTGATAGGGAAGGTGGCAATGATCAGTAGTGATTCCCAAACGCGCTTTACGCTGCGATAGATTGGGTTTGGTTGCAAAGTACCGATACTATTTTCGGACAGATGAGATGTCTGTACCTTACCTTCAACCATTTCTCGAATGCTCTCTGAATGGAACACTGGAATGTCATTGATACTACAATCCGCGACGAACTTGGACTCTTTCGTGGTCAGCTCTTTATGCAGATTTACCACTAATCCATTGTAGGATTTTGGTAGTACATTTAGGTCTTTGATTTCGGTTAAGCAAACATTTTTGTTGGTATCAAGCTCTGAAAAATCGAAGTTATTGATTGCGGCTAATCGAAGCTTTCTACGCTCTTTTAATAGAATTCCCATTGCATAGAAAACGATGAAGGTTACAAAGAATCCATGTAGGATCACTGGGCGTGAGTACTCAATACGTGACAGTAGTATAATGGCAAGGATTATGGCGTAGATCGTGGCCATGACTGGCAGTATATAATATTTGCGTTCAACCAGCAGATAGCGACTGATTCTCGGTAGAATGCTAGCACTAATCACATATGCAACCAAGCATGCGATGATACTGTTCTCTACTGTGATAGGCAGATAAGATGAATGATATGGAGACGTGGCGAACAAATATATTGCGGTAATTGCCATCCCGATACTATGAGCAATAATAGAGTTTGCAGATAATCTTTTCATTTAACCTTGCTTGAGAGTTGGGTTTACCTAAATGAGGCGGCGATTTTAGCACACTATATCAATAGTGTCGCTCCGCTCACAACTTTCTAAAGTTTGGCAAAGTTTTAGCGTGGTAGCAACTTCATTTTATTATTTAAGTTATTGATTGTTGGGGTCTCGTTTGGCTAACTGCTTTCTATTTTATTGCTTTGTAGTATTTGTGTATAGCAAGCTTTAAATCTGAGATCTTTAAATTCATGGCAAGCAAGTATTTGGAGTTTATCAAGCCTTAAGCTTAGGTATGTCGGGGCATTTCACTGCGTAGCGTTACGCTGTTGGTATCTATTAGGTTCTATAACAAGTAATTTTGACTAAAGGTGATGAGCATATATTTCCCGCTCACCACCCTAAATTTGCTTAGTATCCCATCAATCTCAATAGGTTTTCAGCGGTTTGGATGGCCTCTTTTCGGTTGGCTATGTTTAACTTTTGATACAAATTTCTTATATGAGTTTTGATAGTTGTACCGGCAACGTCTAGTTCTTGAGCAATTTGCTCGTTACTAAAGCCTGAGTAAATCAAGTTTAGTACCTGCCATTCACGCTGGGTGAGGGGACTGGTACGGATTAGTTCTGGAATATTGGGGTGGTTTACCAGTTGATTTACGAACTCTTCGTCGAAGTGTACGGCGCGGCTGCGTTGTTTGTTGCCGATTTCTTTGAGTAATTGCAGTGCACGGTGACGTTCAAGATCGCCTAGTTGGCCTTTATTTACTAATTTGTCTAATAGTTTGCCAATGCTAGCGCCATCAATAATGAAGTTGCCCACGACGCCGGTTTGGTTAGTCATGGTAAGAGCCTGTTTAAGCTTTTCTGCGGCGATGGTTTCGTTTGCGGTCTTGACGTGCAATATCGATTCAACGATTAGGTTGCGGTTGGTATCGGTTAGCAGTCCATGTTTTTCAGCTTGTTTGGTCAGCATCGCAAGGGTTAGTCTTGCATCTTCATATTTTTCTAAAGCGATCTGTGCTCTGGCAATGTTTCTAAATTGCAATTGAGTGAAGTGATTGCTGGCAGTTTCTGGGTGTTCGGCTTGTGCCAACCAGTTTTGAATAGAGGTGTTATCGCCACGCGCTTGCCAGTATAGCAGTTGTGATAGTGAGGCATTGGCTGTCCAATCAAGGTGGTAGTTGGACTCTGATAGTAGGTCTTCTATCTTTTCTACGAAGCGTCCTGCTTTATCTATTTCACCGCGGCCGATAGCAATACGGGCTAGCATTGAGTAGCTATGTAGATGCCTGCTTTTCTTTTTCTCACCGATAATATCGATGCCTTTATAGGCCAGTAGCTCTGCTTCGTCGAGATGGTTCCAACACCATTGGATTTGGGCTCGGGTGCGCAATAGATGTTCGTGTAAAGGGATCTGCTGTAAGTGATGCTCTTCTATCACTCTTAGTGCTTGGTCTTGCAGCTCGTAGGCGGCTTGAATGTAACCTTGCGCTATCAATATCTCGCTTTGTTGAATCAGTGCCCATAGTACTTGATGGTAAACCTGGTATTGGCGGGCGAGTTTCTCGGTTTGTTGCATCATTGGGAGCGCGCGGTCTAGATAACCAAGTACATGGTTAACTTCCGCAATAACTGAGGTGCCAGCGATGCGGCTTCTAAAGTCGTTGTTATTGATTTGTCCTAAGGCTTTTTCTGATAACTGCAACGCTTGCTGTGGTTTACCTTGGTTAATTGCAACTTGTCCCAGTAGGGCGCTGATCTGGCCTTTTTCGTTACTAGATATTGTAATATTGCGCTTTTCGAGTTCGGTTTTAGCTTCCGCTAGCAGATCGCCGACTGTGTCGTACCTGTGTTGGCTTTGTGCCAGCCAAGCTTGAAGTATCGGTAATTTTGCACTTTGATACAGTTGCTCAGGGCTCAATTCTGCAATAGTGTTTTCTAAGGTGATTAACTCGCCATTGTTAAACATCGCCCAGCCATGATCACGTAATATGTCGGCGCACAGCTCTGAATTTTTGGCTTTTTGTGCATGGACTAAGGCTTTGGTGGGCCTGTTATATTTGAGCCAGGTTTTGGCCGCTTGGATTTGTAGCGATGATTCTTGCTGTGGCAACAGTGTATTGCGTTGATGAGTTAAGAAATCATTGAATAGGTTATGGAATCGAAACCAATGCTGTTCATCAGAACTGGTATTTAAGAATAAACCGAAGCGATTTAGGTTATCTAGCATGCTCAGGGCATCGTCGCGCCCGGTTACATCAGCAATATGCTCATCGCTAAAGTTATCCAGTACTGAGCATTGCATTAAAAATTGCTGGGTATCTTTATCTAGGTGATCAAATACTTCTTCTGCTAGATAATCCCACAGATGTGAGTGGTTAAATTCATCAATTGCTTCAAGGGATTGCTTGATGGGTTTGTTTTGCTGTATTGCTTGTATTGCCAGTAATTGAAGGGCTGAAGGCCAGCCTTCAACATAGTTTCTTAGCTCGGTTGCAGTTGAGCTATCTATCTCTTCTTTGGTACGCATACTCAGAAAGCGTGAGGTCTCTTCACTGTCAAAAGCTAGCAACTCACCATCGACTTCGATCATTAAATCACGCACGCGCAGGTTAGCGGTGCCTAGGGGCGGATTGGAGCGGCTAGTAACCACCATGGTGATGTTGTCGGGCATGTGTTTGATAAAGAATCGCAGTGCTTCGTGGACTTCTTCATTGGTGATCAGGTGATAGTCATCGATAACCAGATACAGTTCGTGGTGAGTGCTTGATAGTTCGGTGAAAATTTCACCAAATAATGTGTGTAGGGATGAGAATTGACGGTTCTCAATTAGCGCTTGAGAATTCACGCATAGGTTATCGGTAGCTTTATTAATGGCACGCACAAAATAAGAGATAAAGCGGTAGCTATCGTTGTCACTGTCATCCAGGCTATACCAGCCAACATGTGATTTATCCGATAACCATTGTGCAGCCATAGTGGTTTTTCCATAGCCTGCCGGTGAACGAAACAGAACAAGTTTATAGAATGGAGCTTGTTGTAAGAGCTCCAACACACGTGGACGTACAATGGCGTTATGTAAGCGGCCAGGGCGAGTCAATTTAGATGGAATCCACATGCGTTTATTTACCTATTAATGTATGTATTGATGGCGGAGTGTTGATTCTGCGCCGTTTGTTGTTTTTTGTGAGACGGCCTAGGTTCTGCGTTCCCTCCGTCGTCTTCCCCGTGTAGGCGGGGATCTTTAGACCCTTGGGTCTTAATCATAGTTACTGGTTTGAAGTAAAATATGAGTACCTAAAGACCCCGGCTTAAAAGACTACCGGGGTGACGGAGTCTTCCAGAACCTAGAACCCGGACCCCAGAGTCTAGGTTCCCTCCGTCGTCTTCCCCGCGTAGGCGGGGATCTGTAGACCCTCGGGTCTTAATCATAGTTACTGTTTTGAAGTAAAATATGAGTACCCAAAGACCCCGGCTTAAAGGACTACCGGGGTGACGGAGTCTTCCAGAACCTAGAACCCGGACCCCAGAGTCTAGGTTCCCTCGTCGTCTTCCCCGCGTAGGCGGGGATCTGTAGACCCTCGGGTCTTAATCATAGTTACTGTTTTGAAGTCAAATATGAGTATCCAAAGACCCCGGCTTAAAAGACTACCGGGGTGACGGAGTCTTCCAGAACCTAGAACCTAGAACCTAGAACCCAGAGTCTAGGTTCCCTCGTCGTCTTCCCCGCGTAGGCGGGGATCTGTAGATCCTCGGGTCTTAATCATAGTTACTGTTTTGAAGTAAAATATGAGTACCCAAAGACCCCGGCTTAAAAGACTACCGGGGTGACGGAGCTTCCCAGAACCCAGTCTCTAAAACCCAGAACCTAGGTTTCCCTCGTCGTCTTCCCCGCGTAGGCGGGGATCTGTAGACCCTCGTGCCTCAATCATAGTTACTGCTTTGAAGTAAAATATGAGTACCTAAAGACCCCGGCTTAAAAGACTACCGGGGTGACGGAGCTTCCCAGAACCCAGTCTCTAAAACCCAGAACCTAGGTTCCCTCCGTCGTCTTCCCCGCGTAGGCGGGGGTCTTTAGACCCTTGAGCCTCAATCATAGTTACTGTTTTGAAGTAAAATATGAGTACCCAAAGACCCCGGCTTAAAGGACTACCGGGGTGACGGAGTCTTCCAGAACCTAGAATCTAGAATCTAGAACCTAGGTTCCCTCCGTCGTCTTCCCCGCGTAGGCGGGGGTCTTTAGACCCTTGAGCCTCAATCATAGTTACTGTTTTGAAGTAAAATATGAGTACCCAAAGACCCCGGCTTAAAAGACTACCGGGGTGACGGAGTCTTCCAGAACCCAGTCTCTAAAACCCAGAACCTAGGTTCCCTCCGTCGTCTTCCCCGCGTAGGCGGGGATCTGTAGACCCTTGAGCCTCAATCATAGTTACTGTTTTGAAGTAAAATATGAGTACCTAAAGACCCCGGCTTAAAGGACTACCGGGGTGACGGAGTCTTCCCAGAACCTACAACCTACTTCCTAGCCCCGATTTTAGATGAACTTTAGAGTGCTTTAATTTGATCTGGCTCTGTTTTGTCATGATAGGGGTGTTTATACGGCATCTACGCCTTGTATTTGTGATGAGGCTCACGAATTGCTTTTGAATGAAGATAGATTTCCATTATCTCTGCACCGATTCGGGGGTGAAAGCTGGGATGTTAGCTGAAAATGTTCGTGATCTTGCTCACATTTCATGCAGATGTAATATTATTTAACAATCGAGAGTTGGCTGTCTAATCCTTCCCTTAGTGTGATGCACATCTCGCAATGTAGAGGTGGGGTAAGGGTTTCTGAGAGCTGGCTCAACAACTCCTTTTGATACTCCTCCCTACGCCTCGTATTCTCCTCCTTTATCCCCCTTTCATAGGATGATGAAGCATTGCTATTGTTGAATCATGATTGATAACGTTAAATATTAAACAATAAGTGAGAGTTCTTAATGAAACCTGCACAACAAAAGAAGTTTGACAAAGCGCTGTTCCAAACGAGCGTAAAGAAACACCTTACATCTACCTACGCAACGACTGAAGAAACCGCATCGACTCGCCAGTGGTATCTTGCTATGGGACGTGCGTTAGCTGAACTAACCACTTTTGATCTGCTTGAAACTGAAGCGGATGAGAAGATTAAAAATGCTAAGAGCGTTAACTATTTATCGCTAGAGTTTTTGATTGGTCGCTTGACCGGTAATAACCTTATCAGCATGGGTCTGTATGAAAGCATTACCGATGCAATGGCTGAACTGGGTCACAACCTGACCGACCTACTTGAAGAAGAGCGCGATCCATCATTGGGTAATGGTGGCCTAGGTCGCTTGGCGGCTTGTTTCATGGATTCGTGTGCGGCTCAAGAATTCCCAACTGTGGGTTATGGCTTGCACTATGAATACGGTCTATTCAAGCAATCCTTTAAAGAGGGCGCTCAGCAAGAGGCTCCTGATGCATGGCGTGGCGTTGAAGGCTACCCATGGGAAATTGCTCGCCCAGAGTTGGCGCAAGAGATTGGCTTTTACGGTCATGTAGAAGCGTATACTGAAAACGGTGAAGAGAAGCGCCGTTGGGTACCGGGAATGTCAGTACAAGGCATGCCTTGGGATCTACCAATTGTGGGTTATGAATCAGAAACGGTTTATCCGCTACGCCTATGGGAATGCCGTGCTATCGCACCGTTTTCTCTAGAAAGCTTTAACAATGGCGACTATTTTGAAGCGCAACACTCGTTGATTGATGCGGGCAATATCACTAAGGTTCTTTACCCGAATGATAACCACGAAAAAGGTAAGACCCTGCGTCTAATGCAGCAGTATTTCCACTCAGCAGCCTCTATCCGCGATATTTTGCGTCGTCATGAAGCTGCAGGTCATGCACTGGTTGACCTACCTAAGTACGAAACTGTACAGCTTAACGATACCCACCCAACCATCGCCATCCCTGAATTAATGCGTATTCTAGTGGACGAAAAAGGATTTGGCTGGGAGAAAGCATGGTCTATTTCAACTAAGACATTTGCTTACACCAACCACACCTTGCTTCCAGAAGCACTTGAAACCTGGTCTGAGTCGTTGATTCAACGTCTACTTCCTCGTCACATGGAGATCATCTACCGCATTAACCACGAATTCCTAATGGAAGTGCGTGCTAAGTGGCCGGGCGATGTAGAGAAACAACGTAAGCTTTCTATTATCCAAGAAGGTTTCCACCGTATGGTGCGCATGGCAAACTTGTGTGTTGTGGGCTCTTACGCAGTAAATGGCGTAGCGGCGCTACACTCTGCATTGGTTAAAAAAGACCTGTTCCCTGAGTTTAATGAGCTGTATCCAACACGCCTACACAACGTGACTAACGGTATTACACCGCGTCGCTGGTTGAAATTCTGTAACCCAGGTTTGTCGACTCTAATTAATGACAAGATTGGTACCGAGTGGCCCGCAAAACTTGAGCAACTAGAGCAGATTGCTAACTACGCCAATGATAAAGAATTCCAAAAGGAATATATGGCGGTTAAGAAGCAAAACAAACAACGTCTTGCGGATTGGGTTCAAGAAAACATGGGGATTGAGTTGGATACCGACGCAATTTTCGATGTTCAGATTAAACGTCTACACGAATACAAGCGTCAGCATCTAAACATGCTACATATCTTGTCTTTGTACCACCGTCTACTAAACGATCCTGAGTTTGATATGGCGCCACGCGTGGTGTTCTTTGCAGCAAAAGCTGCGCCAGGTTACCACCTAGCAAAAGAAATCATCTATGCGATCAATAAGATTGCTGACAAGGTGAATAACGATGCGCGCATCGGTAACAAACTGAAAGTAGTATTCATGCCTGATTATCGCGTGAGCATGGCTGAGATCATTATCCCAGCGGCTGATGTATCAGAGCAAATCTCTACAGCAGGTAAAGAAGCATCAGGTACTGGTAACATGAAGATGGCTCTAAACGGCGCACTAACTATCGGTACGATGGACGGTGCAAACGTTGAGATTCGTGAAGAAGTAGGTGATGAAAACATCTATATCTTTGGTCTTGACGTTGACGGTGTAACTGACATTCACGCCAACGGTTATAACCCATTTGATTACTACAATTCGGATCACCTATTGAAGGCATCTCTAGATTTATTACTAGGTGATGAGTTCACACCTGGTGAACCAGGCAAGCTGCGCGCGACTTACGATAGCTTACTTGATGGCGGTGACCCGTACCTATGTCTTGCGGATTTCGCTTCTTATGTGAAAGCACATGAAGACATGGATGCTCAATACCGTGACCAAGCAGGTTGGGCTAAGAAAGCGATTCTGAATACTGCCCTTGTTGGTAAATTCAGTTCAGACCGTTCAATCCGTGATTACGTGAATAACATCTGGAAACTGGAAGCAGTTAGCCGTTAGCCGTTAATAACAACAAAAATAGATAGCTGTCAGCTTTAGGCTGACAGCTATAAATCAATATTATTAGTTTGAAGGCGTGTTTCGTCTTCGGAGAGAGCGATGAAAGAACAATCCGCATTAAAAAAAGTCGCCGAAATGGCTCGTATTGCCGATAGCTATGTCAGTGCTTGGGGTGATGAATCTAGTGTTGAAGATGAAACGATTCTTCACCTGCTAGCTTCACTTGGCTACGATACGAGCAGTGACGAAGCACTGCTTAAATCTGCAGAGAAGAAACATAAGAAAGAAGTCTTGGCAGCGGTTAAGGTCGTTCGCGATGGTGAGCCCGTTGAGATTGAACTGAATCTGGGTGTGAGTGCGCGTGAAAGCGAATTTGCATGGCGCCTAGAAACAGAAAAAGGTGAAGTACTAGAGGGTTATCTACAGTCGCAAATCGTTCGTGATGAGCGTGCTGAAGGTGGCGCCTTAGTATTTTCATTACCAAGTGAGATTGAGTGGGGTTACCACAAGCTGATAATCACCCGTAAACGCCGTAAAGCGCCTTATGAAATGGTGCTGATCGTGACGCCAAAAGCGTGTTTTAAACAGCCACAGATTGATAATGGCAACAAGCTTTGGGGACCGAGTGTTCAGCTTTACACCTTGCGCACGCCACATAACTGGGGCATAGGTGATTTTGGAGATCTGAAGCAACTGGTTGGTGATATTGCCGCGCGTGGTGGTGATTTTATCGGTTTGAACCCAATCCACTCGTTATTCCCAGCGAACCCTGAAGGTGCGAGCCCATACAGCCCATCTTCGCGCCGCTGGTTAAATATTCTATACATCGATGTATGCTCAGTACCTGAGTTTGCATTGAGTGCACAGGCTCAGCAGAAGGTTGGAAGTGCGGAATTCCAACAGCGTTTGCAAAGAGCTCGTGAGGTTCAACATGTTAACTACAGTGAAGTCGCTGATCTTAAGATGAGCGTTTTACCTATGTTATACGCTGAGTTTAAAACGCGTCATCTGGATAAAAACAGTGAACGAGCTCAAGCCTTTTTAGATTTTGTAGAGCAGGGCAGTGATAGTCTGCTTCACCAAGCGGCTTTTGATGCCTTGCATAAGAGCCTGCACGATGATGACCAAGGTGTATGGGGTTGGCCTGTATTTCCTGAGAAGTATCGTCGTTTTGATTCAAGCGCAACTCAGAAGTTTATTAAAGACAATCGTGAACTGGTTAACCTGTATATGTATTTGCAGTGGATTGCTGATACTCAGATAAACGAAGCACAAGCGCTAGCTGAAGAAAAAGGTATGGCGCTTGGTCTGTATCGCGATCTCGCGGTCGGCGTAGCTGATTCAGGCTCTGAAACTTGGGCTGATGACGGTAATCTTGTTCTCGATGCCAGCATAGGCGCGCCACCTGATATCTTGGGGCCATTGGGTCAAAACTGGGGCTTGCCGCCGTTGAACCCGCAGGTACTTCAATCAACCGCTTATGATGCGTTTATTAAGCTGCTGCGTGCCAACATGCAACATTGTGGTGCACTGCGTATTGACCACGTATTGGGCCTGCTTCGCCTGTGGTGGATTCCTAAAGGTGAGAATGCAACGAAAGGGGCGTACATGTACTACCCCGTGGAAGATATGCTAGCCATTTTGGCTCTTGAGTCTCATCGATTCCAGTGCTCAGTTATTGGTGAAGACTTAGGTACAGTGCCAGATGAAATTGTCGGCATTTTACGTGATGCGGGCGTGCATTCTTATAAGGTATTCTTCTTTGAAACCAATGAAGATGAAAGCTTTGTGAGCCCGACTCAATATGCATCTCAGTCTATGGCTGCACTATGTACCCATGACATGCCTACTTTACGTGGTTTTTGGCATTGTGATGACCTAAAGCTGGGTAAAGACCTTGGCCTCTACCCAAATGAAGAGCAATTGCATACCTTGTTTAATGAGCGATTGGTCTGTAAACAAGGGATCTTAAACTCGATTCGTCAGCACAATCCTCAGTTTTTATCTGATGGTATTGGACAAGATGCACAGTGGGTTCCAATGGATAGCCATTTAGCACAAGCGTTGCAGCTGCATGTGGCTGCGGGCTCTTCAACACTGCTAAGCGTTCAGCTTGAAGATTGGTTAGAAATGGATAAGCCAGTGAACATTCCGGGCACGGTGGAAGAGTATCCAAACTGGCGTCGTAAGTTGGCCGTTAACCTTGACGAAATGTTTGCCCGTGATGATGTGAATACCATTGCGCAGCGTTTGTCTGAAACTCGAGGTCAAGCTTCTCGCTAATGACTTGTGGTTTTGGGGCTAAAACTTCTACTCGCTTCAAGGTTTGTAATTTGTAATTAAGTTACAATCCCGAGGCTGCTAAATACCCGCTTATTCAGCGGGTATTTTTTTAATTAAAAGTGTAAGAAATCATGTCGATAATAACGACTTCATTGCTTATAAAATTAAATTTTAGTTGGCTCTTTTTTAGAGAGTTAAGAATACATAATTATAAACTACGGACTATTGAGGAGATTGGGCGTGAATCAATCTATAGATAAAATCGAGAACGCTTATCAGCAATTGAGTCAGGCATCATTTGCCGACCCGTTCTCGCTATTAGGACCCTATGTATGCAATGAAGGGCGCTCATTGAGCGTGTGGATGCCAGGTGCAGATCGCGTTGAAGTTCTATTTGCAGGCAAACGCATTGAATTGGAACGTGACCTAGAGAGTGCGTTTGTTTTAACGCAAGATATCGACCTGTCGTTGACCCATTATAAGCTTGCGGTACATTGGGGAGAGACTGAACAAATATTGGATGACCCATACCAATACCATGCTTTGTATGCAGAATTTGATCAGTTACATACGCCTAAACAAATGTATCAGCACATGGGCGCACAATTTATTACTCTCGAAAGAGGTGGCGAAAGCATTTCTGGAACTCGTTTCTTGGTATATGCACCGCATGCAACAGCGGTAAGCCTAGTGAGTGAGTTCAATAGTTGGGATGGGCGTCGTAACCCGATGCAGCGTCTTGATTATGGCATCTGGGGGCTGTTCATTCCTGAACTGGCCGAAGGTACCTCGTATAAATTTGAACTAAAAGGTCCTAATGGGGAAGGCTTGCCGCATAAGCAAGACCCATGGGGATTCCAGCACGAACAATACCCATCATTTTCATCGGTGACCTACGATCAAAATCGATACCAGTGGCAAGATGAAGCATGGCAAAATCGTCCTGTATCAGAAAAACGCAAGCAAGCGTTGTCATTTTATGAGCTTCATGCGGGCTCGTGGCGCAGAGATGAAAATGGTGATTTCTTAGGTTATCGTCAATTAGCCGAGCAATTGGTACCGTATCTTGTTGATCTTGGTTATACCCATGTTGAATTGATGCCAGTTTCAGAGCACCCGTTTTATGGCTCTTGGGGTTATCAGCCGATAGGCCTGTTTGCACCAACCAGCCGCTTCGGTTCACCAGATGACTTTAAATATTTTGTAGATGCCTGCCACCAAGCGGGTCTAGGTGTAGTACTGGATTGGGTTCCTGCTCACTTCCCATCTGATGATCACGGCTTGGCTAACTTCGATGGTACGCCACTGTTTCATGATCCTGATCCGCGTCGCGGCTGGCATCAAGACTGGAATTCTTATATTTACGATCTTGGTCGTGAGCATGTACGCCGCTTCCTTGTATCTAATGCTTTGTTCTGGTTCGAGCACTATCATATCGATGGTGTGCGCGTAGATGCGGTAGCGTCAATGCTGTATCTCGATTATTCCCGTAGCCACGATCAATGGCTGCCAAACCAAGACGGTGGTAACGAGAACTACGACGCGATCTCGACCCTGAAATGGATGAACGAAGAGGTGTATAAACACTTCCCGAATGCGATGACTATCGCTGAGGAATCGACTGCATTCCCTGGTGTTTCAGCGCCGACTTTCCTAGGTGGTTTGGGCTTTGGCTTTAAGTGGAATATGGGCTGGATGCACGATAGTTTAGCCTATATTCAGGAAGACCCAATTCACCGTCAATATCACCACAATACAATTACCTTCCCGCTGGTTTATGCACACAGTGAAAACTATGTACTGTCTCTATCTCATGATGAGGTTGTGTACGGTAAGGGTGCGATCCACGATAAAATGCCAGGTGATGAGTGGCAGAAAACCGCTAACCTGCGTGCGTACATGGGCTACATGTATGGACAACCGGGCAAGAAGCTAAACTTCATGGGTGCGGAATTTGGGCAGACCAGTGAATGGAATCATGATGACCAGCTACAGTGGTTCCTGTTGGACTTTGAACGCCATCAAGGATTATTGAACCTAACTCGTGATTTGAACAAGCTGTACCAACAACAATCCGCTATGCATAGCCTTGACTGTGAACCTCAAGGGTTTGAGTGGCGCTTACAAGATTGTGCTCAATCTAGCGTACTGGCACATGAGCGCATTGATGAAAATGGTGAGCGTATATTGGTGGTTTCCAACTTTACGCCAGTACCGCATCATGATTTCCGCTTAGGTATCCCGCAGCAATCTGAATATGAACTGCTACTTAATACCGATGATGAGCACTACAACGGATCAAACACCCAACTACCGACTAAACTAACCACAGAGGCGATTGAAAGTGAAGGACTAGCACAATCAGTGCAGATGGTACTTCCTCCGCTTGCTACTGTGTTTTATAAGAAGGTTAAGTAGGGGGTTTAACGGCGGTTCTGTGGTTTTAACAGCGGTTCTGTGGTCCTTTGGTCCTTTGGTTCTATGGGTTGTGGAGCGTAACGATGAATCGATGTTTCGATGAAGTGCGCCCCAGGACCATAGGGTCATAGGACCACAGAACCGCTTCACTCCCGTCATCCCGGTGGTGTTTTGAGCCGGGAGCTGTGGGGGACTCGGGCTGCAATTGGTGCATTGTGCTTGTGGAGCGTAGCGGTGAATCGATGTTTCGATGAAGTGCGCCACAGGACCATAGGGCCAAAGAACCACAGAACCGCTTTTCAACTACACTAAAAAGGAATTTAATCTATGGCGACTTCTTTATATGCGGCAATTCTTGCCGGATGGATGCTTTATCTTGCTGCGCAGGTGATCAAGCAGCGGCGTAAGCATCAAATTTCGCTGTTGGATGGAGACGTTGAAGACCTGAAAGTTGCTCGCTCGGCTCATCATAATGCGACTGAGTATATTCCTATCGCGTTGATTTTATTGTATTTAGCGGAATCAAGTGGTTTGCCATGTCTGATGGTTCATTTGTGTGGGATTGCGCTGGTTACAGGGCGTGTACTCCATGCTATTGCGATATTAAATAAGCGCATGAAAGGGCGTTTTTATGGGATGATTCTAACCCTCATCACAATCTCAGTTTTAGCTCTATCTAATATTGCGCTGTATGTGATGAATCTGTAGGCGAGGCATTATGCGCAGATACTGGCCACCTGCATGGCTACTGGTTTTGATAGGATTATTGCTCAATGTGTTGGCTATTTTACTATCTAGCCAAGTTATCGATGATCTAGTGACTAAAAATGTTGGTCTAGCTGAAGCTAGGGATAATAATCAGCGCTCGATCCAATTAGCGTGGAATCGAATTGAAAATCTAGAGCGTAAAAACGAGATTTTGTTACTGACTCTTTCCAATCATACGGTAGCGCAACCGGTACTCGATGAACTAAAAGTGCAAATCGAAACTTGGACTGGAAAGCCTATTCCTAGGGTCAATGTAGATAATTTGCAAACCTTAAGCTTATTGATAGAGCAGCAACAAGATCAGCAGCGGGATATTATTGATGAATATTATTTCGAGAATGTGTCGTTAATGGAGCAGATGCAAGCCAATTCTATTGCAATGAGCCACTACAAAAACATTGCCCTGTTTCTGCAAATATTTGGCTTGGCGCTTATTTTAGCTCGTGATTTGAAGCGAGAGTAACCCATTTCCCGACCTTGCTTGCTACAGACGCTTTACCATGTGCATGTTATGCTACTTCATAATATGCATAGCAAGGGCGTAACATGAGCGACAAGATCTATTTTAACACCTCTCAACGATTTAATTTTAGACGATCCCTTATCAATATTGGTACTCGTGTGCATCATAAAGTAGCGCCGCGACACGCCAGAAATATAGCGCGCAAATTGTTTTTAACACCCGCGCGTACGCCAGGCAAAAATACCATGCCACAGGGGATGCAACTGGATAGCATTTCCTCTGCTCATGGCGAGTTGAAAACCTATCGTTTGGGTGCGGGGCCAGTTTGGGTTTTAAATCATGGCTGGTCAGGCAGTGCAAATCAGTTTTTCCCCTTGATGGAACATATTGCTGAGCAGGGCTTTACTGCATTAGCTTATGACCAACCTGCACATGGTAAAAGTGGTGGTGCTTATGGGCATATACCAGCGTTTGTTGCCGGCCTTGAAACGATTCTAGACAG
This sequence comes from Vibrio gallicus, assembly GCF_024346875.1. Classification (NCBI taxonomy): domain Bacteria; kingdom Pseudomonadati; phylum Pseudomonadota; class Gammaproteobacteria; order Vibrionales; family Vibrionaceae; genus Vibrio; species Vibrio gallicus. The sequence continues at coordinate 181,230 of NZ_AP024872.1, forward strand.
TGAAAGTGATGTAGTCGGTATTGTCGCGCATAGTATGGGGACTGCCTCTACTATTGAGTGCAAGCACGTTACCGCTCAGCAGGTACCTATGTTATTGATAGCGCCGGTATTAGATTATCTTGAGAATCTGTTTGATAGCGTGCGTCGCTCAGGATATTCGATGAAGCTATTTGAAGAAGTGGTTGAGGAGGTAAGCTGTGAGTATCATTACCCGATTCATACTATTGAACCCTATAACAAGCTTAAACTGCGTCAACCATTGACCCATATCGTGCACGATAAAGACGATAAATTTGCTAAGTTTTCAGTATCTGAAAGGGCGGCTCAGGAAATCGACAAGGTTGATTTAGTCATGACACAAGGATTGGGGCATGGACGGATAATGAAAAGCGCGCCAGTAAAGCAAAGCTTTGACGCGCTAGTAGAATTATCCGGGATGACCGTCAGCTCTCGGTGTAACTAACATTTTACCAAATTTAATCAAATACATACCAAAGCTTAGCATCCACAGTGCGGCAGCTAGATCGAGCAGTTCCATCATATACTGAGGAAAGTATGCGACACCGACTGAGCGAACTAGCGCCGATAATACCAATGCTATAAACGCGATACGCATTTGTGGGCCTTGATAAATATTGCGACCGGTATGCCCCATAGTAACGCGAGCAATCATGGCTAGAATCAAGCCTGCCAATGCACCAATAGCGAAAATGTGCAGTGAATTATGAGACAGCATTGGGTTGCTGGTTAATCCCTTGACTAACAAGTAAGTTGGGATACACGCATACGCAAGATGTAAAGACCAAACTAAAGGCTCACCAAATGTACGATGCGGCTTCCAGCGAGCAAAACGTACTAACTGGAACACACCCGCCCATATAAATAGTGGGGTTTGCAATTGAGCTAAGGTTGCGGGGAAAAAGCTTAGTAGGAACAATAAAACCAAGGGTAAGTTTGCCGCCATATCAAGCCACAATTTAGGCTCTGGCTTATCAAAGTGGAATCGACGTGCGGTAAAGAATGGAATCACGCGCCCACCCATTACTGATAGTAGTAGCATGAACCACCATAACATTGCTTGCCACACGGCACTCGCGCTAAACGGTGCTACGCCTTTGATTGCCGCAAAACTTGCGAAATCAGCAAAAATTGCTAACGCAAACAAGGGGATAAAAAATAAGTTTCTCCAGCCCTTTGATTTAAATACACGAATGCCGACTTCATAGGCGACAGCAAGCAAGAATAGGGCATCAAATACGGCCACTACCCACAATGGAGCGGGGGTCCAAAATAGGATTCTTGGGGCAAGCCACAGTGCCACAACAATTGCGAGGCGAGAGCTTTTAGTGCCGTTAATTCCAGTCCAGTTTTGTACCGCGGTCAGCACGAAACCGGCAACTATTGCCATTGAGAAGCCAAATAGCATCTCATGGGCATGCCACCATAAAGCAGGTGCAGATAGGTGGGTAGGCTGTCCATGTTGGAATGCATATATCCATACTGGAATTGCAATAAAGGCGTAAAGGGCACCGAGTAAAAAGAAGGGACGGAACCCCAGTCGAAGGATAGCTGGAATCGCTTCTTCCTTAGACTTATCTGTAATATTGAGCATGAATAAATCCTAACATGTATTTTAAATGCAACTTTATAGGAGCAAGATGAGTTTTGCAAGCAATCAAGTAAGGATAGCCTAAGAGAAGCGGATCTGTGCTAGGTTGAGGATACAGGAGTGGTGCATATCAATGCGTGAGATTACATTGCGAGGTTCATGTTTACGCGTAGTTTATATGGCAGGATTGCTAATTTGCTGTTTAGCGATGTCCTAGTGTGTTCGATGTCATTGTATCTTAGCTGTTCATCTTCATGAACGATCACATCGATATTGACGCGCAGCTCATTGCCAACCTTAGTGATAGCGGTAACTTGCATATCCATATCCTGAGTTCGATTGGTGCTGGAGACGTGCTGCATAACTTGTTTACAAACGGTCTCATCGGCACTCTTATTAAGCAATTCTTGGACGGCACTTTTCAACATCTCATACGGCACTTTTAAAAAATAGCCTCCCATAATGAGCATCATTATTGGGTCTGCATAGTTAGCATAATGAGCCAGAGGTGATTGAGTCAGTAACCACGCGACCACAAAGCCAACAAGGACAGCCAAACTTATAATAGTATCCATTTTCCATTGGGTAGTTTCTGCATCAATGAGCCCTGAATTTGCGTTTTTATTAAGGTGCACAATGACTCGCCACCCTAGGGCGCACCCGATGACATTAACAATGCCAAATAGGCTCGCAATCGAGGCGTCGATGGTGCGGCCGCCGTGCAACATGGCATCAAATGCTGAATAGAGAGAGGTGATAACAACGGCGAGGATCACGCAGGCCTTAATGGCGATAACTATAGGTTCAAGCGTAGCCAAACCCAATGGATATTTGGCGCAGGATGGCGCCGCTATGAGCTTGGCTGCGATTAACGAAAGCAGGGTTAAGCCAAGGCTTAATAGTGAGTAGATACCATCGAAGAATATGACAATAGATGACAGCCATATCCCGACAGCAATACCCATAACCGCAAAGCCCAGAGCCAGAACGGCAGAGAAATAAAGTATTTTACTTTCTAGGTTGGATGCTGGCTTACTCATATTAAATCTTTTTGCAAAACAATAGATTCATTGTTTGGTAATCCGGGTTGTTACTCAATCATTGATTTATTTGATAGCGGTTGCATATAAGGCTTAATATGTTGCTTTTTAATTAAATCAATGACTTAGCTGTACACGTGACTGTCAACTATATTGACGCTCACTGAGGTGATTAAAAATCAAACAGGTAATCGCTTAGTTGATCACAAAGCCAGCTCATCGCTGGACTCGCCTCCATGCCGGATGCACTAAACATGCAGTAGTCTTCCTGAGTGAGTCCATAGGTGTGTTTAATTACTGACAATTGCTGCTGACGTAATTTGTCGCGGATTAGAGGCTCAGGAAGAACCCCCCAGGCACCTTCGGTATCAATGGTGGCCAAGATATAGTCAAAGCTAGAGAAGCCGATATACTTGCGCGAAAAAGGCTGTAGCTCTGGGTTTTCTTTCTCATTTAGGTAAGCCATGGAGGCTTGAGGTGTATTTCTGAGGTCTTCATCGGACACGCGGCGCGATCGACTTAAAGTATGTCCCGCTTTACATACCGACATCATGCGTATTTTGGCTATGGGGGTGTATAGAATTCTAGGGTCATCCTCGCGTTCGTAATCAACACCGAAGGCAAAGTCAACTTGAGAGGTTTCAACTAGATTGGCAAGGTCTCCACTTGAAGCGAGTACGATATTAAATGAGGTAGCGGGGTATTTATTGTTCAAGCGATGGGACAGTTGTTGCCACACATCATCGGGAATGGAATCGTCACGTGCTATCCACATCTCTGCGTTAAAGTTGCCATGTACGTGCTGACATATCTGCTTGATTCTAGATTCCGCCACCAGTAATGCCTCTGCATCCTTGATAATGGCTTTCCCTGCTTCAGAAAGAGATAGGTTGTTGCCACTTCGAATAAATAACTCTGTTGCTAACTCTTTCTCGAGTGCTTTTATCGCCATACTCAGTTTAGTGCGGTTGCAATCAAGATGTCGAGCTGCCGCAGAAACTGAGTCGAGCCTGGCGACGGTTATAAAGGCTTGTATATGTGCGAGGTTCATTAATGGATTACCTACCACTAAGTCGAATAAGAGCCGACAAAAAAATTGTCAGCGAAAGGTCAGTTTACGCTGGAAATACGGCTTTTGTCGCGATGCACAGTGACAAATTGAGACTTCTGTAACTCAAATCCCAATATCTATTTGTATTGAATGCAATTTTGTATCTTTTTTCATTGAGATTTGCTTTACTACACCATGTAAATAAAGTTTGAGGATAGGATTTCAGATCGTGCACAATTGGGATGAATATGCCGCGGAGTGGGAAAGCAATAAAACCGCCACTCAGTTTTCAGACCTCGTATTTCAAGAGTTGCTAGCGCTTAATAAACTGAGCTCATCTCGAGTTATCGACTTCGGGTGTGGGACGGGTTTATTGAGTGAGCGTATGTCTCCGTTGGCGAGAAATATTGTAGCTCTGGACTCTTCTGAGGCCATGATTGAGGAGTTAGATAAGAAACTCTTAACCAATGTTGAACCGGTAGTTGATAAACTCTCCCGAGGCTTAGCTGCGCAACATCCAGCGTTTCGTGGTCAGTTTGATTTAGTGGTTGCATCTTCTGTTTGTGGTTTTCTAGAAAACTTTAAAGATTCAGCCTTTATCATTCATTCGCTACTTGATAGCGATGGGGTTTTTGTTCATTGGGATTGGCTTGCACAAAATGAAAGCGAAGGCTTGACCCAAGAGAGCGCTCATAAAGCTCTACATGATGCTGGCTTTAGCGATATAGAGTTATCAATACCATTTAGTATCACATTGGAGGACGGCCAGGACGCTCCAGTACTAATGGGTGTTGCCTACAAATAGTCTAGTGCCCAAGTTTAAAGGCTTGGGCTTATTTTACTTACCGCTTCGATCATCAATTCACCTCAATCGCTCTAACTTTCCCTTTCAACGTATCTATCTGCTTGATGCCGGTCATCAACTATTTCATGACTAGGTGCTATTTCACTCTTTATCTTCTATTTAGAGATTAAAGGGGCTTATTTCATATAAATATCTCAGCGCAACCTAGGTGCTTATAGCTTTATGCGCTCACGATAAATCATTAACTGCACTTCATTGAATCTTTAAGATCAGAAATAAAAATCCCCCATAAATACGTACTATCTGCCTTTAAAATAACCTGTTACGTAGATGGAGATTGCCTGATGCTGCGTAGGCAAAGATAAAGCGTAAGCAGTACTAAAATGGATAAATACCCATCATTGAGCCATTAATTTGCTATTACGGGTCTTATTTTGTGATCTATGCCCGATTTAAAGTTGGAATATTAAAAATTCGTTACTACGCTGTAACAAAAGCTGATTTGTAGGACTAGTTGTGAACTCGGTTAATTAGAGGCACATCACCCGTTCTTGATTGCAGAAAGCAATGACAAAATAAATTGGTTTTGCGGTACGAAAATAACAGTGTTCTAAAACACGTTTTTTATACATAGGTAAATGGAAATACATTATGAAAAAAACAGTACTAGCAAGTTTAGTTGCGGCATCAGTAGTAAGCGCCCCAACGTTCGCAGTGGAGCTTTATAATAATGAAGGCTCTACATTCTCTATTGGTGGTCACGTCTCCGCTAATATTAATGGTGAAGAAGATGGTGAAACCGATGTAGGTACCAATTCTCCACGTATTAATTTTAATGCAACTCAAGACATTGGAAATGGCTTTAAAGTTGATGCAAAAGGTGAGTGGCAATTAAACTTTTTAGATGGTGGCGATGAAACGTTCACTACTCGTCTAGGCTATGTTGGTGTAACACATGAGCAATATGGACGCCTTGTAGCGGGTACCCAATGGGCACCATACTATGACGTTGGTGGAATTGCGGATCAACCTATCGTTTATGCCAATGACTTTTTATATGAAAACCACAAGTCATTGGGTACGGCACGTGCAGATAAAATGCTGAGCTACCGTAAAAGTTTTGACCTAGGCGGTTTTGTACTCGCTGGTGGTTTAGGTTGGCAAGGTGATGACGGCGCTGATAACGGTGACCGCGTTCAGGTTGCATTGACCGGTACCTTTGGTGAGTTCCAAGTCGGTTATGCGTTTACTACTGGTAAATATCGCCCTGCAGACGAGGATGCTATGTCTAATATCGTGAGTGCTAAGTACGGCTCTTACGGTGATGGTATCTTTGTTGCTGGTGTATATGCAATGAATGAGTATGTAGATAGCGTAGATAGCGATGTTCTGCCAGGCGTCCGAATTGAAGATTCAACGGGTTATGAACTGATTGGTGCCTACGGACTCGATTTTGGTTTGAATCTAATAGTGAACTATGAAGCACTTGAAGATGATAAACGAAACGAGACCAAATACAGTCAACTTGCTTTTCAAGCTGAGCAGACAATTACCCCTAATTTCATAGGCTATGCAGCATACGAGCTAGACCTTGGTGGTGATGGTGTTTACGGTGATGGCAAAGATAAGTGGACTATAGGTATGCGCTACTACCTATAATATCTGAATAAAGAATATCAAGGCAGAGCGAAAGCTCTGCCTTTTGCGTTTCATCTATACTTGTTTTTGATTGGGGGATTGGATGATTCTTGCTACAATCAGCGCCCAAAATTAATCTGGCATGGATTAGTTTGAAAAACAGACCAATGAAATTGATTAAGAGAGATAGAATGCTTCAAGTAAACGAAATTTTTGAAACAATTCAAGGCGAAGGTTTTTTTACTGGGGTTCCTTCTATCTTTATTCGTTTGCAAGGCTGTCCTGTTGGCTGTGCATGGTGTGACACTAAGCAAACCTGGGAAGTACAACCAGACAAGCAAACCGACTTCGGCACTATTATCGCTAAATCTGGTGATAGTGAATTGTGGTGTCAGCAATCTGAAGCGTCGCTGGTTGCGTACTGTTTAGAAAACTATACCGCGAAGCATGTGGTGATTACCGGTGGAGAGCCATGTCAATACGACCTTGTTCCGTTGACCACATTGCTGGAAGAAAAGGGGTATCGTTGCCAGATTGAAACCAGTGGCACCTTTGATATCCAAGCAACCCCTAGCACTTGGGTAACGGTTTCGCCTAAGATTGGTATGAAAGGTAAGCTGCCAATTAAAGCGCAGCCAATGACGCGCGCTAATGAGGTAAAGCACCCAGTAGCAAAGCAGTCTGACATCGATGATTTAGAGCAACTACTGGTTAATCATCCTGTGACTGATGGTGTTGAAATACTACTGCAACCCATCAGTCAAAAGCCTCGAGCAACGCAATTGTGTATTGATACCTGTATACAAAAAAATTGGCGCTTATCGATTCAAACACACAAGTATTTACAGATAGCGTAAGGTTAATTACAGATAAATGTGGGTTTACCAGTTTCTAAATCCACACGTATCTATATGAAAACGAACACCTGAATAGATCCCCATCCCCATATTATTCTTTCTGCCGACTGCGTTATATATACTCCATAATTTTTTATGGAGCTCACTGCGAGTGATGTTATTAATCGGTACTAAATCAAGAGCACAAAAGCTAAGGTGCTTACTCTTTGTTGCCCCGCCTGAGGTTTGATTGTAATACTGCGTTCTATCTCCAGATACCGGAATAAGAGGGCCTAGCACCGGTTCGACGTGTTGTTGGATGAATTTTACGGTGCGCACCATATTCGGGACCTGCTTTTTGGCCGGAATTGTAAATACTGAAGTGCCATTCATCGCCCAATTGGTACCTTGTAATAATATTAAATGCATAGGCATCGTTTTCATCGGCTCTTCAGTGATACCGGCAGCTTTGAGTTGATCGGCTATTTCCTGTACACGCTTTTGCGCGCCATTCATCAACATCCATCCTCGAAACGCCGCACGCGTCGGTACTTTGTAACCTTTGACGCTGATAACTAGGTCACTGTATTCAATTTCGTTTTCTGACTTATACAACTTCATTAAGTCGTTACTAGAGGCTGAAAAACTAAAACTCACAAGTAATAAGATCAAGAATCGAAACATTCTACTTCTCCCATAAAAGTTTGGGTAAGTATAGGTGTAATATTGTACAAAAGTTAAACGGCATTTCGCTGAAATCGCCTTATTGGTGACAAGTTGGATATCATTTTAAAGTGTCGATTCAATAAATTACCCACTTGTTATTGGTTAAATACACTAATTTGTGGGCTAGTGTTTGAATTATTAATCTGTAAATTAGATGATTTTTAGCGGTTAATCTCGTCTCATCCAGTCGTTCCGCCTTTTATTATTAGTGATGCTGATTTTCTCATCCTTTAATTAAATGTTATGGGGAGGATTTCATATCAGGCATGATTCTTGTAAGTTAATCAGAGGTTTATGATCGATTAAATTAATAAGTGAATAGGTTTAATAATTTAGAGGTGTCTCATGTCAGTTCAGTTTGATTCAAGCGCTTGCACTAGTGATGTGATCCTTCATGCTTTTGATTGGCCGTATTCTATGGTTGCTCAGCAGGCGAAGTATATTGTTGAGCTAGGTTATAAGACGGTGCTTGTGTCACCACCAATGAAAAGTCTAAAGAACGCCAACGGAACCCCTTGGTGGCAACGCTATCAACCTCAAGACTACCGTATCATTGATAACCAGCTAGGTAATACGCTCGACTTTAAACAGATGATGGTTGAGGCCAACAAATGGGGATTGCGGATTTATGTAGATGTTGTATTTAACCATATGGCAAATGAAGCGTATTTAAGGGATGACCTTGAGTACCCAAGCCAACAGGAACGCCAACACTACCAAAGTAATGAATGCTTTTATGAGTCGCTAAAGCTATTTGGCGATCTCTCTGAACCCCTGTTTACTAACAAAGATTTTGTTGATGCGTTTGGTATTGTTGATTGGCAAGATAAATACCAGGTACAAAATGGTCGTATCACTGGTGGCCCAGATGACCCAGGGCTTCCAACCTTAAAAGAGAGTGATTACGTCACCGCTCAGCAAAAGAATTATCTAAGAGCACTGAAGCAACTCGGCGTAAAAGGTTTTCGTATTGATGCGGCGAAACATATTAGTATCGAGCAAATCTGTAAGGTGTGGACTCCAGAGATTACTGAGGGAGTGCACATTTTTGGTGAAATCATTACCGATGGTGGGGCAACGAAACAAGAGTATGAGCTGTTTTTAAAACCCTACTTAAGCAAAACTCAGCTGGCTGCCTATGATTTTCCGTTATTTAATACGGTGTTTAAGGCATTTCAAGATAAAGGGCGCATGTCCTCGCTAAGCGATCCTTATAGCTTAGGTGAGGCGCTAAGGCGAAAGCGTGCCATTACCTTTGCGATTACGCACGATATTCCAAATAACGATGCCTTTAAAGGGCTGATTATGCCTGAAGAATATGAATGGCTCGCGTATTGCTATGTTTTATGCCGAGATGGTGGTGTGCCGTTAGTGTATACGGACTTAAATACCAGTGGCATACAAACTCACACTGGGCAACCGCGTTGGGTAAATTCATGGCAAGACCCTAGAATGAAGAGCTTAATAGCGTTCCATAATCGAGTTCATGGCAGCCGTATGCTCGTTTTAGAGGTAAGCGATGAGCATTTAGTCTTCCAACGTGGTGAGCTTGGAGTCGTTGCTATAAATAAATCTGATAAGCCCAAGTTAGTGACAACTCAATGGAGCTACCCGATGCGAGATATTGCATCGGGATTGGAATATACCCTTCAAGATGAAGAACTGAATATAACGATACCAGCGAAAGGGTATGTCTGTTTGGTGAGGAGTGATGGATGAGGGGGGGGGGAGAGCGGTTCTGTGGTGCTGTGGTTCTATGATCCTATGGGGTACATCATCGCTACATCGCCACACCCTTCAAAATCGTCATCCCCGCGCAGGCGGGGATCTGTAGTCTCGGGTACCTAATTGGGTGTGTTGCTTCACGTGGATTGTGAAGGACTACAGATCCCGGCTTAAAAGACTACCGGGATGGGGGGGAGAGCGGTTCTGTGGTGCTGTGGTTCTATGATCCTATGGGGTACATCATCGCTCATCGCCACACCGATACACCGATACGCTCCTCACTTATTCTTACGTGAACGAGCGTCGTTTTGGTGTGATTTATACATTTTTCCGAGTTGCTTATCGTGTGAGCGCAATTCGGCTAAGGTTGCGCTGTTGCGAGCTTGTTCGCGTTGTAATTTAAGGTAATTATTGAGTCTGCGAGTGTCTAAGTCGCCGCTATCGAGTGCTGTTTGAATCGCACAGCCGGGTTCTCCTTGGTGTGAGCAATCCGAAAAGCGACATTGTTGGGCAAGTGTTTCGATATCCGAGAAGGTTTCACTTATTCCTTGGGAGACATTTGCTAACTGTAATTCGCGCATACCTGGGGTATCTAGTAATACCGCGCCACTTGGCATGCTGAGCAGGGTACGGCCGGTCGTTGTGTGGCGGCCTTTGCTGTCGTCGTCTCGAATCGAGCCAGTTTTTTGAGCGGACTCTCCTAACAAAGAGTTTACTAGTGTTGATTTGCCTACGCCTGAAGAGCCCATAAAGGCGACGGTTTTGCCAGTGTTACACCATGGTAGTAAACGGGCAACACTGGTTTCGTTTAGAGCGTTGACCATTTCGACCATTAACATTGGGTCTAATGCCTGAACTTGAGCTTTGAGAAGCTCCCCATCGTTACAGAGGTCTTGCTTGGTTAAAACAATAACAGGCTCAACTTGAGACTCATTAGCTAGTGCAAGATAGCGTTCGACGCGACTTAAATTAAAGTCATCATTGAGCGACATAACGATAAATACGGTATCGATATTAGCGGCAATATATTGCTCTGCAACCTTACTCCCAGCGGCTTTGCGCGAGAATAATGAGGTTCTCTCTAATAGTCGTGAAAATGTATTGTCAGCGGTTAATATTACCCAATCACCAACTGTCATTGCCGGTAACGATTCATGGATTGGCAGTTGAATTGTATCGGTTTCAGTTTGTACGACATAACCCGAGCGATGGTGAGCGCTAATTCGAGCAATTTTGTTTTGTTCGTAATCCTCAAGGGCTAGCTGTTGTTGAAAAAAAGGCTGCCAGCCCAAAGTTACCGGAGGTATCATTTATGCATTACCATTTTTTTAACAGGTACAGATAAGTTTATTACACGTCCACTGTCCAAAGTTAAGCTTAGTGGAATTATCATGCCTTCAGTAAGTGGCTGTTTAAGGTCAAATAGCATCACATGTAAGCCATGTGGTTTAAGCTGTGTGCTTTTGCCAGCAGGGATGGCAATGCTTTTCACTTGACGCATTTTCATGATGCCATTTTCTTTAAGATGGGTGTGCAGTTCTGTAATACCTGCCGCTTCAGTACTAGCAGATATAAGGTTTCTGTCGGTCTTTGTTGGGTTGGACAAGGTTAGGAATATCGCGCTGGTAGTGGCGGTTGGTGGCGTTTCTTTAGCCCAAGCATGGGAGACTTCTACAACTGAGCTTGACCAAGCAAGAGGAGAGAGTAGGCACAGTAGAAGTGTGATAAAACGAGTTTTCATTATAAGGTCTCACTGGTGATTTGATTTATGGTTTTTATGAGAGGTGCAGGTGAAAGGGTGTGTTGCACCTTGGTAATTTCAGTCCCATCAGGAGCTAGAAAATAGAAATAAGAGTTGTGGTCAACGGTATATTCGAGGGCAGAATCTTGAAGTTCACTGCGTATATAGACCACACCATAGCGGTTGGCTAGGGTTTCGAGAGTCGCAGGATCTGTGGAGTAGCCTTCAAAGTTTGGATGGAAATATTGCGCATAGGTGTTGGTATCATCCCCTGAATCTCTTTCTGGATCTAAGGTAATCAGGATGGGACGGATTTTATTAAGCGTATTGTCATCAACTTGATTTAACGCCGCTGCTAACATGGCTAGTGAAGTAGGGCATACATCAGGGCAGCGTGTAAAACCGAAGTAAACCACGTTCACTCTAGGATCCGTTGAGTCAAACAATGGAAATTGCTGGTTTCCCTCGCCACTTACCATAGGGTAGTGAGAGGATAATTCAGTTTGTTGATTGGCCACTTGTTGTTGATTGTCCAAATAGGATTTTAATCCGTATCCAAGTACAAAGGCGACAACCAGAACTAGTGACCAAGCTTTACTCATTTTTCCATCCTAACTAACAGCGGTATTGACTGTGGTGTATCAGGTGCGCTCACCTTTCCTATCCAAGTCATTTTTTCACTGTGACAAGCAGGTAACAATAGACTACCGGTAAACTTGTTGCCGTGGTCACGTTGTAATACAAATTTTGCGACACCCATGTGCATTTCTTTCCCTTCAAGCTCTACTAGGAGTGTATCTGAAGCTTGGTTAGGCCAATCAATATTAATCGCGGTAGGTTGCATGGCTTTGGCGACATCACTATCCATTTTTATAGTTACACCATTATTCTGACACCCTGAGATTGAAGCCTCACAATAGGTGATTTGTTGCGGAGCAGGTTTTATGGCCTCAATGATGTCATGAGAAAAGAAACCCAAGGTTAAAGCTGCAATCAGCACAGGGATTTTAATTATTTTGTTTTTCATTAGTGCTTTCCAAATCTTTCAAGGGTAAGTACTAACCCAATCGCAAGCAACATCATAGCAATCGCAAGGGGTAGCTGTGATGAAGTATGAAATAGTGACTCAAAGGCGCTAGGCGTTAGATTATGCTGTAGCAGTGGCACCTGTTCTCCACTGGAATTAGTGCGCCAAGTTATGGTCTCTTTCCATGGCCAAATTTTCGGTAACGTTCCAAGCATAAGACCGACCAAAAACATAAAGGTCATATCTCTATAGCGTTTTAGTAGCCATGAGAGAAGATGTGAGAAGCTCAATAAGCCTGCGATACAACCGAACATAAATAACGCGAGAGTATTGATCTGAAATCCTTTCACTGCGGCTAAAACAGGTGCATACATCCCAATTAATAGCAGTATAAAGCTGCCAGAAATGCCGGGTAGAATCATGGCACAAATGGCTATCGCGCCTGCCATAACGATATTTACGCCGGTAGGTTCAAGGTGTAGGGGATTAAGCACGGTGATCATGAAGGCTATCCCAATACCTATCAATAGGCTGCTCCATTTTAGTATCGAAAAAGAGGTGATCTGCTTTAGCATATGCCACACCGAAACCAAAATTAGGCCGAAGAAAAATGACCACAATGGAACGGGATGGGTAACCAGCAGCCAAGAGATTAGCTTTGCTAGGGTTAGAATGCTGGTGAAAATCCCAGCAAACAGGCTAATTAAAAACAAGCCATTAATATGTGCAAATGCCCCCTTTATCCCTTGATTTCTCAAGATACCAATCAAGCTGGGATTAATGCGTCGAATGCTTTCAAGTAAGGTGTCATAAACGCCGGTAATAAAGGCAATCGTACCCCCAGATACTCCGGGTACAACGTCAGCGGCTCCCATCGCCATGCCTTTAAGGAAATTTGTAAAATAATTCATTGGGTTACCGGTTAGAAATTAATTACGGCTATTGTATGGGATTATGATAATGAGCTAAACCACTGCTAAACAAATTTATGATGTTTTTTGACAAGTGTTGTGGTGGTTTTAAGGGCGGTGCTGTGGCTCTATGGATTGAAGAGCGTAGCGATGAATCGATGTTTCGATGATGCGCCCCAAAGGACCATAGGGTCATAGGACCACAGAACCGGTTCCCCCCCGTTGTTTTAAGCCGGGATCTGTTGGGACTCGGGCTTCAATTGGTGCAATGCACTTGATTGGTTTTTGAGAGACTACAGATCCCCGCCTGCGCGGGGATGACGTTTTTAGGGCGGTGCTGTGGCTCTATGGCCCTGTGGTTCTATGGATTGAAGAGCGTAGCGATGAATCGATGTTTCGATGATGTGCGCTACAGGGCCATAGGATCATAGGACCACAGAACCGATTCACCCCCGTTGTTTTAAGCCGGGAGCTGTTGGGACTCGGGCTTCAATTGGTGCAATGCACTTGATTGGTTTTTGAGAGACTACAGATCCCCGCCTGTGCGGGGACGACGTTTTTACGGCGGTGCTGTGGCTCTATGGCCCTATGGATTGAAGAGCGTAGCGATGAATCGATGTTTCGATGATGCGCCCCAAAGGACCATAGGACCACAGAACCACAGGATCACAGAACCACAGAACCGCTTCTCAAATAACACACTAAAAATTCGCTGACTTTTTGCATATCTTCAATGGCGATAAATTCTTCGGTGGTGTGCACTTTGGACATACCGGTTGAAACGTTGGCAATGGTTAATCCTTTTTCTGAGAATACGTTGGCGTCGCTTCCGCCACCGGTAGCGGCTAATCGAGGTTCAATATCAAGGTCGGTGAAGGCTTGCTGCATTGCGACAATATGTGGGTGTGAGCAATCTAGCTGGAATGGGTTGTAAGCACGACTTGTCTCAATGGAGATCTCTGCGCCGTGTTTCTCTGCCGCTGCTTCGAACGTTTCAACCATATGGGCAACCTGTATCGCGAGTTTTTGTTCGTCGATAGAACGCGCTTCTGCCTCTAAATAGAGTGTTGGCATTACCACGTTTGTTGCATGGCCGCCTTTTACAATACCGATATTGGCAGTCGTTTCACTATCAATGCGCGATAGCTTCATGTTGCTGATAGCGTCAGCTGCAACGGTTAATGCATTAATGCCTTGCTCGGGTGCAAGTCCTGCATGGGCCGGCTTACCTGTAATGTTAACCTTAATGTTTTGCTGTCCAGGTGCGACGGTAATAATGGTACCGATCGGACCGCCAGTATCGAGCACGATACCATTGCGTGATTCAATCTTATTGATATCGAACTGTTTTGAGCCACGTAGTCCGCCTTCTTCGAATACGGTGAAGGCAATTTCGATAGTTTTGTGCTCAATATTTTGCTGTTGAATGGTTTTCACAGCTTCGATAATTGCGGCAATACCTGACTTATCGTCGCCTCCAAGGATGGTATCGCCGGCAGAGCGAATGATACCGTTCTCGATGATAGGCTCGATAGCCTTGCCTGGTGCAACGGTATCCATATGACAGCTTAATACGACACTGTCGTCCAGTTTACCTTGCAGTTTGGCATAAATATTGAAACCGTTAGATAGGTTTTCAGGAACGGCTAGACGCTCAACATCAAAGCCTAATTGCTGAAGTTGAGATTCAATTTCGATAGCAACTTCGAGTTCGTTACCGGATTCACTGTCGATCTTAATCAATTTAATAAAGTTGTCGACGAGTCGGTTTGAATTAACATGCATCATGGGAATGGCTCTTTTTTAGTTATGTGTAATTAGTTACCCATATTGCGTGCTACTCATTTATGACGCAGATCAAAATGAGAACTGATTGCGTCTTTGCCTGCTTAAAATTGCGAGGTAAAGACGCGATCTAGTGGCTAATTACTCTCTAAAATAGATGTCCATTTATTGCGAGGTGAGTTGCGATACTGGCTGCATAGCCTAAAGCAATAATCGGCATCCACTTTAAGTGGCCAAAAAAAGTATACTTTCCATGAGCTGCGCCCATCAGCGCTACCCCTGCCGCAGAGCCAATTGAGAGTAAACTGCCTCCAACGCCAGCGGTAAGTGTCACCAATAACCAATTGCCCATTGTTAGGTCAGGTTGCATGGTTAAAATAGCAAACATTACTGGAATATTATCGACTATGGCGGACAGCACACCCACCGCGACATTAGCCCACACCGGATCCCACTGGGTGTACATGATTTCAGAGACCATACCCAGGTACCCCAGAAGGCTTAAACCTCCCACACACATAACAACGCCATAAAAGAATAATAAGGTATCCCATTCGGCGTGGGATACTCGGCGAAACACATCGAAAGGAACCACAGAACCTAAACGATGCAGGGCAGCCTCATCATGATTTGCTTGAGCCAATGCACGCTTACGCTCTAGAGAACGAGGAAGTGATTTCTTGAGATAGAACCCAAAGAATTGCAAATAGGCTAGGCCCATCATCATTCCGATAACCGGAGGGAAATGGAATAGAGCGTGGAAACCCACGGCAGTAATTATCGTGAATATAAACAGAACAATAATACGTTTCGCACCACGCTTTAACTCGACGTGTTCGTTGACGGTATTGGGCTGCTCTTTGGGAACAAACCAAGCCATGATAAATGCAGGAATAATGTAATTCACCACTGATGGCACGAATAGGGTTAAAAAGTCGCCGAAAGCAACATGTCCGGCTTGCCAAACCATGAGGGTGGTTATGTCCCCAAAGGGACTAAATGCGCCACCTGCATTTGCTGCAACTACGATGTTAACGCAGGCGATATTAATGAATTTTAGGTTACTCCCTCCTACCTTCATCACTACGGCACACATCAATAATGCTGTGGTTAGGTTGTCTGCGATAGGGGATATAAAGAAGGATAGGATACCGGTAATCCAAAATAGGCTTCGCAGATTAAACCCTTTACTTACCATCCATGCACGCAATGCATCGAATAAACGCCGCTCTTCCATCGCATTGATATAGGTCATTGCGACCAGCAAGAACAAAAGCAGTTCTGAATACTCTAGCAGGTTGTGGTCCAGCGCAGTTTTCGCTTGCTCAATCTCGCCTAAGCGCAAAAAGGTAAAGCCAATCAGAATCCAAATAAGCCCAGCGGCCAGTAGTACTGGCTTGGATTTTTTGAGTTTTAGCTGTTCTTCCCCCATAACCAAGCCGTAGGCGAGGGCAAAGATAATAAGGCAGGCATACCCGACACCAGACTGGGTAAGGTCGGGTAGTGTACCCGGTAATGATGTACTAGCTAAAATAGAGCTAGAGAATAGGCCAAGGCATACACCTAATACATGTATGGGTTTCATCGCGACTCCTTGCGATTGAGAGAGTAATATTCCAACCGCTATAGCTTAATCGTTATGCAACTAGGTTAACTTGAATTGGATCACTGTTTCGAATGTCGTTGCTGGTTTGTTTTTGCCTTGCAATCAATGTGGCGTAAACGGTTGAGAAGTCTATAATTTGTGGGTGTTTTTTGAATACTTTTTATAGGAAATATTATGGGGTCACTCGATACCGCTATAGCATCAGCGACTGTGCAAGATAGGGTGGATAAAAAGGTATTAATATTATTTGCTCATCCATCTCAGAGACGCTCTGAGGTGAATGTCGAGATGTTTCAGGCCGCTAAAAAGGTCGCTGGTGTTACCTGTGTTGACCTGTATGCAGATTATCCAAGACATAATATTAATATCAATATTGAACAACAACGACTGCTTGACCACGATGTCGTTGTGTTTCAATTTCCTTTGTATTGGTATTCAACGCCATCCATTATGAAAGAGTGGCAAGACCTAGTCTTAGAGTATGGCTTTGCTTATGGTACAGACGGGACGGCATTGCATGGTAAAACCTTCTTAACTGCGCTCACCGCTGGTGGACGTGAGGCTGCCTACCAAACGGATGGCTACAATCATTATTCGATTCGAGAGTTACTGCATCCAATAGAGCAAACGGTCAATTTAATCGGTATGGATTATCTTCCTCCATATGCACTATTTGGTTCTCGAAGTGCAGTCGAGGAAGGGCGTATTGAGCAGCATGTTAATGGTTACGTAGAGCTGTTACAGGCATTGGTGTCAGATAAGGTGGACATTAAGCAAGCCTCTGTATTGCCACAGATTAGTGGCAACCTTTCTAGTGTGATTGTAGGAGAGCGTGCATGACTGGTTATTTTTTACAGGCATTTATTTATCTGATTGCGGCGGTTATTGCTGTTCCAATCGCAAAACGCTTAGGTCTTGGTTCGGTGTTGGGTTACTTGATTGCAGGTGTCATCATAGGTCCGGTTACTGGATTTGTGGGCAGTGAGACTACTACCATTCAGCATTTCGCTGAGTTTGGCGTCGTAATGATGCTGTTTTTAGTGGGGCTTGAGCTAGAGCCTAAGATGCTTTGGGGGATGCGCAATCGATTGATTGGGCTAGGTGGATTGCAAGTTGGTGTTAGTGCTGCGATTGTGATGGGGATCTGCCTATTGCTTGGTTTGCAGTGGTCTATTGCGCTGGCGATAGGGCTTATTTTCTCACTGTCATCAACGGCTATTGTTCTGCAAACCTTCAATGAGAAGGGGTTGACCAAAACAGAAGGGGGCAAAAATGCCTTTTCGGTTCTGCTTTTCCAAGATATTGCTGTAATTCCTATGCTTGCTTTTATTCCTTTGCTGGCTCTTCCCGAGTTAGTTGAGAAAGCTAAGTATGTCGTAACGCAAGCGGCAGATCATCATGAGCAGCTGAGCTTAGTTGCGGGCTTACCCGGCTGGGCGTATGGGTTGGTGATTACTGCTTCAATCGCGATAGTGGTTGTAGGGGGACATTTCCTAAGTCGGCCTTTGTTTCGATTTGTTGCCGCATCGGGTCTTAGAGAAATTTTTACCGCAACTGCACTTATGTTGGTTATCGGTATCGCGGCTTTGATGAGTTTAGTTGGGTTATCGCCAGCATTAGGTACATTCTTGGCCGGTGTGGTTCTGGCAAACTCAGAGTTTCGCCACGAACTCGAATCCAATATTGAGCCGTTCAAAGGCTTGTTGTTGGGGCTGTTTTTTATCACCGTAGGGGCGGGCATCGATTTTTCGGTTTTGATTACCGATTTCTCGTCGATTATTGCGATGACTCTAGGCTTGATGCTACTTAAAGGCGCGGTGCTCTATGGTTTGGGTCTTATTTTTAAGATACGTGGTTGCAATCGCTGGTTGTTTGCCTTGAGTTTGGCGCAAGCTGGGGAGTTTGGCTTCGTGTTGCTGAGTTTCACAGTGCAAAATCATGTTATTCCTGCTGATATGGCAACCCATCTAAGCTTAGTAGTTGCGTTATCTATGTTTTTAACCCCCGGTTTGTTTATCTTCTATGATAAGGTCATCAAGCCTAAATATGAGCAGAAATCAAACGAACAGCAGCAAGATGAAATAGAAGAAACCGGTACGGTTATTATCGCTGGCGTGGGGCGTTTTGGGCAGATAGTCAATCGACTACTGGTTAGCAACGGCGTTCCAACTGTGGTGCTAGATTATCAAGCTACTCAAGTTGCTAACCTTAGGCGGGTGGGAACCAAGACCTATTTCGGTGATGCAACCAAACCGGATATGCTGCATACAGCTGGGATCGAGGGGGCTAAGGCGCTGGTTATAGCGATTGATAACCAAGAGGCTACTACGGAATTGGTGAAGTATGTTAAGCATACTTATCCGCATGTGAAAGTGATGGCTCGCGCATTTGACCGAGGGCATTTTTATCTGCTTCGTCAGGCAGGAGCGGACCACATAGAAAGTGAAACCTTTCATTCCGCCCTTGAGCTTGGTACGCAAACCCTACGCTGTATGGGATTTCATCCCTTTCAGATTGAGCAACAACGTCACGCTTATATCCAGATAGAGAAAGAAAGTTCGAATGACCTCTATCATGCTTGGTTAGATCACTCGGAAGAAGAGCGTTATGACAATAACTTCATCAAGTTGTTTATCGAGTTAGAAGATAAAGTTCGCAATATGATGAATAGCGATCGCTCTGATAAGCATGACAAAGGAGAGCGAGGCTGGACTCCTCCTCCCAAAGGGTATTCAGATAATCTCGAATAGAGAGCTGATTCCCGATACAACATAATATATGCCCAAGTTGTTATATAGATTAATAGCTTGGGCATTAGTTTATATTAACGAAGGTAAACCAATGAAACATGGTGCAAAGTCGTGGCAAACACCACAGAACTTCTTATTGCTGATCTCAATCATAGTGCCGGTGGCATTTTCTAGTTGGATGGCTTTGCTGAACAACTTTGTGGTTGAACGTGCCAACTTTGATGGAGCCGATATTGGTTTATTACAAAGCGTTCGAGAGATACCCGGTTTTCTAGCGTTTACCGTGGTGTTTGTACTGCTGTTTATACGTGAGCAGCGCTTTATGTTGGTGTCTTTGTTCTTATTGGGGATGGGGACATTTTTAACCGGATTCTTCCCTAGCTTGACTGGGCTTTTGGTGACGACACTTATTATGTCGACAGGCTTTCATTACTTTGAAACGTTAAAGCAATCCCTATCGCTACAATGGCTTTCTAAACAAGAAGCCCCCGAGATGCTAGGAAAGATGATTTCAGTGGGCGCGTTAGCATCACTAATTACTTATGGTGCATTGTGGGTCATGCTAGAGAAGCTCAAGCTTGATTATATCTACATTTATGCCATCACGGGTGGTGTTGCCATGGTATTAGTTGGAGTGATGGCGGTAAGCTTCCCTCAATTTCAGACCAAAACGACGCAAAGTAAAAAACTGGTACTACGTAAGCGTTATTGGCTGTATTACGCGTTAACCTTTATGAGTGGAGCAAGGCGCCAGATCTTTACCGTCTTTGCTGGGTTCTTGATGGTTGAGCATTTTGGCTACAGCGCCGCGGACATTACACTGCTATTTTTGATTAACTATGCCTTTAATTTTTTGTTTGCTAAACGTATTGGTCGCTTTATTGGCGTTGTAGGTGAACGCAGAGCGTTAATGTTTGAGTACACAGGATTAATTGTTGTATTTTTAGGTTATGCCTTTGTCGAAAATGCGCATCTTGCCGCAGGCTTATACGTGATTGACCATCTATTTTTCGCTCTAGCTTTAGCGGTAAAAACCTACTTTCAAAAGATTGCAGACCCTTCAGATATGGCCTCAACAGCCGGAGTAAGCTTCACCATAAATCACATTGCAGCTATCATTATCCCAGTCACATTTGGGGTAATTTGGCTCAGCTCGCCTGGATTAGTGTTTATTATTGGTGCGGTGATGGCGGGCGTATCGCTAATATTGTCGTTGAATGTACCAAGAAAGCCGGCCTCGGGTAATGAGGTTCGAGTCTTGAATTGGGGGTAGTGGATTTGTGGTTCTATGGATTGAAGAGCGTAGCGATGAATCGATGTTTCGATGATGTATCCCACAGGGCCAAAGGACCATAGGACCACAGAACCGGTTCACCCCCGCCTTTGCGGGGATGACGTTTTTAGGGCGGTGCTGTGGCTCTATGGCCCTGTGGTTCTATGGATTGAAGAGCGTAGCGGTGAATCGATGTTTCGATGATGTATCCCACAGGGCCAAAGGACCATAGGACCACAGAACCGGTTCACCCCCGCCTTTGCGGGGATGACGTTTTTAGGGCGGTGCTGTGGCTCTATGGCCCTGTGGTTCTATGGATTGAAGAGCGTAGCGGTGAATCGATGTTTCGATGATGTATCCCACAGGGCCAAAGGACCATAGGACCACAGAACCGGTTCACCCCCGCCTTTGCGGGGATGACGTTTTTAGGGCGGTGCTGTGGCTCTATGGCCCTGTGGTTCTATGGATTGAAGAGCGTAGCGGTGAATCGATGTTTCGATGATGTATCCCACAGGGCCAAAGGACCATAGGACCACAGAACCGGTTCACCCCCGCCTTTGCGGGGATGACGTTTTTAGGGCGGTGCTGTGGCTCTATGGCCCTGTGGTTCTATGGATTGAAGAGCGTATCGATGAATCGATGTTTCGATGATGTGCGCCACAGGGCCAAAGGACCATAGAACCACAGAACCGCTTCTCCCCTAATGATCCAAGTATAAATAGTTTTGCCAGCTTTTCATGCGTATCAATATTTTGCGCATGATTGATACATGGTGGAAACTATCAGAGTAGACCGCAACTTCTACAGCCGTGCCCAATGGTAATCCGTACTGTTTTAGGTCTTCTTTGATGCGTAGCTTTACTAAAGCTCTACCTTGAGTATTGATGGCATTGGTGCCTATGAGCCTACCTGAGGTTTGCACTTGTCCTTCCGCCATTGCCGGTATCACGTTGACGACTTCTCCTGTAAATACTTTACCCGGTAAACTGCGGAATAAGAATTCCGCCTCGAAGCCCGGTTTGAGGCGTTGGAGTGAGTTTTGACGGAATGCGCCTATGTAATAGTATTCTTCAGCATGAATGAACACCATTGCAGGGGCGATGGGTATTGGAACTGCCATTTGCCCTGGACGTAAAATCAGTTGGGTTACGTAACCATCTGTTGGGGCTCTAATAATGGTCTCATCGAGATTGAATTGAGCTTGGGCAACTTCAGCTTGTAGCCTAGCAACGGTGGTATTTTCACCATCTATTTCAGACTCATAAGCTAAGCGCGCACTATTTTGTTGTGCGATTTTAGCTTCAAGATCGGCGTTAGCACCTTTAAGGTTTTGACGACGAGTATCAACTTGCTGTGCGGTGAAAGCACCTTTTTTATAACCAGTATAGTAGCGGTTAAACTCTCTTTTTACTCTATCGCGTTCAGCCTGAGAGCGGATTACATCTGATTGTGCGGCTTTGTATGCTGATTCAAGTTGAAATACCGCTTGCTTTGCAGCTGCGAGATCTGCTTGTTTGCGCATTAATTCAGACTTGTAAGGTGCTGACTCAATGGTAAACAGTGGGTCGCCTTGGCGAATAAAGACATCCGGTTTTACATTAACCTCAGTGACTCGTCCTTTAACCGTAGGAACAATTGGGGTTGTGTTATAGATCTGTCCGCCGATTTGAGTGAAAGGGTGGTTGTAGTTCATCAATAGAATCAATGTTCCTATTAAAACTATGCCCCCTAGTACTGCGGTAGGAACACTCCATTTATTGAGTGGTATCTTAAATATTTTGAATATCGCGACGCAGATTGCGGTGTAAGTCAGTATTAGTAGTAAATCCATTACGCCTCTCCCTCGCTTTCTGCAGTCTTACCTTGGTTCTTTGGCACACTTTGCGATTGCTGAAGTTTTGCCACTTGATGAGATAGATCCAGAACCTTTTGATTTAATTGTGTAATATCATGATGAAGATCGGATTGCTCTTTTTGGATTTGATTCATTCCCCATCCGCGATCTTCGCGCCAAAGGGTTGCCCAGATCCAAAGAAATGGCCATAAAGCGTGTAGAGTAAATAGGCTTATCCAACCGGTGACATGGATTGCATCTTGATGAGGGTGATTGCGTTTTTTAGCAATTTCATACGGGATATCATGAATTACTATGATCCCATAGAATATAACAAGAGCAACGAATACTAGAAGCCCAAGTGCGACATAATCGAGAAACATACTCCATCCTTGTTCATGTTTTTTCGAGTAGTTTGATTGTCATTCTTTCCATGTTCCATTACAACCATTTTATTGAATTTTAACAAAAATAACCAAATTATAACCGAGGCTTAGCTTGAGTATTTATGGAGAGATAGCAGCGATTTGCGCCGCTATAGTGTGGGCCCTTGCCACTTGGATCTATGGCCAGTTTAGTCACCAGTTTAGTGCGATGCAGTTGAACATCATAAAAGGTGTCGTTGCCTCGTGTATGATGCTAATAGTGATGCCGATTATCCCTACTGGGACACTCGAAATTTCCACGCACCATGCTTTGATTTTAGGTATTTCAGGTATCGTTGGGATTGCGATTGGCGATAGCGCCTATTTCGCAGCACTTAAGCGCATTGGTCCTAATCACACTTTGTTACTGGAATCATTGGCACCGCCACTTTCGGGGCTTATTGCTTTGCTAGCTTTGGGCACAGCCTTGAGTTTGGGGAGTTGGTTTGGTGTGCTTTTGACAACGGTTTCGGTGGCATTTGTGTTGTTTAAAGCCGATGGCAGTCAACAGCCATTGTCGCGTTCCGGTATTGGCTTTGGAGTGTTGGCAAGTGTTTGTCAGGCTAGTGGGGTAGTGATATCGCATTTTGCATTGGTTGCAGGGGATGTAAACCCGTTACTTGGCGCCTTAATTCGTTTATCGGTGGGCGTTCTCGCAGTGGCAATAACTATTAATATGGTTGAAGCATCACCTTGGACAACAATGAGAAAGTTGTTAAAAGATATGCGCTCGAAGCAGTGGCTGATTCTGTTAGGTGCCATTTTCGTAGGCACGTTTATCGCACTATGGTTGCAACAAATTGCCCTTAAATATGCGAACCCTGCAGTAGCGCAGACTTTAATTGCAACTAGCCCTTTGTTTATGTTGATAATTTATAAATTTAAAGGTGAACCGCTGTCTACTCGGGCTTTACTGGGGACCTTAGGGGCGGTAGCTGGCGTCGGGATTATCTTTTTAACCTAATAGTTGAGCTAGAGATAAGGGTTTTTCTGATATTCCAGCATTCACGGCTGGAGTCTGTCCGGGTTCTATTTGGTGACATAGGTTATTCCAAGCTCGGTAAATATCCAGCAGTGGCATAAGACCCTCTGGACGAAGTCGTCTTCTCGGTTCTTGGACTGTTACTTTAAATAAGGCGTGAAAGCGATGAAAGTATTCATTGAGTGGGGTTAGATTTGGTAATGAAAACAATTCTTTAGTATCAAGGTTACTTTCAACTAAGGTTCCCATTATGCGGTGAACATTGGCACCACGCAGGCGTCGCTGTTCTGCCATATTCCAGATTGCTTTGCTGTGCAGCCATGTTATTTGGTCGGGCTTAAATATATGTTTGCTCGGCTTCCAACCGAGATCTTGATGAATATAAGCCATATCAAAAATTTGTTGTTGCCTAAAGCTATTAAAAGCGTTGAGAGCGCTGGTGGCTAAGCAAGGTTCCAATGGGATTAATAGGGCGATGGGTTTGTTACAAACCTTATGCGCAATACGTGTGAAATGTGCTGTCATAGCATATTGCGGCTTCACTAATGCAGACTTTAGAGGGTATTTAAAGTTTGGCAGCTCTTCTAATGGATTCAGCTCTTCAAATCGCTCATCAATACGTATCTCTATCGCCTTTAATTGGGCTTCAACTGGGTCATCATTTTTTAATTGAGGCAACTTGTTACGTAGCGCAATAAAGCTTGGCTTTATGATACGTTTCTCATCAATTACAGGGGGGTGAGAGTCGCGATTGGTTAGATTGATATTATGGTCAATGATGTATTGCGAAGACAAGTCGCAAGTAGCATGCAACAGTACGCCGTTGCTACTTTTGGGCTGTAGAGAAGTAAACTTACTTCCTAGATTAAATTTGGATTGGCTGTCTTGCCAGTGATGGTCGAACAAGGTTGATTTCTGTCGACATAGGACAGCCATTGTTTTTAGGTGATCGTTAAATGTCTTAGCCTGCATACTCAGTTTTTTGGCAATTTCTTTGGGGCTAAATCCAGTTAGCAGTAAGCCTAATATGGTTATATGGATATCGAGTTGTGGGTTATCTACCGAAAAGCGGTCAACAATTGTTGACTGGCATTGCTTACAGCGATAGCGCTGTTTTTCGCCACTAAAGCCAAAAGAGTGGTAGAGGTGCGGATATAGGTGAACGTTGAGCCCAAAGTTGTTGCACACTTCATTATTGCAACAAGGGAGTTGATGACGCTTATGTTGGTTTTGCTGAATTATCTCAATATCGAGCACTTCAGAACATATTAAATTTTGGATACTGCGGCAGCTTTTACATGCCACCTTGGGGGTAATACTGTGTTGATTGGTAACGATATAGTTATCAAGATTTAGAGAACCAAAATCTTCGCACAATGGGTTCTTACAAAAATTTACCGCGAGCGTTGCGTTGTCCAGCTGTTTCAAGATGTGTTGTCTCACCAATAATTCTCTATCGATTGTAACCTAAATTAAGCTCAATTCGAAAATTTACGTCGCATAATCGGAGGTGAAAAATATCTATAAAAATCTGAACTATATTCAAATTATATTCGTATGCATGGATGCACTTTTATTAAATATGGCGCTCTTTAAGGGGATATTATGACTCATCAATCGTTGCTCAATGACAGTCAATCTAAAATAGAACTAGGTATCAGTGCCTGTGTGATAGGTGACAAGGTTCGCTTTGATAGTGGACATAAGCTAAGTAAGTTTGTGACCAAAGAGCTCGGCCCATTTGTGAAGTTTGTTCCAGTATGTCCAGAAGTAGGTACCGGTATGCCAGTTCCACGCCCTACGATTCGCCTTATTTCAGATAAGGAACGCATTGCCCTTGTGGAAACCAAAGATGAAACCCAGGATTACACTGACAAAATGCTGGCATTCTCGAATCAAAAAATAGCCAGTCTGAAACTAAAACAGCTGTGCGGGTATGTGGTCTGTGCCAAATCGCCGACCTGCGGTATGGAAAGAGTTAAAGTCTATTCAAAAGGCGGCGCATCTAAAGAGGGGGTTGGCCTATATACCCAGCAATTGATGCAACAAATGCCATGGTTACCGATAGAAGAGGATGGCCGTTTAAACGATCCCGTATTAAAAGAGAATTTCATTGCACGCCTTTTCAGTTTACGTGACTTTTATGATTGTATGGGAGATGAGCCTACTGCAGGTAAAATAGTCGCGTTCCACTCACGGTATAAGTTGACATTGATGTCACACCACCCGCAATCGTATAAGGAACTAGGAAAGCTAGTAGCAACTATCTCTGAATATGATATCGATGAGTTTTATGAGTTGTATCGTTTGAAATTGATGCAAGCACTGAGTAACAGAGCGAGTAGAAAAAACAATTCTAATACGCTGATGCACATCCAGGGGTATTTTAAAAAGTGGCTTTCAAGTCAAGAGAAGCAAGAGTTGAGACGGGTAATTGATGAGTATCGGGAAGGCGTGTTACCGCTTCTAAGCCCGATAACCTTACTCAAACATTATTTGACTCTTTATCCTGATGCCTATTTGCAGCAACAGAAATTTCTAGCTCCGCACCCTCAAGATCTGCGTTTGAGGTATAGCCTGTGATACGTCAATGAATCATATCGTTTGGTTGCGACGCGACCTCAGAGTCATAGATAACACAGCGCTGTGCTGCGCGTTGCAAGAAGCTCAAAAAGTTGAGGGTTGCGGCGTGATTGCCGTGTTTATTGAGACCCCAAATCAATGGCAACAGCACGCAATGGCGCCGATTCAAGCGGATTTGATTCGGCGTAGACTCTGTGAACTAGCACAAGAGCTTGAAGCGCTACATGTTGGCTTGATTGTTACCCGCAGCGCAACTTATGACCAATGCCCTAGCGTGATAAACAGGCTTTGTGATGAGCACCAGGCTTCAACAGTCTGGGTAAATACCGAATATGAATTCAATGAGCTTAAAAGAGATGAAGCCGTAGCTGAGCGGCTTGCTGGAAGTACAAGGCGCTTTATCAGTAGCCATGACAGGTGTGTGTTTAAACCAGGGCAAGTGCTTAATAAAAAAGGGGATTACTTTAAAGTTTTCACTCCGTTTAAAAAGGCATGGCTGAATAAACTCCAGCAAAGCTCATTTCAAGTACTAAAGCCAATTAAAGCTGCCTGCGATACTAGCGTGAATAAGCCGAGCATCGATTTCAACTACCCTTGTCAGGACAGTAAGCAATGGACAGTATCTAGCCGCGCTATTTTGGATAAGCTGCGGCAGTTTGTTGCCGATGATGCCATTAACTACAACCAAGACCGAGATTTTCCTGCAATAGCAGCGACTAGTGGACTGTCTCCTTTTTTAGCGATTGGGGCGTTATCTACGCGACAGTGTGTAGAGAGTATGCTGCAAGGCCGACTCGTTACTGAGTTGTCACAAGGAGAGCAGACGTGGCTGAGTGAGCTCATTTGGCGCGAATTCTATCAGCATTTGATTGCTTTTTTACCCAGCCTTAACCAAGGAAAATCGTTCGCCCCATGGGGGAGGAATATGATTTGGCAAGGAAATTCACAACACCTTGCAAAGTGGCAACAAGGAAGAACTGGGTATCCAATTGTGGATGCCGCGATGCGACAATTAAATGCCACGGGTTGGATGCATAATCGATTGAGAATGGTTACTGCGAGCTTTTTAACTAAAGACCTATTGTTAAACTGGAGACTCGGTGAAGCCTACTTTATGCATAAATTGATCGATGGGGATTACGCTTCTAATAATGGTGGTTGGCAATGGAGTGCTTCGACGGGATGCGATGCACAACCCTATTTTCGTATCTTTAATCCGATTTCTCAGGGGGAAAGGTTTGACCCGCAAGGTGAATTTGTTCGATTTTGGATACCAGAATTGTCACACGTACCAAATCGATATATCCATAAGCCATGGCTGTGGGCTGAATTTGCTGGCTTAGACTATCCTTTACCCATAGTGGACCATAAAACTCAGCGCGGAAAAGCACTTGAGATGTATAAAGAGGCGAGAAGTCGTGCAAATTAGCAAGATGTTGAAAGGGATGTTAATCGGTAGTTTGTTCATATCGGAGGTCGTGATGTCTGCAACCTTTACCCTGCCTGCGGATGGGGGACAGGTTATTGGCAAGAATAAGCGACACGTGGTGCAGTCAGGGGAAACCTTTGCCGTTTTGGCACGAGATTATGACGTGGGTTTATTGAGTTTAATGGCAGCCAATAGAGGGGTTGATCCGTTTCTTCCTCATGAGGGAGAGGTGCTGATTATCCCGCACCAAACCATACTTCCTAACGCCCAAAGAGAAGGGATTGTGGTAAACCTTGCGGAGTTAAAACTGTATTACTTTGACCCTAATGGTGAGCAGGTGCATGTATTCCCCGTTGGGATAGGCAAGATAGGGCGAGAAACACCCCAGATGACAACCTATATCAATGAGATGATAGAAGGACCAACATGGACACCGCCTAAATCTATTCGTCTTGC
This sequence comes from Vibrio gallicus, assembly GCF_024346875.1. Classification (NCBI taxonomy): domain Bacteria; kingdom Pseudomonadati; phylum Pseudomonadota; class Gammaproteobacteria; order Vibrionales; family Vibrionaceae; genus Vibrio; species Vibrio gallicus. Next base: position 209,462 of record NZ_AP024872.1, read on the forward strand.
TTATGAAGAGGCTGGTATTGAGCTTGCGGAAAAAGTCCCTGCCGGACCGGATAACCCATTAGGTGAATACGCAATGCGTCTTCGTTACGGCTCAGGGCAATATTTGATCCACGGTACCAATAAGGATTTCGGAATTGGGTTAAGGGTAAGCAGTGGATGTATCCGCATGGAACCCGCTGATATTGAGTGGTTGTTTGCACAGGTTAAACGCAAGACGCCGGTTCAAATCGTTAATCAGCCGGTTAAGGTTGCAGTGGAGCCTGATAGTAGTATTTATGTGGAATCTCATGAGCCATTGACTGCTAGGGATGGATATAAGGAATCTATGGAATGGCCAATAGAGCTGCAGATATGGGTTGAGCGTTATAGCTTTGCGTCAAATAGAGTAGATAGCGTGGTTAAGGTACAATCAGGTTTGCCCACCCTAATATCGGCGATTAACTAGTATTTGAATTTGAATTTGAATTTGAATTTGAATAGGCCAATAAAAAGCCCAGTGATATTCTCACTGGGCTTTTAAAATCTTTAAGGCTTACTTAGTGTAAGATTGAGCTACGTTGTCGAGGCGTTCGTTAGCTCGAGCGGCGTCATCTTGTGCAGACTTAGCAGTTTCATGTGCTTTCATTGTGGCTGCTTTATTGTCAGCTACATCTTTCTCGTGCGCTGCTTTCAATGCTGAGACATCTTGCTCAAGCTGTGAAATACGAGCATCTTGATCATTCATTTTTGCGGTAGTTGCTTCGTCTGGACCAGACGCACAACCTGCAAGTAATAATACTGAGCTAACTCCTGCTACAAGTAAAATTTTGTTCTTCATAGTAACTCCTGTAATTTTCTAATTATGCCACTGGTCGCCCATGACTTTTTTAGTGTAGTAGCTGATTGAAAAATGTAGAAATATTCTTTCATCTATTAATAATTCTTCATTTTAGATTACTCACAATTCAACTCAGAAGGTGATGATTGAGTAATAGTGGGGTTTGCAATGCTATGGGTGGGCAAGTGGGTAACTATGTTAATTTGATAATTTTGTGATCTCTATTGGTATGTGATGTATGATTGGCACCGTATAACTATCTTATTTAGGAGAAAACTTTGAAGTTTCGTGAACTGGGCTTAGACAACCGCTTGATGAAAAATTTGGACCACTATTCGTTTAAGAAAGCGACGGAGATTCAACAGAAGGCCATTCCGGTCATCATGGCAGGTAAAGATCTATTAGCATCGTCTAAGACAGGCTCTGGTAAGACGCTTGCGTTTGTATTACCAATGCTTCATAAGGCTCTTAAAAGTAAGGCATTTTCTGCAAAAGACCCACGTGGCCTAATATTGGCACCAACGCGTGAACTAGCGCGTCAAGTATATGGTGAGTTGCGTTCTATGCTCGGTGGTCTTTCTTACCACGCTGAGTTGATAGTGGGTGGTGAAAACTTCAATGATCAAGTAAAAGCCTTGCGTAAATATCCTCGCTTTATCGTCGCGACGCCGGGACGCTTGGCGGACCATTTAGAGCATCGCTCTCTATTTTTAGATGGTTTAGATACCCTGATCATGGATGAGGCAGACCGTATGCTTGATCTTGGATTCGCGGTTGAGTTGCGCCGAATAGACGCCGCAGCTAAGCATCGTCGCCGTCAAACCTTAATGTTTTCAGCAACATTAGACCACGCTGAGGTTCATGACCTTGCGATGGAACTGCTAAATGATCCAAAGCGCATCTCAATTGATAGTGCGCAAGCACAGCATATGGATATTGAACAGAAATTCTATCTGTGTGACCACCTTGATCACAAGGAAGCACAACTGTTGCGTTTGATTGATGATGCTGATTATAAACAGATCATGATCTTTACCGCGACACGTTCTGATACTGAACGCTTAACTGAGAAGCTTAATGAACTTAAGCTTAAGGCGGTAGCGCTAAGTGGTAGTTTGAACCAGAATCAGCGTAATACCATCATGAGTCAGTTCGAGCGAGCGGTGTATAAGATCTTGGTAACCACCGATATCGCCTCCCGTGGTATCGATATCTCGAACGTATCACATGTTTTCAACTTTGATATGCCAAAACATACCGAGGAATACGTTCACCGAGTAGGTCGTACAGGCCGTGCAGGTAACAAGGGTTGTGCTGCTTCGTTGGTTGGTCCAAAAGATTGGGATAGCTTTAAGCGCGTAGAGAACTTCCTCCATCAAGATCTTAAATTTGATGTGCTTGAAGGCTTGGAAGGTAAGTTTAAAGGATTGAGACCGAAAAAACCGGCCTACGCCAAGTCAAAAGGCAAGCAGGGTGGTAATGCTCAGTTAAACCACAAGAAGACACCTAAGAAGGCGGTCAAAAGGGATAAAACCTTCCATACCAATATTGCAGTTGGTGACTCCGTCTTTATACCGAAGAAAAAGCCGAAAGCGGATACAGAATAAATCTCAACGAAGCCTAGTGGCTCCGTTTTTTTGGTGTATCGGTCCTATGGTCCTATGGTCCTATGGTCCTGTGGGTGCATCATCGATACACCGATACACCGATACACCGATACACCTTTGTATCGTCGTCCCCGCGAAGGCGGGGATCTGTAGATACTCGATACTAATTCACTGTATTGCTTCACTTGAGTTCGAGATATCACAGATGCCGGCTTAACAGATTACCGGCATGACGGGGGGGGGAGGTGCGGTTCTGTGGTTCTTTGGTTCTATGGCCCTGTGGGTTGCATCATCGGTACATCGGTACATCGGTACATCGATTCACCGACACGCCTTTGTATCGTCGTCCCCGCGTAGGCGGGGATCTGTAGATACTCGATACTAATTCAGTGTTTTGCCTTAATTGAACCTGAGATATCACAGATGCCGGCTTAAAAGATTACCGGCATGACGGGGGAGGAGGTGCGGTTCTGTGGCGCTTTGGTTCTATGATCCTGTGGGTTGCGTCATCGATTCACCGACACATCGATTCACCGACACATCGATTCCCCGATACACCACCCCATCTACTCATCATTTCCTTCCAATTGTCATTTACCTTTCAAATTGCTGAAACATAACTGTCACATAACCCGCTTAAAGTGTGCTTCGTCGTTTAAATAAACCCACGGCATATCGTCGTGACAGTGATTCCCATTAAGGACATATGATGAAAAAGACAGTAATCGGTACAGTTGCACTACTCGGTGCTCTATCAATGAACGTAGCAACTGCGAAAGAGACTATTTCTGTTGTAGGTTCAAATAGTGCTTCTCCTTTGGTTGAGGTTTTTGCTGAAACTTATATGAATAAGGGTGAACCAGTATTTATCGAGATTCAAGCGCCAGGTTCATCTGCAGGTATTCGTGCTGCAAAAAATGGCACAGCGGATTTTGGTATCTCTTCTCGTGACCTAAAAGCAGAAGAAAAATCAGACAACCTAAAAGAGCTTGTTATTGCTCGTGATGGTATCGCTGTTGTTGTAAACCCAAACAACTCAGTTAAGGCTCTAACCGCTGACCAAATCGCTAAAATCTATAAAGGTGAAATCTCTAACTGGAAAGACGTTGGTGGTGAGAACAAGCCTATCGTAGCAATCACTCGTGATACTGCTTCGGGTACTCGTGGTGCATTTGAAGACATCATGAACCTTAAGATGACTATCTCTGGTAAGAAAGTATCGGCTATCTCTCAGCGTGCACAAGTAGCAAATGGTAACGGCGCACTTAAGGTTTCTGTTGCGAATAACCCATATGCAGTAGGTTATATCTCTCTAGGTACGGTTGATTCATCTGTTCAAGCTCTGACAATTGATGGTGCAGCAGCAACGGTTGATAACGTGAAAAACGGCTCTTATAAAGTAGCTCGTCCATTCCTAGTGCTTTACAAAGACGGTGCACCTTCGGCTGAAGCGCAACAATTCCTAAGCTGGATGGTTGCTGATGAAGCTCAAGCTATTGCAGCTAAGAAAGGTTACATCACAGTTAACTAAGCTTTAAATCAAAATTAAATTTTGCTCAGCCTGTGAAGGCTGAGCCTTTCGCTTACTTTAATAAGCTTTTTATATCCCATCGCAATTTATAGTGAATTTTTCTATGAATAATGACAGCGTTCAATCCTCCAATCTTGGCCAAGGGTCCCTTCGCCAAAATCGTGGTGTTGACTGGAGAGAGCGTATCTTCCATACGCTTTTTCTTACCAGTGCAATTATCGGCATTCTTTCTCTTGCCATCATTGCTTATTTTATTGTTGTTGAAAGTATCCCAGCTTTTCAGGAAGTGGGTGTTAGCGGCATCGTATTAGGTCAAAACTGGTTACCGCCTGCGCTTTACGGCGTTGCAACTATGATAGTCGCTTCGCTGGTATCTACCATAGGCGCAGTTTTATTTGGTGTGCCAGTCGGCGTTTTGACGGCTATTTTCATTGCAGAAGTCGCGCCTAAGCGCGCCGCGAATTTAATTCGTCCTGCGATTGAGTTATTAGCGGGTATTCCTTCTGTAGTATATGGATTCTTTGGCTTAGTTATCATCGTTCCTCTTATCCAAGAGGTCTTTGATGTGCCAGCGGGTAATACCATTCTTGCGGGTATTATTGTACTCGGCATTATGATTCTACCGACGGTAATTACTGTCTCAGAAACCTCTATTCGCGCAGTGCCTCCTGCTTATAAAGAGGGCTCACTTGCTCTAGGTGCTTCTAAAATCTACACCATCTTCAAGTTACTTGTGCCAGCAGCACGCTCAGGGATTATGACAGGTGTGATTCTTGGAATAGGCCGTGCACTAGGTGAAACTATGGCAATTATCATGGTGATGGGTAACGCACCTGCAATGCCTGAAGGGATTTTAGATTCTGCTCGTACATTGACTGCCAATATCGCAATTGAGATGTCATACGCAAGCGGCGTGCATGCCAGCGCACTTTACGCAACTGGCGTGGTTCTGTTGGTGTTTATCATGCTCCTCAACGGTGCCTTATTGTACCTAAACCGTGAAAAGGCGAAGTAAAGTCATGGATATAGCTAAATTAAAACAAGCTCGTCAACGCAAAGACCAAATGTTAAGTGCATTTGTATGGTTGGCCGCAGCCCTCACTGTTGGTTTCCTGTTTTGGATAATCTGGTACGTTCTTTCAAATGGTTTGAAGTTCGTTGACCTTAACTTTATCTTTGATGATTACACGCGTACTGGTGAAGAACGCGGAATCTTCCCAATGATAATTTCGACCATTTATATGGTTATTGCATCTATCTCGGTCGCGGCGCCGTTAGGCATAATGACCGCTATTTATCTTACTGAATACGCCAAAGTTGGCAGTAAGTTTGTGAAAGTGATTCGTTTTTGTACCGAATCTCTAGCGGGTATTCCGTCAATTATTTTTGGTCTGTTTGGTATGACCTTTTTTGTCACCATTATGGGGTTTGGGTTTTCCATCCTATCTGGGGCATTAACACTAAGTATCTTGATTTTACCTGTCATCATCCGAGCTACTGAAGAAGCTTTGATGGCGGTACCTCAGACATATCGTGAAGGTTCATATGCACTAGGTTCTTCAAGAATCTACACCATTTGGCGCTTGATTTTGCCAAGCGCAATGCCAGGTATTTTGACCTCGGTCATCTTGAGTATTGGACGTGTTATAGGTGAGTCAGCCCCGGTATTTTTAACCGCAGGTATGGTGGCGCGTATTCCTGAATCATTGCTTGACTCAGGTCGTACTTTGACCGTTCACCTCTATAAGTTGACCACTGAGCTGTTTACCATTGATGAATGGAATCAAGCCTATGGCACCGCGACGGTACTTATCGTAGTCGTACTGCTTATCAACACGCTGACCAAACTTATCGCTAGTCGTTTCAACAAAGCAACTTACTAAGTGCTAGCCAGATTAAAGAATTCAAGAGACTAAACAATGAACAAATTCAATATCGAAAATTTAGACCTTTTTTATGGCGAAAACCGCGCACTTAAGGCAATCAATCTACCGATTCCACAGCGTCAAGTTACGGCGTTAATTGGTCCTTCTGGTTGTGGTAAGTCAACGCTATTGCGTTGCTTAAATCGCATGAACGACCTGATTGAAGGTGTAAAAATCACCGGTCTAGTTGAGATGGATAGCCAAGATATATACGGCAATATTGATATTGCTGATCTGCGTATTAAGGTGGGTATGGTTTTTCAAAAGCCCAATCCATTTCCAATGAGCATTTACGAGAACGTAGCCTACGGTTTACGAGCACAAGGTATCAAAGATAAGAAACACATCGATGAGGTTGTAGAGCGTTCTTTGCGCGGTGCTGCGTTATGGGATGAGGTAAAAGATCGCCTTAAATCACACGCTTTCGGCCTATCGGGTGGACAGCAGCAGCGATTATGTATTGCGCGTACTATTGCCATGGAACCAGATGTTATCTTAATGGACGAGCCAACCTCAGCGCTTGATCCTATCGCAACACATAAAATCGAAGAATTGATGGAAGACCTAAAAAAGGACTACACCATAGTGATTGTGACGCACTCAATGCAACAGGCTCGTCGTATTTCTGACCGCACGGCTTTTTTCTTAATGGGTGAATTAGTTGAGCATAATGAAACTCAAGTAATATTCAGTAATCCGAGAGATGACCGCACTCAAGGCTATGTGAATGGCGATTTCGGCTAATCACATGCTTTAAAATGTTAAATATAATTACACTATAATAAAAGCGATGGAAACTTTGCCCCTCAATCTGAGGGGCTTTTTTGCTAGTTGAGCTTAATTGTGTACTCCAGTAAACTCATCTCATAACTATTGAGAGGTTTGAATCATGAGTGATTTTGAAAAAGAACTGCAGGACATGGCTGACAACGTTGCAGACCAACTTGAAGAGCAACTTCCTACTATTGATGAGCAAAAACGCATAGCGGCGGAGCTCAAAAAGCTTGAGGAAGCAGGTGAGTTAACGCCTGAAGTGTTAGAGAAGTACTTCGGTAAGTTCAATAATAAAACCGATGCGCCAATTCACTAATAACAAAATGTAATAAAGCCGAGCGATAGTGCTCGGCTTTATTGGTTAAGGGGCTGGTAGATGGCCCTCATCAATGTTAGCGAGCAAACCTATAATCCGCATCAATAATATAGTTCTAAAATAGATATCGTATTTAATAGCGTATGTTCAAATGGGTAAATTATTGGATTATTAGGCGTATCAAAGGTGAAAATCAGACCAAAAACGCCTAAAGTTAAATGGCCTTCAAATGGATTTGTAGCTTTGAGATATTGACTCATACAAGGCTTAAAGGGGTATCGTTTGATGGCATAGGTTCCTAAGGAGGGCTTATGTCGCTATCTTATGCGTGCGGTTATGTCGTTACACGCTCTGATGAATTTGCCAGTGCAGCAACGGCTATTTTAAGACAGCACTTCACTTCTATTAAATTCTCACACGCCAACAATGTGAGAGACTGTTTTTGTCCTAATGCTTCATTATCAACACGAAGTATCTATATTATTGACGTTGCTACCAGTGGTAATCCAATCAGAGTTGGCATCAATCCAGCACATGAACGAGGGGATTGGCTGGCGGTTAATGTAGATGAAGAAGGATTCCAGTTAGGCGATTGGATCTTGAGTGGTTTTTCTGGGGTTGTGATGCGCCGGCATTGTCTTGAGCACATTGCAAGCGCGGTAGAAGCTGTAGAAAGTGGTGAGCTTTGGTACTCACGAAGAGATCTCAGTAAGCTTGCTAAAGCCTATCTTGCCAATGAATTTGATCCGCATATTGCAGCTGATGATTTTGCTTTATCGCATGCGCTTACCCCAAAAGAGAAGAATATCTGTTTAATGCTATTAAAGGGCCTAAATAACCCGCAAATAGCTGAAACCGTTAATGTAAGTGTCAATACGGTGAAAACACATGCTTCTAGTGTCATGAAAAAAATTAACGTGCACTCTAGGGCAGAGCTTATTGCTAGAGCGGTAGCGCAATCGACAAATTCACCCAAAAATCACCCGCTAAATGGTAGCTAACTCATTCTTTAGGGTGACGCTTTAATTTAGGGGTAACACTAAGCTTTCCTCGCAACTTGGTAAAAGTGATAAAAGGCGAGGGATTGATTATGAAACAGGTATTTTTTGCAGCTATCTTGGGGTTAGCCTTGTTTGGGCTAATTATACCGGACGCAGATGCGGGGAAACGGCATAAACACCGCATGTGTAATAGCTATGATACTCCACCAGGTGATGATCAGGGAGACGATCCAGGTGGCGTGATGTGTGATATCAGCGATGACATCATAATTACAGGGATTGTGCCGTGTGAATGCGAGTTGACTATTGATTTTGATAATACTTTAGGCACAAACGTATTTGCAAGTGAACTTAACCACACAGATCTAGGGCTCGGTTCCGTATCTGCCTATTGTAATACTGTGGATGGCTTTAAAGTTACCATGAGTTCTGCAAATGGTGGTATGGCTCGTAATGGTGGTGGGGCGCCCTCCCTTCCATATACTTTAAACGTGGGTAGCTATGTGTTTGACCCAGCGGTAGCGTTTGAAGAGACGATTGATCAGGTGAATGCAACAGATTTTGAAAATGCAGCGCTTGAGTTAAATGTCGACGCATCAGATGCTTTAGAAGGGACTTATTCTGATACGGTCACAATTGAAGTAGCCGGTGTGATATAAGCAGTACGCCGAATTGTTACCAAATTAGATCATCTCTTATGAGCGGGTATTTACTCGCTCATGTTGATTTTAAGGAGGAAACATGAGGGGTTTAATTGTTTTTTTGTCGGTTGGAGTATTGTGGGCAATACAGGCATGGGCTTATCAAGTTACTCCTATGTATTTGGAGATGGAATATGTGGGGCGTAAGGCTCAATCGAGTTATCAGGTAACGAATAACACCAGTCAGCCAGTTATGCTGGATGTTCTTGTGCATAAAGTGTCAATAGACCCTGAAACCAATCAAGAAATAAGTACCGCAGCGGATGAAGACTTTTTGATTTTGCCGCCACAAGCTATGGTAGCGCCGAATACGATCCGTCGTTTCAGGGTTCGCTATTTGGGTGAAGGGCAGGTAGATAGCACTCAAACCTACAGGGTGATGTTTGAGCAACTGCAAACCAACGATGGCAACGAGACTGCGTCTCAGGTCAAATTCCTATTTAATTTCTCGACTGTAGTTTTTGTCTCACCTACACAAGATAAGTGTACCCGAACCCTAAATGCACAGGTAGATTCCCCCAATATTGTATTGGTGAATAAAGGCAATTGCGTGATTAACATTGGGCAAGCACGCCTTACTTTTGCTGTCGGTGATGAAGAAACAGAGTCTACTTGGAGTGGGTTGGAGCTGGAAAATAGCTCTAACTACCTCATACCTAAAGTGACCAAAAAATATGTACTTCCTAAGGAGTTGCAAGGCTCTAGGCTTGTAGATATCAATCTAAATTAGTGTCTTGTCATCATGATAAGGTTGCTAAGTACCTTACTATGTATCTTCTTTTTTAGCTGGGTATATGCCAACCAGTGGACCTTTCCAGTGCCTCTTTATCGAGGACAAACCCAGATATCTGAAATAAACATTGTGACCGATGGTGAGCGTTTGATAGGGATTAGCGCCACCGAATTGCATGAAAGATTAAAGAACTATCTGGCTCCTGATGTAAATGAGTCGCTATTACGTTTTGGAAATAAGGTTGTGAGCCAACAAGAACTGCAAGATATGGGGATTGAACTGACGTTCGATAACCTTGACCTTAGCTTGACATTGTCTCTGGAAAAAGACCGAGCTAAGCGCAATGAATACAGCTTTGATATTCCCTATGAAAAGCCGATTTATAGTGAGTCGGGATTTTTTGCGTGGCACAACATCTTTAATTTAACGGCGTCGTATGTCGATAGTGAGCAGGATACTCAACAAACGGATTGGCGTTTTGAATGGGTAGCGAGCAGTAATTTTGGGGGTTATCAAGGATTGAATATTGATGGTGCTTTGTATGTTGCCCCAGAAAATTTAGCGGATGATTCTGACAATATTCAAGTTTATCGTGGTGATGTGAGAGCATTTGTTGATAGGCCTGATTATCCAATGCGATTTAGTGTTGGTGATATTAATCCGTTTGTAACGGGGCACCTGCCTTCTGTGCCCTTAGGCGGTGTAGCAATGGAGCGTTTGTGGAACCGTTTGCAACCGACACGAAACATTCAATCTGGTGGTTCGCAAGAGGTCTATCTGGTTGAGAGTGCCACGGTTTCAGTCTACGTAAATGACACCTTTTATGGTGATTTGCGTCTTCCTCCTGGCCGCTACGATATCGATGACTTGCCCCTTCGTCAGGGAAATAACGACATACGTTTGGAAATTCGTTATCAATCAGGACGGCGTGAAGAAATAACGTATAGCCAGTTCTTTAATACCAGATTATTGCGTCAAGGGTACAGTGATTACGGTATATATGCTGGTGTGGTATCTAATGTGGCGGACCGAGAGTATATCTACGATGAGCAGCAATACGTGGTGCAGTCTTATGTTGACTACGGATTAACAGATGCTTTTACCGTCGGCATAAACGGTATATATCATCCGTTAGGTCAGATTGCAGGTATGAGCCTTGGACTGGGGACGGGGTTTGCCAATATCGGATTAAGAGCGAGCGCACTTCATTATCAAGAGCAGCAGGTCGATTCTCCCTATTATGGTGCGATTGTCTCACTCGACTATGCAAGTTCAGTATGGGGAAACCTTGGCTACAATGCCCCTAATTTTAGAGTCGGTGTAGAAGGCTTCACCGATTACAGGGCGACGCCATGGAGCGCAGCTCCTCTTGAAACTGGTGGTCGAGCATTGCTTGATTATACCTATCGAATGACGTCGTATTTGAGTTTAAATAGTTATGTGGAATATGACATGCTCACATTCCCTGAGCAGAATGAACTGTTTGCACAACTGGAACTACAAGTAGGGTATCAGGACTTCGAGCTCACTATAGGGGCTGATTATCTGCAAAACAAAGGAGCGTTTGAGTTTGAGGAGACAACTTATTACTTCATTGTTGAGTGGGATTGGTATTCAGATAGTGGAGAATATGAAGCGCTAGCCCAGTATTTTAGTCGTGGTAACGTCGCGCGTACTGCGTTTAGTAAATACAGTTCGAACTCGGTTGGTAGTTATGGTTATCAATTGCTAGGAGAGTATGGTGATGAGGCGCAACTCTATGAAGCAAGAGCCGATTATATTGGAAATCGCTTCTCTGCTGAGGTTGATGTCAATCGGGTTGTCGACAATCAAGATATATTTACCGCCAATACGGTATCAGGGCGTTTATCTAGTGGTTTGACCGTAGTAGATAGTGATGTTTCTTGGAATCGAGGCTATCGAGGCCCTGCGGCGATAATCAAGGTGCACGACTCTATACAAGTGCCAGTAAACATTAATGAGTACGAAGACCAATCTCCAGAAGCTAGCGCAACCTCTAGCTTAAATAATTCTACTTCCCTATACGGGCATTCATACAGTTCATTTAACGTGACGATTCCGGAAGCAGATATAGGTTATGACTATGGTTCTGGCTACTATCAGATAGTCCCCGGCTCAAATACTGGTCACGTTGTGACTGTCGGCTCTGATGAATCAAAGACCGTAATTGGGACATTGAAGTTGAGCAATGGTGACGCGGTTATATTGCGTAATGGCGTGGTCAGTGGTGAGGGGATCACGCGCAGTATATTCACTAACAAAGCGGGTCGATTTGCTATTGATCGCATGAAAAGTGGCCGCTATACAGTGACTATTATTGGTACGCCGGAATTAACGGGCGACTTAATTATTGAACAAACCAGTGATAATTTAATTTATCTGCAAGCATTAACCTTGCGCGAGGTATCACCATGACAAAACGGCTGATGTTATTTGTGATAATTGGGGTAATGAGCAGTATGTCTTATGCTTCATGCTCTGGAAGTTGGGGGATGACAACTAAAGCTGTGCCAAACAGTGATGTAAGTAATATCCCCAGTTTAAGGTTTGAGGTAGAACTGAGCGAAGCGCTAAGGCGGTGTGATATTAAAGGGATTTCTATTGACTCGTATGGCAATGGAATGATTCGATTTGAACACGATGGTCAGTCGTTATTTGCTTATATTAGTGATGAATCAGGTAAGACGTATAGTGAACGAGAGAATCGGAAAATCTTTATTCCATTTAAACATAACCGTCGCACTCACACCTTTGAATTGAAATTTGTAGAAAATAAAGCCCTGCAACCTGGTTTGTACTCTGGCATTTTGGTTGGACAGCTACAAGGTTCGCGCAACAATACTAGAAGGCTTAAAAGCTCAGTGCGTATTTACCCATATTTATCGCTGGCCTTTCAGGGCGCGACACTGAATAACAACTCTTTAGATATGGGAGTACTAAAAACAGGTGCTCAGAAAAGTATTGATATGATAGTGGGGTCAAACTCTGGGTATTCGGTGAAGATTGAATCTGAATATGGTGGATTGATGCATCAAAGTGCTCCCGATCAACTTATTCCCTATTCAATACGTTTAGGCGGAAGGGGGGTCAGCTTTGGGGAACGGATCTATTTTTCAAGGCCGGGCACTAAAGGAAATAGCCAGAGGTTATCAATAATAATCGATTCCGTGCAGGGGGCAATGGCGGGGTCTTATAAAGATTATATTCGGGTTACTGCAATCGCGAACCCATAAAATGTACAAATAAAAAACCCTTGCATGGCAAGGGTTTGAGAATATATAAAGGGCTTAAATCACGGTCGCTTTTATGCTTGCGGGATCTCTGCGCCAACTTCTTGATGTAGGCGGCGACATGCACGGCCATCATCATGGAATAGATGACAGCGCTTTGGATCAATACCGATAGTATAGTGATCGCCCGGCTCTACTTCTAACGTATCAGGTTGACGGAAGTTAATATCAGTATCGGCACTTTCTACTGACAGATATACCTGTGTTTCTTGCCCTAGCTTTTCAACAATCGTTACTTCACCTTGGATAGTTGCCTCTGAAGAGTCGGACATTAAAAGGTGCTCCGGACGAATGCCAAGGGACATACGGTCTCCAACATTAACCGTTGTACCGTCAACAGGGATATCAAAGCTGACCTTGTTTTCCAGCTCAACTCTTACATGGGTAGAGCTGGCTTCAATGGCATGAACACTGATGAAATTCATCTTAGGTGAACCGATAAAACCTGCCACAAAGCGGTTTTGTGGATAGTGATATAGCTCGAGAGGGCGGCCTACTTGAGAAACATAACCACCATCTAAAACCACAATCTTGTCTGCCATTGTCATCGCTTCCACTTGATCGTGGGTTACGTAGATCATTGTACAGCCAAGTTGACGTTGCAGCTTGGTGATTTCACTGCGCATCTGTACGCGCAAAGCGGCATCGAGGTTTGACAGAGGTTCATCGAGCAGGAATACATTCGGTTGTGATACCAAAGTACGCCCGATAGCAACACGCTGACGCTGACCTCCAGATAGAGCCTTAGGCTGACGTTCTAGAAGGTGGGTCAGTTGTAGGATATCTGCGGCATGTTCAACGCGGCGTTGAGTCTCTTGCTTGTCGGCTTTGGCCAGTTTCATACCAAATGACATGTTGTCATATAAGTTAAGATGAGGATAAAGGGCGTAAGATTGGAATACCATACCCACACCACGCTTGGATGGCTCTACATCGTTCATACGCGTATCGCCGATATACAAGTCACCTGATGTGATATCTTCTAAGCCTGCAATACAGCGTAACAGTGTAGATTTACCGCAACCCGATGGGCCAACGAACACAACAAATTCGCCTTCATGAATTTCGAGGTTTACATTCTTTGAGATCTCGACGTCACCGTAGGATTTATAGACGTTTTTTAACGTGACACTTGTCATTTGAGTTGGTCCTCAATTTTTATTTTTACGTTTTAGTGACCACTGTATAGATATTGGTATGTGTGATCACTAAAAATAGGAAACAGTTGGTTGTGATTGAAAGCCACTGCAGTTGTATCTTCAGAGATTTTCAAAATATATTTATATCGAAATAGCCCATATTGGAGCCATTTTGGTATCAATATATTGTCCTAAATAGACGAATAAGAAAAAAGGCGGTGCACACAGCGGATTCGATGTGGCACCCCCGGTCATTTCAATTGATATTGACCTCCCCCAATACTCTATGTTGTGTCCCCCGTCATGAATTCATCACGCACAAACAACAGAATGTCAGCCAATATCTTGGAAATGTTAATTCAACAACGAGGTTGAAAAAAAGTTCTTACCATCCATATCTCGGATGTTGTTAGTTTGTGCATTTTTGTCCACTGCAACATCATCCTGAACCCTATTTTTGTAGGGGGAGTAGCAGGGGAGTAGGCTTAAAGGCATACCTGTTGATAAAAAGGACCAATATCACTTTTACTGGTGCTTATCTGTCGATCTGACTCACAAGATTACGCGTTCTGTGATCTGTGTCTTTTATTGAGCGTGAGCTTGATCGCGATTTTGTTTAGGCTTGGTGAGGGCGTAGTAGTTAGGAGGATGATTAGCGTTGTGGAGTGGGGGATGATAGATAATGAAATTTGGCTTTCCGATGAATGACGGTGGCCCTACATTAATAATAAAAAGGAAGATACCCATGAAAAAAGCCCTAAGCACAGTAGCATTAGGTACTTTAGTCGCTTTAGGTTCGTTTGGAGCACACGCATCAATCGAAGAAGGTCAACTAACTATCTGGATCAACGGTGACAAAGGTTACAACGGCCTTGCTGAAGTTGGTAAGCGCTTTGAAGAAGACACTGGAGTTAAAGTAACCGTTGCTCACCCTGATGGTCTATCTGACCGCTTTCCTCAGGTAGCGGCTACTGGTGACGGCCCTGACATCGTTTTCTGGGCACACGACCGCTTTGGTGGTTACGCAGAAGCTGGCCTACTTGCTGAGATCAAACCGTCTAAAGAAGTTAAAGATGGCATTGTTGATTTTGCATGGGATGCTGTAAATTACGATGGCAAAATTATTGGTTATCCAGTTGCGATTGAAGCACTAGCACTTATCTATAACAAAGACCTAGTTCCTAACCCACCTAAGACTTGGGAAGAAGTGGCAGCCCTTGATGCAAAACTGCAAAAAGATGGCAAGAAAGCGATCATGTGGAACCTAAAAGAACCGTATTTCACATGGCCACTTATGGCGGCTGACGGCGGTTATGCGTTCAAATTCACTGGCGAAGGCTATGACATTAAAGATGTAGGTATTGCAAACGAAGGCGTTACATCGGCAATGAACTTCTTGCATAGCCTAGTTGAGAAGAAAGTGATCTCTGCTGATATGGACTACTCGATTGCAGATTCATCTTTTGCTAAAGGTGATGTAGCAATGACCATCAACGGCCCATGGGCTTGGGGTGGTTATGACAACAAAGTGAACTACGGCGTAACGACAATCCCTACCTTTAATGGTAAAGCATCTAAACCTTTCGTTGGTGTTCTAACTGCTGGTATCAGCTCTGCGTCACCAAACAAAGACCTTGCAGTTGAGTTCATCGAGAACTACCTGCTGACTAACGATGGTCTACGTGACGTAAATAACGATAAGCCTTTAGGTGCAGTTGCCCTTAAATCTTTCCAAAAAGAGCTAGCTTCTGATCCACGTATTGCTGCAACAATGGAAAGTGCTGAGCACGGTGAAATCATGCCGAACATTCCACAAATGAATAACTACTGGAACTCAGCTAAGAACGCAATTATCAATATCGTAGATGATCGCCAAACAGTTGATGCCGCTCTATCTGATGCTAAGAAGCAAATGCTTCGCAACTAATATACCCACAAGTATCTTAATATTACTTGGGTAAAAAACCTTTTAGGAGGGGGTAACCCCTCCTAGTTTTAAATTTTTCATTCGCTAGTAGGTCTTTTTATGCAGACGGTACAATCTTCTGGTTCTGTTGAGACGCCTCCTGTTGCCAGCAATACCAAAGCGGTATTAAA
The DNA here is from genome assembly GCF_024346875.1 of Vibrio gallicus. Classification (NCBI taxonomy): domain Bacteria; kingdom Pseudomonadati; phylum Pseudomonadota; class Gammaproteobacteria; order Vibrionales; family Vibrionaceae; genus Vibrio; species Vibrio gallicus. The sequence goes on from NZ_AP024872.1 coordinate 225,414, forward strand.
GTGGGCAACCCTTGGCTTAGTCGGAATTGTAAATGGTTATGCAACCATTCTAATGTATTCGCGTGGTGAAGTAGCTTTCGCACTTCTCACTCTAATAATTACAGCATTGGCGCTGTATATATTTGGTAGCAAGAAAACCTACGCACATCGTTATATCTATCCAGGCGTCGCTGGGATGATTCTATTCATCTTGTTCCCGTTGGCGTACACAGTAAACCTCGCTTTCACAAACTACAGCGCAAAAAATCAGTTGTCACTCGAGCGTACACAGTCGGTGTTGGAAGGTCGTACTTTCCAAAGTGGTGATAGCTTTTCGTTTACCTTGTTAAAGGCTGCTGATGGCAGTCATGTTATTACCGTTAAAGATGGCGAGAAAACATTAGCAACACCTAAATTTAGCCTATCGGAAGAAGCGAAAGGACAAGATCTCAATCTTAGCCCTGTAGAATCTGTCGAAGGCACAAAAGAGCCTATCAAGGGCATTATCCAAGCGCGTCCAGTGCTGAGCAGTTTTGACCTTATTATGCCTGATGGCGAAGCAATTCGAATGAGTGGGCTTCGTAAATTTGCAGCAGTAGAGCCGTTGTTCACCCTGCAAGATGATAAGCAGGCGATGCTGAACAATGAGACGGGTCAAATATTCATGCCGAATATGGATACCGGTTTTTATCAAGCAGTTGATAGCAACGGTAGCTTTATTGGTAATCCAGTCTCACCAGGTTTTGTGGTTGGTATTGGTACGCATAACTTCGAGCGTGTGTGGAAAGATGATGGTATTAAAGAGCCGTTCGTTTCTATATTCATCTGGACTGTAGTTTTCTCAATATGCACCGTTGTGTTTACCCTAGTTATTGGCTTGGTGTTAGGCAGTATTGTGCAATGGGAAGAGCTGAAAGGTCGTTCTGTTTATCGAGTATTACTGATTCTTCCATATGCCGTGCCTGCCTTTATATCAATATTGATATTCAAAGGGCTATTTAACCAAAGCTTTGGTGAGATAAACCTAGTATTAACTCAGATATTTGGCATTTCTCCGAGCTGGTTCTCTGACCCAATTTTAGCTAAAACCATGGTCTTGATTGTGAATACCTGGCTTGGTTTCCCGTATATGATGATCCTATGTATGGGGCTATTAAAGGCTATTCCTGATGATTTGTATGAGGCATCGGCTATTGATGGGGCGGGTCCATTCAAGAACTTTTTCCACATCACTGTGCCATTGATGATTAAGCCAATGACGCCACTATTGATTGCAAGCTTTGCGTTTAACTTCAATAACTTTGTAATGATTCAGCTGTTGACCAATGGTGGACCAAATATGATTGGTACATCAGAGCCTGCAGGTTATACGGACCTATTGGTGAGTTATACCTATCGAATTGCATTCGAAGGTGGTGGTGGTCAAGACTTCGGCCTAGCAAGTGCTATCGCAACCCTTATCTTCCTATTGGTTGGCGGTATGGCTCTATTAAACCTACGTTTCACTAAGCTGTCTCAAGATTAAGGAGCAATAATTATGGCAATGGTACAAGGTAAAGACCTTAAATACCGTGTTTGGGCAACGCATATTGCTCTATGGATTTTCTTATCACTTATTATATTTCCACTGCTGATGGTGGTAGCGATCTCGTTCCGTGAAGGTAACTTCGCAACCGGTAGCTTGATCCCTGATAACCCATCTTTGGAGCACTGGAAATTAGCATTGGGCTTTACGGTAACACATGCAGATGGCAGCGTTACACCACCTCCATTCCCAGTATTAACCTGGTTATGGAACTCAGTGAAAGTCGCTGGTATCTCCTCAATTTTGATTGTGGCGTTATCTACAACCTCGGCTTACGCGTTTGCTCGTATGCGCTTTAAAGGTAAGAGCACTATCTTAAAAGCGATGATGATCTTCCAGATGTTCCCCGCTGTGTTGGCGTTGGTGGCGATTTATGCGCTATTTGATAAGTTAGGGCAGTATATTCCATTCTTGGGATTGAACACCCATGGCGGTCTTATCTTTTCTTACTTAGGCGGGATTGCGCTTCATGTTTGGACTATCAAAGGCTATTTCGAGACGATAGATAATTCACTAGAAGAAGCAGCAGCTCTTGATGGCGCAACACCTTGGCAAGCATTCCGTTTGGTACTATTGCCGTTATCGGTGCCGATTCTAGCGGTGGTATTTATCTTATCCTTCATTGGTGTTGTCGGTGAAGTACCTGTTGCATCCTTGCTATTGTCTGATGTGAATAATTACACTCTTGCCGTTGGTATGCAGCAATATCTATACCCTCAGAACTATCTATGGGGTGATTTTGCCGCCGCCGCAGTGTTATCTGCATTCCCAATTACCATTGTGTTCTTGTTAGCACAGCGCTGGTTGGTTGGTGGTCTAACTTCTGGTGGCGTGAAAGGGTAACCTTACGCAATCAAATTGGAAAACCGAGCACTTTTCAGTGCTCGGTTTTTTTATGGAAGAGAGAAGATGTAACCGCGGCTCTAGAGCCTACTCCCTCTATATCTTTTCAAGATTGGAAGGCGCATAGCCTAAGTGCTGCATTAATAGATAAATACTTTCTTGATGCAATGCCACACGTCGAAATAGATGAGCAAATACAGTGTCACCGCCAAAGCATTGCATTATATAGTGGTCGATTTGACTGTCATTGTATCCCTCTACGTGCATCGCGCGTACCCAGTGATACTCAACAGACTGTAGATTTTTGATAACATCAATACTAAGTTTTACATCTTCCATTTTAAGGCTGTTCTGCTTTGTAATAACAAGAAATTAAAGACGCCTGATTAAACCAGATAATAATGAACAAATGATTACAACGAGATGTCATATCTATTATCTAGGTAGATATGTGCTCTTTTTTCACTGTGTGATGTGTTCGCAATTGAGTTGAGGCACATCTAAAATTGGGTTTATACAGCATTATCTATATGTTTAAATATTGTCGATTTTACAAATGATTAAGAAGCTTGATATGAAATGGTTAGTCACAGGTGCTTTGGCGGGATTAATGTTACCAGCGCTTACTTTTGCGCATCCACTGACACCAACTCAGTTTAACTGTGATGTTGCAGATTATAATCGACCTAATACTCTTCATCTTGATATGAGTGAAAATGCGGATGTTCAAATTGCATCACAGCTGCTGCTTGAGCCAAGTCAACATGACAAACGGTTATATCAATCAACAGAACGCTATACGGAATCGAATCTACAACTGTTCATAGATACAAACTATGTTTGCTTCAACAAAGGGTCTAACGGCTATGTAGTTGTGCCATCTATAGTGACAAGCGGAGCGAGTGGGGTGTTTTATTACCTTACTCTCTATCAAGTTAACCCGCAGCGTTGGATGTTCAAAAATGAGGTGTTTTTGGGCGACAGGGTTGAGCTTAACTCTCTGAGTTTTAAGGGAGATCAGTTTCATATTGTGTATTCTGAGCATGGTATAGATCAAGCGATGGCAGAGCATCCGCAACAGACTGTAAGCAGAGAGTTTCGTATAACTGACAATAAGTTGACCGAACAATCAAATTGATACAGCTGTTCTTTGATAGGGTATACCTATTACTGGTAAACTCTCTTTCCGGAATTTGTGCATAAAAAATCTGATGAAATTTTGTTCAAATTCCTATATTCTTCCAGCCCAAATTTCAATGAATAGGTAATGTGGTGTTTAAATTCAATCGCAGTCAACTCTTGTCCAACAAAAAGCTACTCCTTATTCCGGTTCTGCTATTGATAGTTGCTCTATTTTCGCATTCACATGAAGAGCGTAAGTTTGTGCAACTCGATATAAACTCTGCACCTGCACCAACCATTGATACTTCTTCAGCGAAAGCTAACTGGGAACAAGCGCCGACGTATAGCTACCACATTAAGCGTGGTGACAACTTGAGTGTGGTTTTCTCGCGTCTTGGATTCTCTTATCAAGATTTGATGAGAATTATGGAAGAGGATCTTAACCACCTCTCTTTAGATAAGCTGAAACCAGGTAATATCTTAAAGTTTTGGGCAGATGAAGAGTCAGGCCGATTGGTTAAGATGGAACTCGAGTTTACTTTGGCTGATCGTGTTCAATATACACGAGGTCAAGATGACAGCTTTGCATATAAAGATATTTCATTACCGGGTACATGGGAAACAAAAGCCTTGGTGGGCAAGGTATATGGCAGTTTCTCAACCTCAGCGCATAAACTAGGCCTTAGCAGTACTGAAATTGAAGAGATTTCAAACCTACTAAAAGACAAATTAAATTTTGTTAAGGAACTGCGAGCGGGAGATAAATTCAGTATCGTCCACAAGGTTCAATACATTGATGGCCAGGAAACCGGAAATCGCGAAGTTGAAGCTATTAACATCTACAATCAAGGGCGCGTAATTAGTGCGTATCTGCACAATAACGGTCAGTTCTTTGATGAAAATGGTGATAGCCTACAGCGTGCATTTGATCGCTATCCAAGTAAATATCACAGAATAACCTCACCATTTAACCCGCACCGTCTACACCCAGTAACTGGACGCTTAGCTCCGCACAATGGTACTGATTTTGGTGCGCCGCTTGGTTCTGAAGTACATGCTACAGGTGACGGGAAAGTGATTATGATTCGTAATCACCCTTATGCAGGTAAATATATCGTGCTAGAGCATGGCCCAATTTATAAAACTCGTTATTTGCACCTCAGTAAAATCTTGGTGAAGAAAGGGCAGAAGGTTAAGCGCGGCGATATTATTGCATTGTCTGGAGCGACTGGTCGCGTAACTGGACCTCACCTACACTTTGAATTGTTGGTTAGAAATCGCCCTGTAAATGCAGTAACAGCGAATATTCCAATGGCAGATTCTGTGCCAAAAGATGAGATGAAGCAGTTTGTTGCCCGTCGTAATCAGTTTATGAAATTGATGAAAGATAAAGAAGTGATGCTTGCTAAGCAAACTCAACAAACCAAGAATAAGAAACAAGCCTTATAAACGTGAGATAAAAATGACTCAAGACGAATTTGTAACACTAGTAAAAACAGCAAGTGATTGTGTTGATCTACCTGAAGCATTGGCTTTACTTCAAGCCAATGAAGACCAAGATGTAGCAGAAGCGGCACTGAGTCTAAAAGGTCAGTTTGCTATGGCTGAGGTGAATGGGGAGCAACGCGTATACCATGTAACAACTCAGCAAAATGGTGATGATCTCGAAGAGTTCGTGGAGCATGTAATGAACACGGACGAGCCAACTATAAAGTTTGTTGCTTGGTTCTTTGATTTCCATTTTGAGGTTAAACAAAGCGACACTTATAAGGCGGCAGGTAAAACCTATCGTCAGCCAAAACGAAGCTAGTTCAAAATCAATAACCAAGCCCGAGCAATGAGTCTCGGGCTTTTTTATGCTCAAAATATACGGAATTGGTCATGTGTAGCAAGTGCTGAATGTAATTAAGTTACATTAAAGTGTGATCTATATCTTGTTTGTGTCGGGTTTACAGTGTGAATTACGCCAGAATTAGAAATTAAATTACATCCGAGGCTTAACATGAACAATGATTTAGGTGGCATGCTTATCTGCTCACATATCGCTCGTAAGGCAATTGAAGCGAAATTTGATAATAAAATTGTTCGCGAAAAGCCTTCAATATTTAAAAAGTTATGGACGAAATTGACCAAGTAGTCATTAACTATCAAAAAAGCCTCGGATATATTCGAGGCTTTTTTGTATCTGTTAGTTACTCATGATTGAGGTATGGGAATCACTATTAGCTTGGGACAGGTCTAATACATTATTCGGCACATGATGGTTTTTGTCTGAGGTGAGCCATTTTTCTAGAGCATCGGCACCACCGATATATTCACTATCCATCCAAATTTGTGGAACCGTAACTGGGGTCTTTAAACCAATATGCGCTTTTACTTCAGGTATCATGCGATATAGGGCTGCGCTTTCTTTAACTACATCATGATAGATGTAATCAATCCCAGCTTGGTCGAGGCGCTTTTTGGCTTTGACACAATAAGGGCAGGTTGCTTTACCGTACACAATATTGCCTTGTAGTTGATGCCGCTTCGACCACTGTGCAATTACAGATTGTACTAATAGGCCTCTATTCAATGCTTCGCCTTGGCTAATGACTTTACCTTCAACGATGAGGATTGGTGCGTGCCATGCGCCTTTTTTAAGTGGTTCCCACCAATGAGACAGCCAATCTTTGATTTCAAGCTCTACTTCCACGTCCTTGAGTTCGTTGGCAAAGGTGTCACTTAAGATGTCTTTGGTGAGGGTACATTCACCACAAGGGATGTTGACCTTAAATGGACCCCATTGCCCGCCCCAGCGGTAGAGTGTGATTTTTATTGGCTTGTTCATGATGCGTTTCCTTATGCTTTCCTTAATTATAAGAACTTGTTAGCACAAAGAAAATTTCATTGTATAAATAAAAAAACCGAGCGCCATGGCTCGGTTATATCCGTTATCGAACGAATCGATATCAAATTAGAAATCGTAGCGAATACCCGCTTGGATTTGGTCGTCTTTATTGTCAACTTGTTCAAACTTGTAGCCTGCATAAGTGCGCAGGTTACCGTTAAACTTGTAAACCGCTTCAACGGCAAAGTTGTCTACATTTGCATCGTCAGCTTTTTCAAACTCTTGATAGTTGTATACAGCAATAAAAGTTAGCTTATCTAGCTTATATTTTGCTGATACTTCAAAAGCGTTCACATCTTCATCTGCAACACTGCCTAGTGCATATAGACCGCCAACCGTGAAGTCTGCAATTGAATACTGAGCTGCAATGTTGATTTGGCTATCATCATCGTTGCCGTTGGTTTGCGCAACATAGCCCAAGCCTAGGTCTAGACCGAAATCAAAAGAGTACATACCTGCGATGCCGTAGCTGTCTGCATCTTTTTCATCGTTAGCAAGGTAGTTTGCTTCAACGGTGAAAGCGTCAAACTTTCCAGCATAAAGGAAGTTATTGTTACGCTTGTCTTTGTTTCCTGCAACGATATCAGCGGCATCAGCGCCAAAGGTTGCCATGGTATCAGTAATGTCCGTTAGCATTACTTGAGCAGAATCTTGTTTACCGTAAGAGAACTCACCAAACTGAGTACCTAAACCTGCAAAGGCATAGCGGTTGCTGATGCTTGAATCGGTGTCGAACTCAGCTTCATATTTACCAAATCCATATAGGCTATCTGAAATTTGGGATTTTCCAACAACGTTTAGGCGTGCACGAGATTTGTCATTAAAAGAGCTGTCACTAGCTGATTCGTTGTTGTCTGAGATGTTGAAACGCGCTTCTGCACGACCACCAATCTTCAATTCAGAGGTGTCATCTTTGTACACAGTTGCTGCTGATGCGTAACCTGATGCCATAATCGCTAAAATTGCAGTAGTTAATGCTGCCTTGTTCATTTCAAAGTCCTATTTAATTAAAAGTGAGTAAGTACTCGGGATTTATTATTGTTTCGGGCCGTGCCCGTTTGGTATGGGAGTAATTTAGATTTTTTATGTGAAGGTCTAATGAAGAACAGGTTGCAGTGCAGTGACGTTGTTATTGCAGATTTGTTTATGGTTGAGTTGTGCGTGTCTACAGATCCCCGCCTTCGCGGGGATGCCTGTTAAACGACGTTGTCAAATTATTAGGCCCCAAAAGCCTTAATAGGATCGTATTTTTCACCACTGCTCAACAAGTGATAAGCGATCCTAATTTGCTTCTTAGCTAAGATACACAAGGCTTCTTTATAACTCCTTCCTTCTGCCCTCAGTTTGTCGTAGTAAGCTTTAAAATGTTCATCATGCATTGTCGCTCCCCAAGCAGAGCAGAAGATTCTTTTCCTCAAATAGGTGTTTCCTCGTTTACTCAGTTTGCCTTTCCCTCTCCACGTTCCGCTTTGTCGAATGCTGGTGTCCAACCCAACAAACGCTACCCATGAATGACAACTCTTAACCCTTCTATCCAGTTGGCTTAAAAGAGCTGCAGTGGTCGAAGAGATGCCTGGAATACTGGCTAAGATATCGGTGTCTCTTGCGCTTTCGTTAGTTTCAACAATCAAGGCCTCAAGCTCTCGAAGCATACGCTTGTGAAGCGACTTTAATTCCGCCAGTTTCGTAGCGAGCTCTTGTTGAACTTCATCTAACTCAAACCCTAAACCTTGATAAGTTTCCTCGAACAAACGAAGGCTACTCCCCATTTTCTGTATTAGCTTCTCTATTGCCTTTATTTGGCCTACTTTCAATGTAATCAATAGATTACGGTCACTTAGTTTAGTCGGTTTAGGCAGGTTTCTCTCAGTAAGACACATTGTGGCTAGTGTCTCAGCATCGACGGGATCTGTTTTAGTCTTGCGAATGTTAGCTTTGCTATGCTTGCTCGATTGCAATGGATTAATGACGTAGAGATTAAGATTATGCTTTGAAAATACAGAGACTAACTTGAGATGATAGTGGCCGGTTGATTCACAGATTATTTTACCTTTGTACTGCGATTCTACGAGCTTTTCAGCCAACTTTTCTATCGACTCTACGGTGTTGTTAAGTTGATACAGAATGGTTTTTCCTGCCGTTAATCCAGCAAAATCTAGCGTCTTTTTAGAGACATCAATGCCAATAGCGGTACAGTTTTTTAACTGCGAAATAGAGAGAGTTTTCATAAATCTACTATCCTTACATTGAAAGGTAAGAGCGATTCATGGCTTTTTCATATCGGTTAAAGATCTTGTGCGATTACCTGTTATAGAAGCTCAGAATCGCTAGAGCGAGAAGAGACTTTGGCATCCCCAGAAGCTCGAAGCCTTTGACGCGTTAGTCTCTTCTTCTCACCCTAGCTTAGTCCCAGATAATTTACTTTATTTGGGACTACTTCTTTTATATGACGATTTTAAGGTGTGGTGGTTGTGGAGCGTAGCGATGAATCGATGTATCGATGACGTGTCCCACAGGGCCAAAGAACCACAGGACCACAGAACCGCTTCTCCCTGTTGCTCGGGTTTAGGTTTGAAATCGAGACCATGATTGAGGTCTGAGTATCTACAGATCCCCGCCTGCGCGGGGATGACGGTTTTAAGGTGTGGTGGTTGTGGAGCGTAGCGATGAATCGATGTTTCGATGATCTGCCTCACAGGGCCAAAGAACCACAGAACCACAGGACCACAGAACCGCTTCACCCCCGCCTGCGCGGGGATGACGATATTGGAGTGGTTGTGGGGCGTAGCGGTGGTTCGATGTATCGGTGAGATCACCGATAATCCAGGCTCTAGCCCCGTTCTATCTACAAATACGGAAACAGCTTGGCTTTTTGCTTGTCGCTCAAGGCTTGTACGCGCTCGATGTTATTATCAGGGATAGCTTCAGGGTTAGGGTAGTGCTTTAAAACTCGTTCCATACTTTCTTCTCTGATCAAATGAATAGTAGGGTAAGGGGAACGGTTGGTTAGGTTCTCTGCATCATCTGGTTCTGTCCCACCAAAGCAATAATCAGGGTGGAAGCTCGCGACCTGATATATGCCTTCATAGTCCTCTTGCTTCAATAGAGCATCTACCCAATCTAGAAAGAAGTTATAGTCCATAAAGTCATCGAGCATATTAGCTGCAACAACTAAAGTAGTTTCTAATTGTTGGGGAGGCGTGCTATCGAGCTGTTTAAGTTCCAATAAGATAAATTCTAATAGGGCTTCTTCTGTTGTTGCATCGGAAATGGCTATTTTTATCTGATTTTTCTTATTTGGCTTGTGTGCAAAAGGGCACAAATTTAGCCCGATAACGACCTGCTCAAGCCACGCCTGTGTTTGTTGGTGTATGTCATTCATTTGGTACTAAAGCCCTGACTTTTTATGAATTCTTGCATAAATGGGCGGGTTTCTTTACTTAAATTTGTAGTGATCTGTTGTGACCAGCTTCCAACTTTATTATTGCTACTACGGGTTGCGTAGTAGTCTGAAATCTGTTGGTCATATTCTGCTAAGGCTTGTGTGTTAAGGGGTTGATAGCTATTTTCGTGTACCAATATGCTCTTTGGAAGTCGAGGTTTAACCTCTGGTGATTGATCTGGGTAGCCTAAGCATAAACCGAACAGTGGCAGAACATTTTGTGGTAGCTCTAAGCAATCAACGACTTGGTCTGGATTATTACGTAATCCGCCAATATAGACACCACCTAAATCTAAAGACTCCGCCGCAGTTAAGCAGTTTTGTGCCATTAATCCAGCATCAATTGCGCCAATGAGGGTCTGTTCTGTAAAGCCTAATTGAGCTTGTGGATGGATCTGTTGGTGTCTTTGGTAATCGATACAGAAAACCAGAAACTCTGCGCAACTTGCAACATAGGATTGTCCGCCAGCGCATGTGGCAAGTTGTTCACGCTTGTTGCTATCGGTAACTCGAACGATAGAAACACATTGTATAAAGCTGGAGCTAGAGGCTGCGATGCCGCAATCTAAAATGGTTTGTAGTTGTGTATCAGAGATCGCTTGCTTGGTGAATGCGCGAATAGAGCGATGATTTAATAGGGTTTCGATAGTAGGAGTCATTGGGATAGTTGCCTTAGTCTGTTTTGTTTTAGCTTAACAATTGCAGTGTCTAGTGCAAAGAGCTAATCCCAGCTGGTGATTGAAAATGTGCTTCTAACCCTATAAATTATAAACAAAAAAATACCCCTACCAGACTGGCTGGAAGGGGCGAACTTATAACGCAGCAATCCTGCTACAAACACATTCCCTAATACTATCCCTGATATGGTTAAATCCGTTAACCTTATCCTGTCACATCGTCATCCCGACGGTGTCCTGCGTTCAACTGTCCTTGTTAAACGTCGTTTCATCCAGAAACTTTGCCTTTAATGGTGTTATTTCCAAATAACGGGGCCAACTGGCCACCCTTTAAAGACTTTGCCAACTCCCTGTCGACACACTCATAGTACTATTTTGCCGCTTGCGTACAATGACAATAGTAGATTTTACCCGCTGGAATATTATTCACTAAATATCTATTCGTTATAAAACAATGACTTAATTATAGATGATGGATTTTATGTTAAAAAAAAGTTATCGACTCTCACGCTTCTTGTAAGCGATCTCTTACAAAGGCATGGGCGAAACTCGTATCTAGTCTTTTAATAGTGACTACGTGAGAATATTTCTCTTTAAATCAGCTATTTATCATAGATAAAAGCACGACCTCGCAGGGTGCTCAGTATCAGATTTTTTAACCATTGGTGAGGTGCACTGTTGGACGTACGTCTGTGCTCTAATAGGTATACACCAATATCCAATTGACCTTGCATGCTTAAGATAGGCACCAGTTGATGTTGAAAATTGTCCACTGAGCCTAAGGTATGAGTAGAAACCAGTAAGCTATTGGAGCCCTCCATTGCATCAATTAGGGTATTCACTTGACCGCTTTTAAAGCTGATATTACGACTTAATCCCAGAGGTTTGAGGTAATCGTCAATAGGGTTTTGCGAATCTGCATCTGAGCGCAGGTCGAGATTTAAATCCATGAACGGATAATCCATACAGTGTTCAATAGTGACATTATCTTTATCAGCTAAAGGGTGATTCTTCATTCCATAAATGACACCGTAAGTTGTACCAATAAGCTCACTTGGAAACTCATCGCTGTTGGTGGGAGTCGTTACATGGATGGAGAAATCCACTTCTCGTTGCTTGAGCAGTTTCTCGGGATCTTTAGCTGCTGGGTACTCTAACAAACTGGCATTGGGTGCAGTTTGCATCAACTGTTTTACCAGTGGTACTGAAAGTTGGCGACTCATTAAAGGCGGCAAAGAGATCTTAAAGGTTTGATCGCATAATTCAGGTGAGAACTTGGTGCTGTCTATTAGCTTGTTCACCGACATTAAGATTTCGGCAAGGGGTTCTTGCAGGCTAATTGCCTTGTCGGTAGGTTGTAAGCCTGCCGATTCGCGATAAAACAAGGGGTCATCAAATACGTCTCTAAGGCGCTTTAAGGTGCGACTCATCGCGGGCTGTGAAAGATAGAGAGTTTCAGCAGCGCGTGATACGTTTTTTTCTTTTAGCAGTACACTAAGGGAAACCAAAAGGTTTAAATCTAATCGAGAAAGCTGTTGTTCCAATGTCTTCATGGTATCTACTTTAGTAATAATGAAACAAAATATTATTTGGTTAATTAATAATGTAGACAGGAGTCACAAAAAAAGCGAACCACTAGGGATCGCTTTTTCGATCATACTGAATATTAGGTCGGTGGATTAGAAAGTGTAGCTTGCTCCAACAAAGTGAACCTGCCCAATAAAGCTGCCTTGTAGTCCGGCATCCGCTCGAATGCTCTGCTGGTCGACATCCATCTCTCCGAAATCTGCGTATTGGTAGTAAAGATCTAAGGTGCTAGTTTTGAAGTCTTTAGATAGCCCAATTGAGTATCGATGCTGCTCTCCTACGGGTAAATCAGGAGATTGATTTGCGCTGTCATCTAAAGGTGAAGTCTCATATGAATAACCCGCTTTTAATGTCCAACTGCTGTTGTTAAGTCGATGCTGTGCGCCAAATCCAAAATGCCAAACATCGTCAAATTCGCGATTAATTACATATGGATTTTGGGTAAAAGAGAGGTCAACAACGGTTTGTTGCCATTTACTCCAGTCATGCCATTGTACCGAGGTAAATAGGCTTGTTTGTGGACTGAGTTTATAGCTAGCACTGATATCTAGCATAGCCGGAGTTATTAAAGGAGCTCCGTAGCTACCAGATGCAATAACGTTGCTTCCAGAGATTACTTTTGAGTCCCCTTCAAAGTCATGCTCAAGTTTTGAGCGATATGCAATACCTAGGTTTACCCGTTCGGTGACGTCAAACATCATGCCTAGGTTAAAGCCCGCCGCAAAGCTGTCACTGGTTGCAAGCTCTATAGATTGGGTGTTGGCATTGATAAGGGCATAATCTAACTGCACTCCGAACGCGATAGCGGCTCTATCGTCAATTCTATAGCTAACCGAGGGGTTGAATTGATACGTAACCAGAGCCACATCGGTCAATTGGTTTGCGCCTTGCCAATCATAACCATAGTCAAGCGCCGCTCCACCGCGTGATGAAAACGCTAAACCTAAGCTCCAGCTATCACTTAAATGATGATTACTAAAATAGCTTACGATTGGCATAGTCTTGTTAGATTCAGCATCTGATCCAGCAATCGATCTGTCGTCCTCATACGCCATGTTGAGGTTCAGCACAGTACCACTAATAGTATGCTTTTCTTCATCCATGAAACTTGCTGTTGCAGGGTTTGTCCAGATAGCGGCGGGGCTATTGGTATAAACCCCATCTCCTGCACCGGCAGTACCGAGGTTTGCGTATCCTGCTTCGCCCAAAAATATACCGCTGGCATTGGATATACCGGGAACAATTAAGGCAATAACATAAGTAAGGTAAGATTTATGACAGCGCATCGAAATGGTCTCTGTATGGAATACCATTCAAGTGTGGGGTGTTATTACTATGCAATCAAGTTTATATTTTCTATATCAGATATAACAATAATGCATATGATTATCTGAGGCTCTCTGAGATGAGGTGTATGAACCTTTGATAGCGGGCAGCAAGGGGGCGATTCGCTTTATAGATCAAAAAGAGTTGATCTTTAACCGGTTGTTTTGGCTGATAAATATTGAGTTCATTGAACCAAGGTGAAGATACGACGGCGCTCTTGGGAAGTACAGTAAAACCAATACCGTGCACAATCGGATACAAGATTTGGTTGAGTTGGTTGATGTAGCTTACCCTTGGGATTTTTGAGACCTGAATTGAAGACAGATGCGGCTCACCACTTTCCCTTAAATAGCGAGAAACATAGTGCTCGGCATCGGGGTGCTTGATCAGCCCAAGCTCAACAAGAGACTGTTGGGTTACCTTATTAGAGTGTATGGAATTCGGTAGTACCAACAATAATTCTTCATCCCCAATATGGATAACCTCGAGCTCTGCGCTACTTGGTTGTTGAGTCACTAATCCTAGGGAGGTTATGCCATTTAATACATTGTCAATTATCTTGGAGTTTGGGGCGGCCTCAAACTCTACACTGAGTTTGGGATGTTGCTGTTGAATGCCTATAAACATTGGATAGAGCCATTGCGCTAGTGAACCCGAACAAGACAAGGAAACGATACCTTGGTTTTCATCGTCCACTTGCAGTTCATTGAGTAATAGCTGTTGCTGCTCGATAAGCTGGTTGGCATATTGATATATACGCAGCCCCTGTTCGGTTAACTCAAATCCCTTGCCTTGTTTTATAAGCAGCTGTACCCCGCAGGCTTGCTCCAATTTTTGGATATGCTGTGTGACACCCGGTTGAGTCATAAACAGGGCTTGAGCTGTTTTAGTAAAGTGATTTACTTCAACCAAGGTCTTGAATGTTTTTAGCCAGTTTGGATTGAGCATTAGAATTGGGTGTCAGTATATGTTTGATAGCATTATACTTTATTTATTATGTATTAGCCTTAGCGGTTAAATTTAGCCTGAAATCTGTAGCTTGTGGTAATTAGCCACAAACTACAGTCAAAAAGGCTAATTTATCGACTCAGTATCAATTGGAGAATATCCCTATGAAAGCTCTGACCTATCGTGCAAGTGACGATCAGTTTATTTTGAAACAGTTACCTATGCCGCGTATTGAAACGGAGTGGGATGTGATTGTAAAGGTAGATGCAGCGGCGTTAAACCCAGTTGACGCTAAAATCCACCTCTGGAAATCAATGGTTACCGAGATGGACGACAATTTTGTGGGTGGTTTAGATGTAGCGGGTGAGATTGTTGCGGTTGGTGAGAAAGTGATTGAATGGAGCGTGGGCGATCGTGTGCTCTATCATGGCAATATGCGCCGCTCGCAAGGCGGGTTTGCGCAATACGCAGTCCATGATTCGCGCACCCTTATCGAACATCCTGACGTGAGCTCAATTGTTGCTGCCGCGACGCCTTGTGCAGGTTGGACGGCATGGAATGCGTTGGTGGATAAACTGGATATCATCAATCGTGAGTCGATCTTTATAGCTGGTGGCTCAGGCGGGGTTGGTAGTTTTGCTATTCAATTAGCCAAGCACTACAAGGTGCCGACAATTATTACCACCTGCTCTGAAAAAAATCATGATTTTGTGACAAAATTAGGTGCCACACACTGTATCGATTACCGTAGCGCCGACGTTGCCCAGTTAGTTACAGATATAACCAAGGGTAACGGGGTTGATGTTGCGCTAGATTGTGTGGGAGGGGATAACGATATCCTTTGTAGTAAAGTCTTAGGTTATCAAGGTCATATGGTCGAGCTTGTACAAAACGTTCGCCCGCAAGCCTATGATGATGTTTTCTTGCGTGGATTAAGCTTTCATCAGCTGAGCTTAGGCTCTGGGCATGTGAACCACCGTAAGGGGCGCAACTCGATTGTCAGTGCTGGCAATGCGTTTAACTTGTTACTTGAACAAGGAGAGGTGATCGTACCTCAACTGGAGGTAATTAACCTTGAAAGCGCCGCCGAAGTATTAACTAAAATTCGACAGCAGCGTACGGTGGGTAAGGTGGTCATCTCGTTTGATCAGGCAGGTTCAAGGATCTAGAACCCTAGCTGTGTATGTCGTCACAGTAACTATTCAATAAGTTGCTTAATATTTTGAGTCAATACGTGACTCAAAGGTTAAATGTCTATGTCCTGCATAAGCTTAGATGGTACTTGGCAACTGCTCTCACCTCAGCACCCGGAGCTGAAAGTTCCAATTGTTATGCCCGGAGATAATCACTGGGCACTGTATCAAGCCAAGCTTATACCTGATCCTTATTACGCAACCAATGAGTCACAAGTACAGTGGGTTGGTGAGAGTGACTGGTATATCGAACGCCAATTTCTGATAAGCGATACCGATCTAGCCCATGAGGTATTGCAACTCACATTGAGCCGGGTAGATACCTTTGCCCAGATATGGGTTAACCAGCGATTGGTGCTTAATTGCGGCAATATGTTTCGTCAGTATCAAGTGGATATTAAGCCGTATCTGCGCCAAGGGAATAACCATATTCAGATCCGGTTTTCACGCGCAGATGTAGTGGGGCAACAATTGGCCACGCAGCAGCCGTTTTATATTCCATGGGCGAAGGGCAATAATCAAATTCCGTATATGAACCTAGTGCGCAAAGTGCAGTGTCATTCGGGTTGGGATTGGGGCATTTGCCTGATGGTTAGCGGTATCTATGACAGCATAAAGATAGAGCCTATTTCGCAATCTCATTTAGGGCAAATTAGAACCTCTCAACAGTGGCAAGATGATGGTTCGGTGTTATTTTGTGTTGAAGTAGAGTATCGCTGCCAGCACCCCTGCCAGCTACAGGTCGCTTTTGATCAACACAATAAAGTGCAGCAGGTTTCGAGTTCGGGAAATGGGCATTTTAGTTTTCAGATTGAAGCGCCAAAGCTGTGGTGGCCGGTTGGGTATGGCGCAGCCTATCTATACGATCTTACTATCACCTTGGGTAACAATCAGCTATCAAAGCGCATTGGATTGAGACAATTGCAGCTCAATACAAAGGCAGATGCGCTGGGCTCGGCGATGGAGTTTCAGATAAATGGTTTTCCTATCTCTGCCAAAGGTGCCAATTGGATACCGGTAGATGCTATGCCATCACTTGCCACCTCGACACGATATCGCGCTTTATTACAGAGTGCGGTCGATGCCAATATGAATATGATTCGGGTGTGGGGAGGTGGGCAGTATGAGTGCGATGAGTTTTATCAGCTGTGTGATGAGCTTGGGATCATGGTGTGGCAAGATATGATGTTTGCATGCGCACTGTATCCATCTAATCCAGGGTTCGTCGATGAGGTTGAACATGAGCTGCGCTATCAAATTCGTCGCTTGCGAGATCATGCCTGTGTTGCATTATGGTGTGGTGACAATGAGGTGATTGGCGCGCTGAATTGGTATGACGAATCTAAGGCCAACCGTGACAGATATGTGGTTAACTATGACCGTTTGAGCCGCACCCTTGCTCAGATTGTGATGCAAGAAGATCCTAGCCGGGTGTTTTGGCCAAGCTCACCGTGTAACGGTGATTTAGATTATGGGGATGCCTGGCACGATGATAGCAAGGGTGACATGCACTTTTGGGATGTATGGCATTCGAATGCCTCATTTGATGCGTATCTAGGTATCAAACCGCGATTTTGTTCGGAGTTTGGTTTTCAGTCATGGCCTTCATTTGCTGAGATAAAGCGCTTTGTTCCTGAGCAAGACTGGAATATTACCTCGCCAACCTTTGAATCTCACCAGAAAAACAGCCGTGGCAATAGCATTATTACCGAGATGTTCACCCGCTACTTTCGCTTTCCTAACGGCTTTGAACAGATGCTGTATCTGAGTCAAGTTCAGCAAGCAATAGCCATTAAAACCGGTTGTGAATACTGGCGGGCGATGAGCCCTGTATGTCGCGGGCTTCTCTATTGGCAACTTAATGATAATTGGCCGGTAAGTTCGTGGTCGAGTCTCGAATACAGTGGTCGTTGGAAGCAGCTCCATTATCACGCTAAGCGATTCTTCAGTCCTACTTATGGGGCATTTTTAGATACAGAGAATAGCCTGAAAGTGCAGCTTATTAATGACAGTCGAAATACGGGTGTAGTGACAGGCGTTGCCACGTATTTTGACTACCATGGTGAGGAGTTAAATGGCTGGGAGTTTGCCATTGAGGTGGATGCCGATAGTAACAACTGTGCACTAGATATAGATAAACGCAGCCTTACGCATATTGGCTTTATACATTTACAGGTGCAGGCATTTGGACAACGCATTGAAAATACTTGGTTCGCATCGACGAAGTTTAAACAGCTTCCAATACAGGATACCCAGCTTAAGTGGCAGATAGTGAATAATCAGATTGTTATAACCGCAGACAAACCGGCATTTTTTGTGCATTTAGAATGTGATGGTAATGGGCGCTTTAGTGACTCGAGTTTTACTTTGATAGGGAAGAAAACCGTTTCCTATAGTGGAGAGTTAGAGGAGTTAGCCAGCCTTAGGATCTATCACTTGGCGGCAAGTTATGTCGCACAGTAGCTGTCATTAATGAAGATGGGGAAGGCTTATTTTTATACCTTCCCCATTATGTGTTGCTATAGCTGCGGATACTAGGCGTTGCTGGTAGATAGCACGCTATTGTCACTACCCAAGCTATTTGGAGCATAACCATCAGCTTTAGGGTCGTTTTCCCACACTTCACCGTTAATCAGATAACGGAATTGAAACTGTTCTTCTTTAGGGAAGCGGGTTTTAAAGTTAAATGCTTTTTTGGCTTTGCTGTATTTCATGGCAACGGGTTGCCAATCGGTAAAGTCACCTGCAATCGATATTGACTGCTCGTCACTCTTCGGCCATTCAAAGGTTACTTCAACTTCATCTTTTGTTTTGAAAAATCGTTTTTTCAGCACAGTGGTATTTCCTTATAGTGTAATCGTGATTCTGTTCTAATTTTCAGCGATTAAAATCTACACTGCAAGTTTTTTGTAAAAATATAACGACATTTTAATGAAATGTTGATGAGATGAAGGGCTGTTTGTGTGCTTGTGTAGCGTGATCGAGTCTAATTGGTAGTAATAATAACAAAGATGCTAGCTGGGGAAGCTAGCATCTTTATTGTATTTTTGTATCTATGAGCGGCTAGTAACAGTTATTCATGCTCTGCTCTGCAGAAATAAGACGCTCGCCATATAAGATTACAAGAGTGTTGCATGGTATCGAGTAATTCTTTCCCTGACATTTGAGGGATGGCAAGTAACACCTTAGGGCCTATCTCTGAATCGCTAGCTTGATAAGCTCGAACATGGGTAAATGTTGTGTGCTCATTTCCTTTTAACATCGTACGACTTAAGCAGATGCCAAATGAGTCTTTATTCATGTCTAATCCTCCAATTGAATAGACGGAATAATTATCTCATAACCCTTTAGTAGTAGGGGATAATTGTGGTTATTTTATGAGCTAGATCATACAATCAAAGCCGTTTATTGGCTGTATTACGTTCATTTTGGGTCGTTTTTGATATTTGCACGTATTGATATATAGATATTTATTATCTGATTTTAGTTAAGTATTCATGTTGTGATTCTAATTATGCTAGACATGATTGAATAACGATTTTTGTTATTTTTGTTTTAATATTAAGTTGGTAATATGTGATTAACGTTGTTGATGTAATGAGTTGTACTGCGCCCACATTTGGGCGTAGAGAAAAGGATTATGGCTATGGAAGAGCGTATATTATCGGCTACAGCGCAAGTTGTAGAGGTCTCGGGTAGTGCGGTTGTTGTTAGTGCCAGTCAGGGTGCGAGAGGGATTGAGAGAGGAGAAACATTAACCCCGCAATCTGTACTTTTACTGGGCGATGATGCCGATGTTTTAGTTCGCACGGCTGATGGAATATTGCATCTCTCGCAAAATTGTGTCGCTTGTTTGTCGGTGTTTGATGATAGTAAAACCGCAATTGCATCGACAACTATTGGAGGGGAGTTTGGTCTACAATTAAGTCCCACTGAGCCAGCGTATACTGAACAAGATATAGCGGTTATTCAAAAGCTGATCAGTGAGGGGCAAGACCTCAGACAAGCCCTTGAGACCGACGCGCTAGTGCGTGAAACCGATGCTGAGAACTCGGCGAATGGTGGGTTTGTCAGCGTTGCTTTTAATTATCCGCAGGTGCTAGCCAGTACCGATTTTGAAACCGATGATTCATTGTTACCATTCGAATTAGTTGAAGATGATGGGCTGACCATATCTTTTGCCGAAGGAGGTGGGAGTATCACCACCGGTTTAGTTGAAGGCTCTCTTTCGCAAAACTCATACCCTCAAACAACGGTCGGTTCTGTTTTTATTGAGCAAGCTACCTTCGAGCTTGATGCCGAGACATTTGTAGTGGCTCCGCTCGATATCGATCAAGTGCTTGCTGAGCTGAATGCACATATTACCTCTGCAGGTGAAGCGGTTATTTTTGTCTATGATCAGGCAGCCAACGCGATTGTCGGTACCGTATCTAATGATGAAGTACTTTCAATCACGATTACCACTAATCAGTTGGATACTGGTATAGATTTAGTGGTAACAACCGCTATCTCTTCCCCAATTGACCACATCGATTTCAACGGACAGTATGTCGCTATTAATGATGACAAGCTGAACATAAACTTTGATATTACTGGGCAAGATTCAAGTGGATTTGACCTAGTTGAACCGATTTCATTTAGTACCACTATCGCCGATGGCATTAACCCTGTATTTGGTTCCGTCTCTGCAACGGGAACCACCACCCTAAATGAGGGCGATGGGATAAGTACCAATAGGCCAGCTGATGGTGATACCGGATTATCTTTAGGCAGTGATAGCGCTGAATTTTTTACCATTGATACCGCTATTCTTTCCGATCCAAGCTGGTTAGCCCTGACGTCCAATGGTATGCAAACGAGCCTAAGTTTGAGCTCGGATTCTCAAGTTGATGTTGATGCAAATCCAATCCTTGATAAGGTCATTGTCACCCTAGCCGATGCACCGAATATTGTGGTGCTTGAGATCGTGGTAAAAGTGGATGGCACCTATATTGCGACCTTGATGCAACCACTAGATCAAGGGGCTGATAACCTTACTCAGTTGCAGATTCCGGTCAAGGTCGTGGATTATGATGGTGACTTAACCCCGTCTGTGATTCAGGTGGTCATAGAAGATGGTCAGGATCCAACGGGTGAATCGAGCCTACTTGATTATATAGAGACTGTGGGGGAGCAAAGTCAAACTCGTCATATAGAATTTACAAAGGGCAGTGATAACCTAGATGATATCTCGTTTGAAGTAAGCGTCGTCGATGACCCTGCTTGGACAAGTATACAAAGTAACGGTGTAGCAACCGAAGTTTTGCTGTCTGATGACGCTAAGACTCTCACCGTTCAAACCTTGAGTGGTGAGCTTGTTCTTAAGGTGGTGATCGATAACAGTGGTGATTACACCCTGACTCAATATCGCGCTATCGAGCAAGACAATGACATATTGCGGCTCACTATTCCGACCACGGCAACCGATACCGATGGTGACTCGGTTACCGAAAATATTAATCTGGTTATTCGAGATAATATCAGCCCACAAGGCGAGCCAAGTGAGGTTGATTACATTGAAACGGGCACACAAGGGCAGACCATTAACGGTCAAATTGACTTTACTGTGTTTAGTGATGCGATTGATGTGGTGCAGTTTGCCTCGTCAATGGAGGTTGACCCCTCATGGACTGAGCTTACCTCGAACGGTTCACCGCTAACCGTGTCTTTATTGGCAAATAACACCATTTTAAGTTTATCTACTGTTGAGAGCCCCAATGATGTTGTGATGTCGATTTCGATTAACCGCGATGGCTCTTACACCCTAGTGCAAAACGCGGCTCTAGACCATCCAATCGACAACCTTTTACAATTGCCAATCACAGTAATTGCCACTGATTTTGATGGTGATAGCGCCAACGCTCAAATTACGATTAAGGTCAGCGATGGCATCAATCCTAGTGCGC
Organism: Vibrio gallicus; assembly: GCF_024346875.1. Taxonomy (NCBI): domain Bacteria; kingdom Pseudomonadati; phylum Pseudomonadota; class Gammaproteobacteria; order Vibrionales; family Vibrionaceae; genus Vibrio; species Vibrio gallicus. The sequence continues at coordinate 246,951 of NZ_AP024872.1, forward strand.
AAAATTCGAGTATTACCTATACCGAACTCGATGATGCGGTGCGCAGTGCAGTAGGTACGGTACAAATAAATAAAGGCTCAGATGACATCGCGAGTGTGGTGTTTTCTCCAGTAATCGCTGATGATTCTAACTGGTTAGATATTACCTCAAATGGCGTTGCAACTGAGCTGAGAATTGAAGACAACGTCGTTACTTTATATTACCAAGTGCCGGACTCTATTCCAGTACAAGAAGTTGTGGTTCTAAGGGCGACAATTGGACTCGATGGCCGCTATGTTATTGAGCAATTTGACTCTATCGATCAAGATGATGATTCATTAGATATAGTGCTGACATTACCTGTAGTCGTCACAGATAGCGATGATGATGTAGCCACCGCGCAAATCACCTTAACCATACTTGATGGGGCGAACCCAAGTGCTGGAGATGCACTGGTCGAGTTTGAAGAAAAGGCCACCGAGCAAACCTTTATTGATCAGTTTGAGATAGAAGCTGGAGTGGATGCCATCCAAAGTATTGTGTTCAATGAGGCAGTACTAACCAATGATAATTGGACTGGATTGTTAACTAATGACAGCGCGGTGCAGTTGTCTCTTAGCTCAGACGGAACCTTACTCACGGTCGCTTTAGGTGACGACCTTTCCAGTGTGGTTCTGGAAGTTGAACTTTTAGATGTGGAAGGCAACTTTAGAGTCACTCAATTTCAGGCGTTGGATCATTCACAACTTGAGCAGATCTTACTTACCCTACAAGTTGATTTAACCGATACCGACGGCGATGTTATCTCGACAGAGATCGGAATCAATATCAGCGATGGCGATGATCCTAGCTTACAGCAAAGTACGGCGCCTGATATCAATGAAACCGGAGCCGAAGTTTCTGTTACAGGCTCGGTTGCGGTGGTGATGGGGAGCGACAACGTTGATAGCGTGGTGTTTGATGAAACAACGCTGGTGGCGGACGACACGTGGACAGAACTGCTGAGTAATAACCGCGCTACTGAGGTGTCAGTCACCGGTAATGTGCTGGTGGTTTATATTTCCCCAGACCCAAACAATATTGTGCTTCAAGCGCAGATAAACGCAGACGGCAGTTATACGGTTACTCAGTTTCAGGCGTTAGAACATAATAGCAGTGACAGCCTAAGTTTAACCTTACCCATTGTGGTGACTGATACCGATAATGACGTTGCCCGAGATACCATCACTGTCAATATTATTGATGGAACTGACCCAGTAATTAGTAACAGTTCAGTGACGTTATCTGACGATACCACCGAAAATCTGGCCTCCGAAATGGGATCGGTCGATCTGGTGGTGGGCAGTGATGTGGTGGAGTCGATTAATATTGATCTTAGCGATCAACAAACCGCGCAATGGGATGCAGTGACCAGCAATGGTCAATCGACCACTCTCACGGTTGTCGGTGGCAGCTTAGTGCTGACATTAGATGATGATAGTGAGGTATTACGATTTGATATCGGCCTTGATGGCCACTATGTTATCACTCAGTTCTTGCCCTTAGACCAACCCCTAGATAATCAAAGTCTGTTGTCCGCTACCGTTATTGCAACCGATGCCGATGGAGACACAGATACTGCGCTGATTGATATCACTATTCAAGATGGAGTCGATCCAAGTAGTGCTGACAGTACAGTGTTAGCTATAGATGAGAATGACATATCATCACTGGAAACAGGTGATATCGCACTTATTGCAGGCGTGGATGCGATAGCTAGCGTCCGATTTAATGCCAGTGTACTGAGTGATGCAGATTGGTTGGGCTTGCTTTCAGATAACCGAGCGACGCAGCTTAACCTTTCACAGGATGGCTCAGTACTAACGGTACACATTGTCGATAATGAAGACGATGTGGTGCTAAGAGCAACAGTTAATATTGATGGCAGTTACAGTATTGAGCAGTTACAGGCGATAGAGCAAGACAGCGTAAGTAATATCAATGAGTTAGATCTGATTGTAGATGCCACTGATACCGATGGTGATATTACTTCAACCAGCGTATTGGTATCCATAACCGATGGCGACGATCCGACGACAACTGCGACTAATGCAGTATTAGATGAAAATGATATTGGCACCCCAGATTACCAAGCTATTATCGGAAATATCACTCTAGTAAAGGGCAGCGACTTGGTTGAGTCGGTAGTGATTGATAGCAGCATATTGCTCAATAGCGACTGGCTTGGCCTGACAAGTAACGGTCAGGCGGTGGAGCTTGAGTTAGATTCAACGCTGCAAACAGGGGAAACGGACACCTTATTTGTTCGCCGCGCTGATGATAAATCTTTAGTCCTTGAGATTGTGGTAAAACTGGATGGCAGTTTTGAAATATCTCAACAGGCTCCGCTTGATCAGCTCTCTGGAAATAGCTTAGATCTCTCTTTACCTGTGGTTGCCAATGATTCTGACGGGGATAACAGTCACGCTGATGTATTAATTACCGTAAATGATGGCGATGACCCTATTGGTGTTGGTGACGTTGTCACAATAAAGGAGGCCACGGAGGTGGTGTTCGGCGGTGGACAAGTACTATTTACCCCTGGCAGTGAGGATATCGCTGATATCTCATTCGACCCGCAAGTAGTTAATGATGCCAGTTGGTTGGGGCTGATAACGAATGGCGAAGGCGTGAGCGTGGCCCTTAGTGACTCTAAAACCCTTATTGTGACTTCTGACTCTGGAAAAGAGGTCCTGAAGGTCACTATTGATAATGAAGGTAATTATCAGCTAACCCAGTCGTTACCTATCGAACAAGATTTATCCGATGTCACTCAATTGATTTTACCGGTTATCGCCAGTGATTCAGAAGGCGATACTGGAACGGTGGATATTGTTATCAATATCCAAGACAACCTAGCGCCAGTGGCGCAAACCAGTACCTTGCAGTACACAGAGACAGGTCAGAGCGGGCAAACAAACAGCGGCGCGATTGTATTTGTACCGGGCTCTGATGCAGTCCAAAGTATTATTTTGGACTCTGCGGTATTAGATGACCCAGCGTGGGGCGCCTTAACCAGTAACGGGCAAGCGACAACACTGGCATTAGATACTGCCGCTAAAACCTTGACCCTGAGTGTGGGCGCAGACCCGGTATTAGTGGTCAATATAAGTGATGATGGCAGCTACAGCGTGGTGCAAAATGCAGCCTTAGATCAGCGCGTTGCAGCGGATCTAAATGACTTGATTATACCGGTTATTGGGACCGATTTTGATGGTGACCAAAGCTCTGCCAACATCAATATTCAGATAACCGATGGCGATGAGGCAAGGGTAACAGCAAGCAGTGTTGCTATAGACGAAGATGACGTCATCGATGGCACAGCGTCTAATTCAGGCTCTATCAACTTGATACTTGGTAGCGATACCACTGCCAGTGTCAGCTTTACCTTGTCTGAGGTGCAAAAAGGGGGATGGGAGTCGTTGACAAGCAACGGTCAAGCGACTCAGGTAGTGACTACGGCCAATTCCATTACTGTTCAGTTAACTGACGGCACGCCAGTATTAACTCTAGCTATCGATATTGCGGGAAACTATACAGTAACCCAACTGCAAGCATTGGATCAGATTGATGACATAACGTCACTTCAGCTCGGGGTTGATGTCATCGATAGCGATGGCGATACAGTATCAACTGTCATCGACATTACTATTAATGATGGCGATGAATTTGCAATTGTTGCGGGAGATAATAGCTGGAATGAAGACAGCATAGGTGATGATACGCAGCCTATTACGGGTGATCTTTTGTATCAGGGGAGTGATGCGATAGCCGATGCATCATTGAATCTTTCTGACAGTCAACGCGCGATTTGGGAGACTATCACCAGTAATGGCGAAGCAACGACGTTAACCGTAACGGACAGCTCGATCGTAGTGAAGACGCTATCAGGGGAGACTGTTTTACAGCTGCAATTAAATGGAGATGGCAGTTACAGTATTGAACAGCTGCAAGCTATCGACCAAGATGATGATGCACTTATAAACCCCAACCAACTCAAGTTGGCTATCGATGCAGTTATTACGGATACCGACGGCGACCAAACCTCTACCAATCTAAGCTTTACCATCCAAGATGGCAGTGACCCGGTTATTGTCGATGATATTGCGGATCTCTTTGAAAGCGATATTGGAGATTTGACAACGCAACCATTTACAGGGGATCTGACGCTGACAGCGGGAAGCGATGCTGTCACCTCTATAGAGATCAGTGATGCGGTTATAGATAGTCAAAGTCCATGGCAAAACTTGACCAGCAATGGCTTGTCGGTAACCGCTTCTTTGTCGTCCAGCCTGCAAACCAATATCAATGATACCTTATCTCTTCGCCTCGATGATGGCACGTTAGTCATGCAGGTGATCGTGAATATTGATGGCAGTTACACTGTCGATCTGCGTCAGCCCTTGGATCAGGATGTCAGTAACCTCACTCGCTTGCTGATCCCAGTACAGGTCACTGACAGTGATCTGGATAGCGCCTTGGCAACCATTACCGTACAAGTTACTGACGGTGATGACCCTAGCGGCATTGATAGTGATGTGTCATGGACAGAAACAACCACAGAGCAAGCCATGAGTGGCACTATCGATTTTAGTGCCGGCAGTGAGGATATCCAAAGTATTGAGTTTGATCCCGCACTGCTGCTCGCGGCAGATTGGATTGGGCTACTTAGCGAAGGAGAGTCGGTATCGGTTGCGCTAACCAATGGCAATAAGACCTTAACCGTGACAGGGGCTGATTCTGATGCGCTTATTTTGAGTGTGAGCATAGATAACGATGGCAACTATGATATCACCCAGCATCGACCTATTGAGCAAAATGGTGCAACCAATAGTAATAACTTAGTGCTGCCGGTATTGGCCAAAGACTCCGATGGTGATTCGGGTAGCGCTGCAATCAATATCACGATTAATGATGCGCTGGCACCGAGTGGTGAGGATGCCAATCTCAACGTGCAAGAACAAGGCCTGCCAACGATTAGCAGTGGTGAGATTGTTTTTAGCGTGAATAGCGATTCAATTGAAAGCTATCGATTTGATGAGGATATTGCCAGTGACCCTATATGGACAGCGCTAACCAGTAACGGACAAGCCACAACCCTTAACGTTACCGATGCCCTAATTACGCTCTCACTACATAGTGATTCGAACGTGGTTGTTCTCGAACTAGCGCTGGACGCGAATGGGGGTTTTACCCTGACCCAAAACCTGCCTTTAGATCAAGATGTGATAAGCAATATTAACCAGCTGGTAGCTGGAGTTATCGCTACAGATTTTGATGGTGATAGTGCGAGTGCAGATATCATCATCAACATTACCGATGGCGCAGATCCCAAGATAACAGATGGCACATTGAGTCTTATTGAGGGGGTTGATGGCACTGTAACTAATGGCTTTTTAACTATTACTAAGGGCATCGATGATATTGCCAGTGTTCAGTTTGATGAAGCGGTTATTGATGATCCGGCTTGGGGAAATATTACCAGTGATGGACAAGCGACTCAGGTACAACTGAATGGCGATAAAAACCAAATTATTGTCTTTAAAGGGGGAGATGTCAGTAATGAAGTGCTTAAAATCACCCTGAATGAAGATGGCAGTTACACCTTGGTTGAAAGTGATGCGATTGACCAACCGAATGAGACTGACCCGGTACGGCTATCTGTTAATGTCATTGTGACGGACACCGATAATGACTTTGATAGCGGTACGATTAACATCAGTATTTACGACGGTGATGCGCCTATTGTTAATGACGCTGTGGTAGATATCACTGAGATTGAAGGGCAGCAGAGCTTTAGTGAAAAGATTGAGGTGATTGCGGGTACAGATGCGATTACCGAGTTTCGCATTGATAGCAGCATTACCTCAGATACGAACTGGATTAATTTGGTCTCGAATGACCAATCTACTGACGTGTTATTGTCGGCGGATGGGCGTCTATTGACGGTGTTTATCACTGGTGATGTGAATAATAAGGTTCTTGAGGTGCAACTCAATGACCTGCTGGGTAACTACACAGTAACCCAATTTCAAGCCGTGGATCATACGGCGCTAGAAGATCTGCTACTTAATATACCCGTCACGGCGACCGATTCCGATGGGACTCAAGCGAGCGGTAATATTGCCGTGACGATTAGTGATGGTGATGCCCCTACCATTAGTGATGATAGTCAAAGCTGGAGTGAGGACGATATCGGCGATATCTTCCCGATTTTTACCAATGTTGACTTGGTCACCGGCAGTGATGATATCGCGTTGATGCGCTTTGTGTTAAGTGAGCAGCAGACCGATGATTGGAGTGCATTGACCAGTAACAATCAGTCAATCGTATTAACGGTGACCGACTCTGAGGTTCGCGCCAGCCTAGCCGATGGCAGTGTGGTGTTGGTTGTTAGTTTAAACCTTGATGGCAGCTATGATATTGAACAGCTGCAAGGGTTAGATCAGGATGCTTCAGGCATTACTAAGCTAAGCCTTGGCGTTGAGGTCGAAGATAGCGATGGTGATGGTGATACGGCAACGATTGATTTTACGATTGCCGATGGCCAAACCATCACCACAGATCCAGCACAGGTGCGCTGGAGTGAAGACCAGATAACAGATAGTGGTTATAGCTTTAGTGGCGATCTCAATTATCAGGGCAGTGATGGGATTGAGAGTGCGGTACTCGACCTGACTACAGTGCAAACGGCGGCATGGAATACGATTACCATTGATGGTGAGGCGACCACGCTTGAACAAAATGCGCAAAGCCTTGTGGTGCGTAGCAATGGCGTGATTGCTCTGCAATTGAGTTTAAACAACGATGGCAGTTTTGAGTTAGAACAATTTCTGGCTATTGACCAAGACAACAGCACCAGCGATCAAACCTTGTTAAGCGCAGGGGTTATCTTCACCGATAGCGATGGGGATGTAACTAACTCAAGTATTTCGGTCACTATAGATGATGGACAAAACGTATCATTAAGCGATAAGACTGAGCAATGGAACGAAGATGATATAGGCACAACGGATCAACCTATTGTTGGCAATATTGAGCTTAGCCTCGGGCCAGATGGTTTAGATCAACTTAGCTTTGAGTTAAGTGCGGATCAGCGCAGTGCGTGGAATGCTATCACGAGTAATGGCCAGAGTACCAACCTAGTGGAAGGGGAACGCTCTCTAGAGCTGCAACTGGCCGATGGTACACTGATACTCTCTATCTCTATGGATATAAATGGCGTTTATACCATTGAACAGTTTGATGCGATTGACCAGCCGAGCACGGACATCAGCGCGCTTGAGGTTGGCATTCTTGCCCTAGATAAAGATGGAGATGAAACGCGCAGTAGTATCAATCTCAATATTGAAGATGGCACAAATATCGGGTTAAGAAATCGCCGCGTTACATTTAGTGACGATGATATTGGCAGTGACTCGTTACCGATAACCGGTGATTTGCGATTACTGGAAGGCAGCGATGACCTAGCAAGCTTTGGTTTTAACCTCACTAACGGTCAGACCAATACCTTAAACAGTATTACCAGTAATGGTGAGCAAACGTCATTTTTGGTGACAGAAGATAATACCTTAATTACGGTATTTCTTGATTCTTCCCCCGATAGCTCGGTTCTGAGCATAAGACTAAACACCGATGCCAATGGACAATTTGATGGCACCTTTAGTGTTGAGCAATTCGAAGCGATTGATCAGACCAATAATCGTGACCGACTGGACTTAGCATTGCGGGTAGAGCTGCAAGATACAGATGGGGATATAACTAGGGCAAATGCTCGAGTTCGAATTAATGATGGTACAGATCCCACGGTTATCGATGATGTTATTGAGCTGGTGTGGAATGAGAACAATATTGTGGGTGGCATTGATTTCCCAATAACAGGGGACATAGGTTTAGCCGCTGGAGTCGATGCGATTAGCTCAGTTGGTTTTGCGTTAACGTCGACCCAACAAACAACATGGGATGCATTGACCTCAAATGGCTCTGATACCCAGCTTATTATAAGCAGTGACGGCCAAACCTTGACCTTAGTCACCGGTGATACCAACCAAGATGTGGTGTTAATCGGTATCATTGATATCAATGGTAACTTTAGTTTTGAGCAGAGATTGCCCCTTGACCAATTTGCCACTGACGATACCAACCGTCTGGATGTAACTGTCGAGGTAACCGACAGCGATAGCGATGTGGTGACTAAGGATATTTCATTAGTCATTGAGGACGGGGAAGACCCAGATTCCGTCGACCAAACGGAAGCGGTAAATGAGGATGTGACCCTTGACCAAGACAGTGAGCAAATTGAGGGAACGATTGAGCTAAGCAAAGGGATTGATGCCATTGCGCAGGTGAGATTTGATGCAGGTGTATTAACTGATCCAGCGTGGACGAGTCTAATCAGCAATAACCAAGCACTTGAGTTAGAGTTGAATGCAGATGGCACAATACTTACCTTACATGTGGCAGGTAACAGCAGTGATGTGGTGCTCATTGCCGGTGTTGATATAGATGGCAGATACAATATCGAGTTACTACAAGCCCTTGAGCAAGACAACAATGGCTCTGATAGTAATATTCTTAATCTGGTAGTGAATGCGATTGATAGCGATGGGGATGTGAGTCCATCACGCATCACTATTGAAATAGCTGATGGTACAGACCCGCAAGTAGATCTGACCCCACCTCTTACGGTAGATGAAAGTCATATTGACCAAGGAGATAGCAGTTCAACGCCAATCCAAGGCGGTAGCAACCCAGATGGCTCTTTAGAGGTTGGAAGCTCTGTCGTTACCTATATACAGGGGAGTGATGATGTTGAGGCTTTCTATGTTGATACTGATAGCATCAGTGCCAGTTACATAGACAGTAATGGCCAAACACAACCGCTGCCACTTACCTATCAAGGCGTTGCCATTACCTTTATCGCAGTAGCGGGTGGATACATGGGTATTGCGACGGTTGACGGTGCGCCACTAGATATCCTTTCAATCCAACTGAATAATACTGTGGGTAGTAGTGATTTCGGACGCTTTGACTTTGAGATAATTCGCGCTATCGATCACCCAATTGCTGATGTTGCAGACACCGTAAGTATTCGTCTTCCTGTCTTTGTGCAAGATATGGACGGTGATACCTCACCTTCTCAGGATTTGATTGTCAATGTGACCGATGATGTGCCAGAAGTGGTGAGTAAGTCTATCTCGGTAGTTGAAGGGGATGACAGAGTCAGTGTTAACCTTTTAAGGCAAGATGGCCTAGATACCGATGGTGCAGATGACGGCGTATTGACCGCAATTACTATTGGAGATACCACCTTAAGTGTTGACCCAACTCAGGGGTTTCAGAGCTTTAATCTTTATAGTGATGGCAGCTCACCTCTAAATCCAAGTGACCCTCTGTTGTTGATGGGAGTACTTGAGGTGCACCCTGATGGCCGAGTTCGATTTACCGCTGAATCGGATGTCCTACAAAGTGGGGATTTGGTGGATATAAGCGTGGCAGTAACTGCCACAGACAGCGACGGTGATACCGATACCACGCCGATAACGATTACTGTTGATGATATTAGCTCGCAGATCACCTTATCACAGGCCAGCGGCAGTGAGGATGCTGGACGCAGTGTGACTTTAGGTGATACCAACCCTCAAGATAATATTCTCGTAGCGGATGCGCCAATTAAGGTCAACATTAGCGTTAATACTGGCGATTTTGATAATAGCGAACAACTCGGTGATATCACTATTAAGGATGTGGACCCTGGCGAGGGGGCGTTCTATTTCTATGATGGCAGTAATTACGTTGCACTTGCGGTGGTGAATGGAGCGGTGACGTTAACTCAAGCGCAACTGCAAACCTCCACCTTGGATAATCAAAACTGGAGCGTAGAGAATCTATACTTTGTTCCTGCTCGTCATCAAGGCAGCGAGGGCGTGGATTATCGCTATTCGATAGAGATTAACGTACAGCGTGCAGGAGTGGACAGTGAAACCTTGTCTGGAGAGCTGACTGTCGAGGTGGTAGCGGTGGCCGATAGCGCAACCTGGGATCCACTCGACAATAGCTATGTGGTTACTGTGGATGAAGATGACAGTGATGCCCAGCTGAGTATTTTGGCAAAAACACAAGATGCGGATGGCTCAGAAAGCCTCTCTTATGAAGTCAGTTTTGTGGCCGATTATGGACAGCAACTTTTAGTCGATGGTGTGGCTCAAACACCAGATAGCAATGGACTATACATCATCACCGCAGATGATATCGGTAAGGTGAGCGTTAATCCTGCTGATGACTGGAGTGGGGCAATTCAGCTGAAAGTTGTTGCTATTACCAGCGAAACCGACCCAAATGCCGCACTTGCCGAAGCCCGTTCAGAAGTGCGTTACTTTACTATTAATGTGAATCCAATCGCAGATGAAGGCGCACTGACGGTCACTCGTATCGTCATTGATGAAGATACAACCACTACGCTAGATCAGCATATTCAAATGGCCTCGCCTCAAGATATGGATGGGTCAGAGTCATTGTTTGTGGAGATCTCCAATCTGTTAGATAGCAATGGTAATCCTGCAACCTTGAATTGGTTAGGTGACCCAGCCGATAATCCTATTGTGGAAGTATCCAGCGGCGTGTTTGAAGTGGCTTACTCCCAGTTATCTCAGGTTGAATTTGTGCCATTTATTCATAGCAACCTAGATTTTGAGTTTACTGTGACAGGTATCATTCGCGACCAAGCGCACGTGCTTGACCCTGCGAATGAGCTTGCTGGTGGTGGAACCGCAGGGGTTGCTAGTGATGATCGACGACTCGATGCTCGTCAAATTGTGGTGGATTTGAAAGGGGTGGCCGATGCCCCGATTGTAGATATCGATGGCATTGGCGATATATGGGAAGCGATAACTAACGACCAAGGCTTTACCACTGGCATTCAAACCACGATTGATGAGAACCAAGACCTACCTTTGACCTTTAGTATTATCTCGGGGGAATTGATTGATTCGCCAATGGATAACTCAGAGTCGATCGCAGTTCTTCTTTCAAATATTCCTGAAGGTGTTGAGCTTATCGATGAAGACAATAACTCCATTGATTTGGTGTTTGTTGATTACGATGATGATGGGCAACCCGTTTATCAGGCGAACTTGACTGAAGCTGGGGTTGATTCAGGCATCATTGTACGTCCTGCAAACTCTTCAACTCAAAATATAGAGTTAAAGGTGACGATTGTTGTGACGGAAAATGATGGTGCCTCAGAGGTTTTTGAGGGCAACGTTGTTATTAAGGTTCAGCCGGTCATTGATGCTCAGGTGGCCTATTCGGCTAGGGCAGTTGGTGACGAGGATGAGTTTATTGTTATCGACTGGCTGCCAACAGGCTCTAATTTTCCGGATGTTGATGAAAAAATCTCATTTTTACGTCTAGAAGGGATCCCCGAAGGGTCCGCGATACGAATTGATGGTAATGAAATAGAAGCGAGTGAGCTTCAAATCATTGATGGTGAAATACTTATCCCATTTCGAGATGAAGAAGGTGGCTTGGTTGAGGGCTGGCTTGGTTTACTCGATGGCAGCAGCCGCATTGAGATCCGCCCCCCACAAGATGACAGTACCGACTTTGAATTAACCGCTGTGTTGGTTGTAACCGAGAGCGATTACGAGTTACAACAAGGCATTGACCCTAACGAAGGGCGAGCATTTAAGGAGATCACAGGCACGATTGATGTTGTTGTAAAACCCGTTGTTGAAGACGGCGCAATGTTAAGCGTGTTTGATCAAGATGATCCAGATACCGCGCTAACTGCTATTGAAGCGGATGCAGAAGGCAAGGTGCGCTTTACTATCAATAATAATGATAACGAAGCCGGCCGTTATAGTATCAATATTGATGATTTAGACTCGTCCGATAATGAGGGTGTTGCTAATCCGCCATATGAGTTAGTTGACCAGTTGGTGGTTGATTTTAATACAACAGATCCCACTATTCTTGACCAACTGATCGTATTGGGTGCTGTTAATAATGGCGATGGCACCTGGGTAATAACCGATGAAAATAGCTTTGAAATACTCGCGCCTAACGGCTTAGTTATCGCGGATGATCAAGATTCGAGCTTCTCGGAACTTAACATTACCTTTGTGGCGCTGGCTTATGACCGAGGTGATGAGAATGAAGGCGGTGGGGAAAGAGCACGTAAAGAAACCGACATTACACTTCGTTTCCCTGAAATCATCTCGGGCAATGACAGTATTGCCGCTGATATAGGGGTTAACACTGATGCAGACGATATTATCCTCGGTATTGAAGACGGTGGGGCTATCGATCTTGGACAACAGATCAGTGATAAAAATATATTTGAGGTAGTAAACGCCGATAACGTAAGCGATCAACTGTCTATTGTGTTCAAAGGCCAAGCTCTACCCGCTGGTTTTTCTATCAATGGTGCAGATTACGACTATGTGAATGATGAGTATATCTACCTTGCGCAGATAAACCCTGACGGCACGATTTCAGGCACGGGTGGGCTGACGCTAAGTACACCCAACGATTATGCTGGAGATTTGATTCTAAATTTCTTGGCCGTTACAACGGATACCTTGTCAGGGCATGAAAAAAGCTTCAGCTTATCGTTACCAATTGCTATCTCACCTGAAGTCGAGGCGGATCAAAGCTTATCGGTTGAAATTGTCGGGACTAGCGGACTCAATGATGAACTGTTACCCGTAAATAGCTCTGTTACTTCTGATGTTGAAGTATTCCAACCTGGCATTGCTTATGAAGATGGGCTGATACACCTCAATATTGATGTGTCATCTACTGATCTTGATGTGGATCTGACGCGAGGTGTAGAGGAGATCCAATCGATTACGATTGCAGTTAGTGACCCTAGTGAGGGCTGGTTAGTTGATACTGATGGCAATCTAGTGGAGTCAATTACCCTTAATTATGATCCGCAAAACCCCAATGCTGTGAATGATTTCTTGCAGAATGTACGCTTTAAACCGGCGCAGCACTTTCCTGAGGGAGACAGTGATAATACGGTATCGCTTACTATTTCTGGTTCTATTACCGATACCACCGATTTCGATGAAACCGATGGCTATACCAAGGGTACAGATCAAGACTCAGTTGTAGGCTTTAGCGGTGAGGTATCGTTTGAAATTGTTCCAGTACTAGATCCAATTATCGTCGCAGGGGGAGACCGCTCGAGTAAGATCGTAATTACCGGTCAAGAAGATACCGATATTACCCTTGATCAGGTTAATGGTGACCCATTTGTGGTGTCACTGACTGATACAGACGGTTCGGAAGAGTTTGTATCGATTCGTCTGACGGATGTACCAGATGGCTTTTTGGTTCGCTCTCGAAATGAAACCGGTGATGATGGCTTTAGTGTAAAAAATAATGGTAATGGGTTCTGGACTATTCAACTTAATGACACTGAGGCAACCAGCGTATCTTTTGATGATATCGTTATTACTCCAGCTGAGAACTTTAGCGGCACCGTTGATATCGGCATTCTGGTGTTTACCCAAGAGCAAGACTTAGCTGTACCTACCGAGCATAACGCAGAGTTTACCTTGGTGGTGTTACCGCAAGGGGATACAGTTGATAGCGATATATCAACCTCAGTAATTGGTGTTGAAAATCAGGATATTGAGATCTTACTTAATGCCTATATCGTTGATAACGATTACGCATTACCGGGCAATGGTAGCGGCGGTAATTACCTAGAATCGGCACCTGAGACGCTGCGAATCACCGTTGAGAATGTACCGCAGGGTGGTGTTATCAAGCTAGAAGACGGCACTGTATTTACTGACAATGGCGATGGCAGTTGGGTGCTTGATGTTGAAGCGCAGCAGTTGGACAAAATTGTATTTAACTCCGGTGACAACAACTCATCAAACTGGGATCCCGCGCAGATCACCGTCAAGGTGCAATCGGTGGATACCGGTTTAAATGATTTCCAAAGCTTAGGTAGCGCAACAGAGCAAGTGGTCGATATCTCCATAGAAGCGGTCAATGACCAGCCCATGTTCGGCGGTGTAGCTGATCTTACCAGTGTTGAAGATGATGAATACAACATAACCAATCTTTCTATTTCAGACCCAGATACAGCGGATGACCCGCTCGCGGTTTACACCTTTACTATCAGTGTTGATAGCGGCTTACTCGCCTTTGCAGATGATGCTGAGCAGCAGTTTGGTATCTCGATTACGCCTGATATCGCCACCGATTCCTTACAGCTAACGGGGACCGTGGCACAAATCAACGCCGCACTAGCCGATGGGGTTCGATTTAACCCAGATGCGGATTTTTATGGTCAGGTCAGCGTTGATATCAGCATAGATGACGGCGGAAATATCGGGGTCGTGGGTGAACCCAACACGAATGCTGGAAGCTTTATTATTGATGTCGAGCCAAAGAATGACCAACCAATTATTAGTTCAATAGCCGATAGTACAGTGCTAGAGGATGGCTCTGTAACCCTTACCGATATCGCCATTAGCGATGTGGATGCACTGGATAATCCAGATACTCAGTATACAGTGACCTTATCTGTCCCAAGTGGCCAAGGTAGTTTTGGTTTTGTGGGTGATCCCGATGACTTTTCCGTCATTGTTAGCGGGCTAGATTCCGATAATGTCGCCATCGATGGTACGGTTTTACAGATAAATGCGTTGCTTAGTATGGGGGTAATTTTTTCTCCGGCAGCAGATTATAACGGTACCACAACGGTGACGGTCGAGGTTGATGACAACGGAAACCTTGGAGTGGTAGGTGAACCCAATACGAACCAAGTCACCTTTGATATTGAGGTTATCGCGGAAAATGACGCTCCGCTTAACCAATTACCGACCGATATTATTGTCGATGAAGGCAGTGAGATTAAGGTGACTGGCATCCAAGTGAGCGATGTGGACTATACGGGGATGTTCTCAAGCAGTGCCATTGAGGTCATCTTGAGCGTTGATATCGGCCTTATTGATGTGGTGACGAGTAACAGCAATGTTGTGATTACGAGTAATGCGACTAGCCGTGTTGTGTTAAACGGCCCGATAGATGATGTGAATGCCGTACTGGCAGAGGTTGCTGCAAGTGATGGTATATTTTATCGCAACCAACAAGGTAGCGATGCCGCTCAATTGACGGTCACAACTCGCGACAACGGAGTGTTTGATGATAATGGGACGGTTGAATCCGATAGTGATAGCGTCACTATTACCATAAACCCTGTAGCCAACGCGCCAACGCTAGCCCTAGACCCAAGCGCAAAGCGCAGTCTAAATACCTTAATTACTGAAAGCGCAATCCAAAGCCGAGGCATTCCTGTTATTGGTTTGATAGCGGCACTAACCGATATTGGTGAGGCTCTATCGATTGAGATTCGCGGTCTAGATGCCAACGCTATTGTTGAAGCTAACAGCGGAAGTGTTGTTGTAGACAATGGAGTATGGGTATTGGATGAAACGGCATTGTCGAGTGCGGTGGTGAAGTATCCAAATCCGATTACACCATTGGATCTCGACTTTGAGGTGGTGGCCGTTTCTAAAGAGTTTGATGGCGTAACAGAGTTAGATTCAGCAGATTCTATAGCCGTTCCTTATACTGTAACTGTGGTTGCCGATGATGCACAACTCGATGCTTCGGCTGAGTTGGACTCTACGACTGTAGTGAGTGGTGACGATGCCAGCGTGATCATTGGTTCGAGCAATGATGATGAGCTTATTGGCGGTGAAGGGGATGATATACTCGATGGTGGATTAGGCGCAGATATCTTAACCGGAGGGGGCGGAGCCGATAGCTTTATTTGGCAAGTCATCGATGACACTGTTGAAGATATTATTACTGATTTCAACGTGACAGACGGCGATAGCATTGATTTAGTGAGTATCTTTGATGAACTAGAAACCAATCTTGACCTTGATTCACTACTGGATGATTTCGCAGATTCACAGCAGTTAGTTGTGAGTCACATAGATAATACCGATGATATTAAGGTCGATATCACACTTGATACGCAGCAACAGTCAATTGTAGTAAAAGGGCTTTATAGTCAACTTGATACGGCGAGTGACCCAAGCAAAGATCTGCTCACGGTCATGTTTGAAAATAGCGTGTTTAAGTATGATGGCAGCTAATTTTGATAAGGTGCTTAAAATTTGGCCGCTTAGCGGCCAAATTGTTTATCTAATACGTTTAAGGGTTAGATTGCGTATTACACTTACAACAGCATTTAATATGTGTGGTTAATGTAGCGTAGCCACCGCTTTTATCTGTTTTCACATGGAGGTGATTATGGCTATTGTGACTCTTTCTTCTACTCAGCTGTACCGAGAATCTGACTTAGATATTTTAAGCAGCAAGTCCACAAAAGATATTGCACCTATTGATGAAATAGTGGGGCAAGAACGCGCTCGTACTGCGGTTGAGTTTGCGATGTCTATCAAAGAGAAAGGCTATAACATCTATGCCGTAGGCCGTAATGGACTTGGTAAGCGCACCATGATGATTCGCTATCTAAAGCGACATACCTTTGAGATGGACGAGCTTTATGATTGGTGTTACGTGGCCAACTTTGAAGATATTCGAGTGCCTAAGGTGCTAAAGTTGCCACGCGGTATAGGCATTGATCTGCGTACAGATATTGAGAAATTAATGTCCAAACTGCTCAAGGCGATCCCACTAGCCTTTGACAATGAGCTCTACTTCTCTCGCGCTGATAAGCTCAAGAATCAGCTTACTACCAAGCAAAATAGCGCGTTAGAAAAACTAACTAAAGAGGCCAAGTCTCAAAATATTAGCCTTACGATTACCAATCAAGGGGATTACCAGTTCATCGCATTGAATGGTGAAGAGCCTCATACTGATGAGAGCTTTGATCTACTTGAGAAGAAGCAACGTGAACGCCTTGAAAAGACTATTGATGCTCTAGAAATCTCGCTACGTGGATTGATTCGAAGCCTTACTGAATGGGAAGAGGAATACAGCGATAAGATACAAAAGCTTAATACTGAAGTGACGTTGGAGGTGATAGCGCACTTTATTCAAGAGCTAAAAGTACGCTATAGGCCTTACTCTCAGGTGAAACAGTATCTGAGCGAGTTAAAGGACGATATTGTTGAGAATGTCGATATCTTTTTAGAAGAGGGGGCTGAGCAAGGAGAGATTGCGACCGCTTCTCTGGATAAAAAGCTACCGCGTCGCTATAAGGTAAATGTTCTGGTGTCCATGCCAAAGGATGAGCCACCGATAGTGGTTGAAGAAAGCCCAAACTATCACTCTTTATTTGGTTATGTGGAGACTGCAACCTTTAAAGGAACTGTATTTACCGACTTTTCTTTGATTCGAGCTGGAGCGTTACATAAGGCCAATGGTGGTGTATTGCTTATGGATGCAGTGAAGGTATTAGAGCAACCATTTGTTTGGGAAGGATTAAAACGAGCCCTTCGTTCTCGTGAATTAAGCCTCACAGCATTGGAAAAGCAGGTGACAATGACCGGTGCAGTATCCCTTGATCCTGAGCCGATTCCCTTAGATGTGAAGATCATTTTATTTGGGGATTATCATACCTATCAGCTGTTGCAACATTATGATCCAGAGTTTACAGAGCTGTTTCGTGTTACCGCTGATTTTGAAGATGAGATGCCTCGAAATTCCAATACTGAACTCCACTATACCCGCTTTATATCGAGCATAGTGCACGATAACAAAATGCTGCATTGTGATAAAAAAGCAATGGCGCGAATTATTGAACACAGTGCGCGCCGAGCCGGGGACCAAAATAAGCTGTCTTTACATTCCGCGCATATTGCGAATTTACTCCGTGAAACCAATTATATTGCACGTGCCGCCAAGGCGAATATTATCCGCAGCTCTCACGTTGATAAGGCGTTAAGCAACCAACTGTGTCGCGTAAATCGCCTGCAACAAACGGTTATGGAAAGCTTCGTTAATGGCACGACGCTTATTCACACTCAAGGTGAGGCTGTGGGGCAGGTGAATGCGCTATCGGTGTTAAGCACCTCCGATCATATGTTTGGTGCGCCAAATCGAATTACTGCAACCACCGCTTATGGTTCGGGCGAGGTTATCGATATTGAGCGCAATGTGGATTTGGGGGGTAGCATTCATTCAAAAGGTGTGATGATACTTACTGCTTATCTTTCTTCGGTATTTGGTAAGACGGCTAAAATTCCCTTAACTACTAATATTACTTTTGAGCAGTCCTATGGCGGTGTTGATGGTGATAGCGCCAGTATGGCGGAGTTCTGCGCCGTTGTATCTGCATTCTCTAAGCAACCCAATCGACAAGATATCGCCATTACCGGCTCAATGAATCAATTTGGTGAGGCTCAGCCTATCGGTGGGGTTAATGAAAAAATCGAAGGCTTCTTTGATGTATGTGCTATTAAGGGCCGTCACGCGTCACAGGGGGTGATTATTCCGCAATCGAATGTGCAGAATCTCATGTTACGCAAGGATATCGTTGCCGCTGTTGAGCGTGGAGAATTCAATATTTGGGCTATTGGACATGTAACAGAAGCCATAGAGCTATTTACCGGCAAGCAAGCGGGTGTGCCAAGTGATGAGGGAAGCTATCCTATAGACACTATCTTTGGCATTGCTCAAGCTAAGCTAAATTCGTTAAGGAAATAGTCAACAATCTTAATTACTTGCTGTTATTGCTATTTTTTCCTTGATATTGGGTGCTAGATGTCGATAATTCGAGCCAATCCGCCATAATTTTGTAATAAACTATATTCTATATGCATGAAGCATTGAGAAATATTGTGATTTGGTTCAAAATTAGTGGTCATACTTCCTTATTGGAGCAAACATGAAAGTTGTTGATATTCTTAAACATAAGGGTGAATCGCTGTCGAGACATCGTTCGCAGTTTGTGGATAGGATGTCACCCTCTCTAAAAGACTACTGGAGTGAGCTAGTTACTCGTGCTCAATCTCAGCATTTATTTAAGTCTTGGGGAAAAGACTTTCCTACGTCTGCGGTTAATGAAGAAGTTGTAAATCCGGTTCATGATACCATTGAGATGAAGCCAGAAGCCGAAGCTTTGTATAATAAGCTTTGTGCAGAGATTGGAGAGCAGGTTTATCTTGGTGAATGGTTTAGCATTGATCAGCAACGTGTCGATGCCTTCGCTAAGGTTACTCAAGACATGCAATGGATCCATACCGATCCTGAGCGTGCCAGTGAAGAGTCACCGTTTAAATCAACGATAGCGCATGGCTTCTTAACCTTGGCACTGCTTCCTAAATTGACAGATGCAGTGGATCCAGATAAGCCTCAATACCCAACTGCTAAGGTGACGGTAAACCTTGGAATGAACCGTGTTCGTTTCCCTTACCCAATTAAGGTAGGCAGTAATATTAGAGCTAAGTGTAAGCTTATTAAGGTTACCCCTATTCAAAAAGGGCTCGAAATTACCAAAGAGGTAAAGGTTGAGATTGAAGGGATACGACGCCCAGGCTGTGTAGCCGAATCGGTGATTCGATTGTATTTCTAGACAAAATTATAAAAAAGCGGAGCTAATTTTAGCTCCGCTTTTTTGTGTTTATTTTTTGTATTTACTTATTGTGGTAAGGCGTATAACCGTGGTTAACGATCAAGTTTTTGGCTTTGTCAGAGGTGACAAACTTAACAAACTGCAGCGCATCTTTATCGGTAAGCTCTTGGTGATAAAAGACAATAAAAGGACGTGCTAGGGTATATTTCCCGCTGAGTAAGTTTTCGGAGTTTGGTGCAATACCGTTGAACTGAACCGGTTTTATCGATGCATCAATTGATCCCATGCTGATAAATCCAATTGCTTGTGCGTTATCACTCACTAGCGTTTTTACCATGCTATTACTACTAACTACTAGGTTATTAGGGCTGATGGTAGACACTCTTCTATCATTTAGCACTCGCGTTAGGCCAAGTTGGTTTTCAAATGCGTAACGTGTACCAGATGATACCTCTCTTGTTACCACGGCAATTGCGCGATCTTGACCACCAACATCTTTCCAATTAGTTATTGTTCCTTGATAGATCTTAAATAACTGCTCACGAGTAAGGTTAGCAATTGGATTCTGATGGTTGACGACAACGGTTAGGCCGTCGTAGGCGATCTGCTTAACAATTAGATTGTCTTTATACTCTTGCTCGGTCAGATAGCGCGAGCTCATACCCATTGCAGAGACACCGTTTTTTACCAAGGTGATCCCAGCGGTAGAGCCCACTCCTTGTACCGCGATATAGGTATCGGAATGTTGATTATTGTAATCTTCAGCTAAAATATCCATTATGCGGGCAACGGATGTTGAACCACTGATATTGATTTGGGCGGCGTGTGCGACGCCACATAAAACGGTAAGCAGAGCCGTTAGAGCCACTTTGAGCATGTGTTGTTTCCTAGTTTGGTTTATAGATTTTAACAGCATATCACTCGTTTTTTACGAAATTGTGACTATTAGTTAAAGAGGGTTGAATGGTGCTATCAGAACTTGAGCAACATCAAATAAATAAGCTAGCACTGCAGGTGTGTGATTCCCGCAATCATAATGTGCCGGTGGAGATAGCAAAGGTCGATTTTGTGGCGATTGAAAACGGAGTGGAGTTCTTAGAGGCTTGCTTTAAGCTAGATTCAACCCAGTGTGATTACCGTTTATTAGTGGCTAAGGTTGTACGCCAAGATGGTCAATGGCGTTTGTTGTTGGCTCAGCGAGATCAACATCAGGTGTTTGAGCGCTGGTATAGCTATCCTGATACGCTATCTAATCAGCTCCACTTACTCATGAAAGAAGTAGAGCTTGATCCTAAAGGTCTGATTTGGTGACGGTTATTGATTAAAGGAATAGCCTTCGGGTACCACGACAATCCCTTGCTCTGAGATAGTAAAACGCTCTCTATCCTGTTTGGGATCAAACCCAATGAGGGTGCCATCAGGGATGGTAACATGCTTGTCGATAATGCAATTTTTTATCTGACAGTGCTCACCCACCTTAACCTGGTCAAATAAGATAGCATCTTGAATTGTAGCTCCATCACCCACCTTTACGTTGGACGAAAGAATAGAGTGCTGTACCGAACCACCACTAATCACAACCCCATTGGCAACAATAGAGTTAATCGATATTCCCTGATTGCCGGTGGCAGAAGGCACGGTTCTAGATGCGGGTCTTTGGCGTTCATAGGTGCGAATTCCCCAGTTATCTTGATATAAATCTATGGGAGGTACTGGGCTTAGTAAGTCCATATTGGCTTGGTATAACGAGTCAATCGTGCCCACATCACGCCAGTATACATCTTGACTGACTCGGCCTTCTTGTTCGCCAAAGTGGTAAGCGTACACCTTTTGACCATCAATGAGTTTTGGAATGATGTTATGCCCAAAATCGTGTGATGAATCCACTTGGGCTGCATCGGATTCGAGTGCTTGGGTGAGTGCTTCAATGCTGAAAATATAGATCCCCATTGAGGCAAGGCTGTGCTGAGGGTCATCTTTTAGGGTGGGTGGAGAGGAAGGCTTTTCTAAAAACGAAGTAATCTTTTTATCTGAATCAGTATTCATTACACCAAATGAAGACGCATCAGCGACCGGAACTTTCATACAGGCAATAGTAAGGTCTGCGCCTGTAGATTTGTGTTGCTCTAGCATCGGTTTATAGTCCATACGGTAAATATGGTCCCCAGACAACACCACAACGTACTTGGCTTCACTGCGGCTGAGTAGCCATAGGTTTTGATAGATGGCATCAGCTGTGCCTTCATACCAGTTGTCACCGGTGCGCATTTGTGGGGGGACAGCGGTAATGTATTCACCCAATTCGGGATTGAAGATAGACCATCCATCACGCAGGTGTTTTTGTAGTGAATGGGATTTGTACTGGGTGAGTACCAAGATGCGCCTTAGACCAGAGTGTAGACAGTTGCTCAATGTAAAATCGATGATGCGATACTTGCCACCAAATGGAACGGCGGGTTTGGCTCTATCTTGAGTCAGAGGCGCAAGGCGTGAGCCCATTCCCCCAGCTAAAATAACCGTAAGTGCTTCTTGCATGATGAACGTCCTTGTAGAGATAGAGATGAGTGCTAACTAAAACTTAGCAATATCTGTTCCACAATGGAATATGTCATTAATCGTAGGTGGTGGCTAGGGCTGACTGAATATGAGGACACACAGCTTTGTAATGGCGCACTATATTGGTGAGGTAGTGCGCACTGTTTTAGGGCGTAGAATGGATGTCTGATGATATATACGAAACGTTCACACGCTACAATTAAAAAGGGTTGCCAATGCAACCCTTATATATTTTGATAGACAATGAGTGTGTTACTCAACGCTCCAAGTCATATTCTCACCCGCTTTAATTGGCACAACAATGTCGCTACCAAATGGCATGGTTTCAGGTACCGGCCACTCTTTTTTAGTAAGGGTAACAGTATCTTGGTTGCGTGGTTGGCCATAAAAGTCAGGGCCATTTAGGCTTGCAAATGCTTCTAGGTTTTCCAGCTTTCCTTCGGCTTCGAATACTTCAGCATACAGCTCTAGCGCGGCATGGGCTGTATAAGAGCCCGCACAGCCACAGGCTGTTTCTTTACGGCCTTTCGCATGTGGTGCAGAGTCTGTACCAATAAAGAACTTCTTGCTGCCACTGGTTGCCGCAGCCACTAGTGCTTGTTGGTGTGTATTGCGCTTAAGGATAGGCAGGCAATAGAAATGCGGACGGATACCGCCTGCTAACATATGGTTGCGGTTATACATTAGGTGATGGGCAGTAATGGTTGCCGCTACGTTGTCACCGGCTTTGCTAACAAAATTTGCAGCATCGGCTGTAGTAATATGCTCAAGTACAATTTTTAGGTTCGGGAAGTCATTTACAATTGGTGCCAATACGGTATCTAGAAATGCTTTCTCTCGGTCAAAAATATCGACATCATGAGCGGTCACTTCGCCATGAATAAGAAGCAGCAGGCCTTGTTTTTCCATCTCTTCAAGAACTGGATATATCTTCTTAGCGTCGGTAACACCAGAATCAGAGTTAGTGGTTGCCCCAGCTGGGTATAATTTGCACGCAAAAACTTGACCAGACGCTTTCGCTTGTTGGATATCTTGTTTGGTTGTGTTATCAGTCAAATATAACGCCATCAACGGCTTAAATGTGGTTGAATGATTATGCTGGTTGATGCGCGCTTGGTAGGCAAGGGCTTGTTCTGTATCCGTGATCGGCGGGACCGTATTAGGCATGATCAACGCACGACCATTGTAGCGACTGATATCTCGAACCGTATCTTTTAATACTTCGCCATCGCGTAAATGTACGTGCCAATCATCTGGGCGTGTAATGGTTAAACTGGTCATTGTGTGCTCCCGCCTAAGGTCCAAATTGTTTGAGTCGATCGACTAATTCAGCTTATATTATGTCTGACGCAATCGATTTCGTGAATGCGCGCGCATAATACCGAAAAAGCAAAGAAAATGACAGGTAGTAAGGACTAAAAGTGAAGTATCAAGCTCAATTAAGTGAAATAAATATCTATCCAATTAAATCTACCGCTGGTATCTCTCAATCTAGAGTGTTTGTTGAAAAACAGGGGATTAGCTTCGACCGTCGCTTTGTTGTAACCGACTTACAAGGACGTATGCTTACTGCGCGTAAGCATCCTAAAATGGTCACCATCGAAGCCTGTTTATTGGCCGATGGCTTGTTATTGAGTGCTCCAAATCATCCTAGCCTCAAGTTGTGTTATCAAGATTTTGCGATGCAAGAATTTGAATGCAAAATATGGAGTGACCGTTTTGATGCTTACACAACCACAGAGAAAGCCAATCAATGGTTTAGTGCAGTTATCGGTTGTGAGGCAGTGCTGCTTTACTGTGGTAAAGAATCCAATCGCTACCGAGAGAAAATAGAAACCAATGTCAGTTTTGCTGATGGCTATCCACTGCTTGTGATTTCTCAAGGTTCACTGGATGAGTTGAATCGCCGCGCCTCTGCGCCGCAAACCATGTCTCAATTTAGAACCAATCTAGTCGTAGATGGTGTTGCACCCTTCGCCGAGGACAGTTGGAAACGCCTGCGTATAGGAGAGGTGGAATTTGAGGTTAAGAAACCTTGTCAGCGTTGCGTGATGACGACGGTAAACCCTGAGGATGGCGAGCGTATGCTAAACAAAGAACCAACTATCACCTTGGCTAAGTTTCGAGCAGACCAAAAAGGTGCGGTTTATTTCGGAATGAATATCGTCGCGCTAAACGAAGGGGTGATTAAAGCAGGTGATAAAATAGAAATCCTAGAGACGCAACAGCCTGTCGAGTATGTTGAGGTAGAGTAGGTTCTTAAACTCAAGTAGCTAGGCAAAAAAACTCGGAGGATTACCTAGTAAGCTCCGAGATTTTAGGGGTCTGTGTTAGTTATTATCTAGCTATTAATCATAAATAGTCGGGATGGGCTCGCGCTTGTGTTGGGTACGCTTGTAAATAGCAATGATCTTCTGCTTAGCGGACTCTGGCAGAGGCTTACCTTCTAAGAAATTATCAATGTCGTCGTAGGTTACGCCTAGCGCGTTTTCATCTGCTTTTTGTGGGTCAAGCTCTTCAAGGTCAGCGGTAGGCACCTTGTGTACTAACAGTTGTGGAGCGCCCAGTTTTGCCGCCACTTGACGCACTTGACGTTTGCTCAGGCCAAATAGTGGTGCCAAATCACACGCACCATCACCAAATTTGGTATAGAAACCGGTGATATTTTCAGCTGAGTGATCGGTTCCTAAAACCAAGCCACCAACGTATCCTGCAACCTCGTATTGAGCAACCATGCGCGCACGCGCTTTAACATTGCCTTTGATGAAGTCAATTTTTTCATTTTCTGTAGGCAGTAAACCGGTGCCTTCCAGTGCTATATGGCTCGCTTTGTGCAGTCCATCCACACCCTCGGCGATATTGACAGAAATAGAATGAGTAGGCTTGATGAAAGAGAGGGCCAGTTGCGCTTCATCCTCATCTTTTTGAATACCATATGGAAGGCGCACGGCAATAAATTGATAGTTTTGCCCAGTTTCTTTAGATAGCTCTTCAACCGCAAGTTGAGCGAGACGACCACATGTAGTGGAATCTACGCCGCCACTGATACCTAATACCAAGGCCTTACAACCGGATTCTGTTAGCTTGCTCTTAATGAAGGCAATGCGGCGCTGTATTTCTAGGTCGGCATCAATTTCTGGTAAAACATGCATCAGCTGACGGATTTGTTGTTCCATGATAAAAATTCCTGAAGATGGCAGAGCCCCGACTGCATAAATATCGTAATTATTGAGGGCTAGTGCTTAGATATAAAATGAAAGTTTTTGTTATGATATACCCAATTCTCCCTCTGATGCTATACCCAAAGGACTTATCCTATGGCAAATATTGCTGTTTTTGGCAGTGCTTTTAACCCACCACACTATGGTCATCTAAGTGTTGTCGAGCGCCTATCGCATTTTGACAAGGTTTTATTGGTGCCGAGTATCGCCCATGCATGGGGCAAAGAGATGCTTGATTATGCCGTGCGCTGTGAGCTAGTTGAGGCTTTTATTGGGGATATTAGATGCCGCAACGTTGCGCTGAGTAGGGTCGAGCAAGCGTTATACAATGGCATAGATAGGGTAACCACATTTCAGGTACTCGAAGCATTGCAATTGGATTCTCCCACGGACGAATTTACCTTCGTTATGGGGCCTGACAACCTATTTAGTTTTTCTAAGTTTGATAAGTCTGATGAAATATTACGACGCTGGAGTGTTTTAGCCTGCCCGCAAACCCATGACATTCGCAGCACTGATATACGTAAGAAAGTTGAACACAGTCAAGAAATCAACAATTTAACTAGCACTAATGTTGTTAGCATGTTGCAAAAAAAGGGATTATACCTCAAGCTTTAGTGTTGTTATCTAACTGATTTTTACGTTTAAGGATCGAACTTTAATGAATCGCTATCATAGTATCCTCGCCTTGTCTGGGTGTACCTGTTTTTCAGCAGGCACTTTGGCATGCATTGATGATCGCGATCCGTCTGAATCATTGGTTATGGTTGAGTCTACTTTGCAACTTTGTGAAGATATTGTGGATTCAGTAGATATGTTAGTCGACAAATTTCTAGTAGCCACTCACATTAAGCAGCAAAACGAAAAAACAGACCTTAATTACTGGTCTGATTGGATGCTAAAGAGTGTTGAAGACCCGATCTTAACTCAGCATGTCAAGCAAGGTTATTTTGGGCTCGGGTTTTATCGCCCTCATGAATTTGAAGGAAACGACAGTGATCTTTCCTACGAAGAGTGGATCCGAACTCATGGGGTATTGCTAAGTGTGGGCATAGGCACAAAAAAGAAGAACGAGCCTAGATTACGCCTTGATTATCAGTGGCATGATGAATTCGAAGACGTGGTCCATATTCAGGTTGAATTGCCGTTTTAATTACTTCTCTTTGTTACCTAGAACAGCAACGGATATAGCCCTATACGCCTCATCGTTGTTATCGAACCATTTCTGCGCAATCTGCTCTACTTTTTTACCCGATAGACGCATCTTTTCTGCTTCCCGTACCTTCAATACCAATACTGTTTCTGCTTTGATTTTACTGCTGTCTAATTGCCAGTTGGCAAGCTTGTTACTGAGCGGCGTTAGATTGAGCTTAGGTTTTAATTCAGTGAGCTCGTATTGAATTACAGCGAGTAAGGCTTTTGCTTGCTCTGAGTCCGCGGGTACTTTAGATAGCTTACTAATGAGCCCCTGTAGAAGCGTAGTGAGCTGAATATAGCCTGCTTGATGCGGGAATACATCGCTTACTCGTTGCGAAACTTCAATGGTTTGAACTTGGGTGCTAGGGAAGTAGCTAAGTGCTGCTAAGCAACCTGCTGGTAACCAGAAGGTATCACCCTTTCCAAATGCATATTCTTGTTTACCCAATCGAACCATGACCAATCCTTCGGTTACGTGGATCAGTTGATGCTTTAATGTAGGTTTACGGGATGTAAGCTTAAGGAAGTCAAAGTGTGCGCAGTTAAAGGCGATAGCGTAGTGCATAACAATATTAAAAAATAATGGTTTGGCTAAGGGTATCGCGTATTGATGAATAAGCCAAATCAGATATTGATGGGATTATTCTGATTTTGTGGTCAGACCATAATTAATAATGGACATTAGAGGCTGTATATTGGCGCGATACATCGTAGAATCGGCTTAATTCTAAGTTGTTGAAAGAAAATATGTCTACTGAGAACGATATTTACCAAGAGATTCGTCCATACAATGATGAGGAGATAGCTCCTGCGATTCAACGTTTGATTGATGATGAAGAGTTTATTTCTGCGGTGTTAAGCTATAAATTTGCGCATATTCCTAAATGGTTACGCGGGATTATATCTCCGTTAGTTAAGACGTATCTTAAGCGTCGTTGGGGTAAACTAAATTCGGTTAAGTCTGTTCAAGTTGAGGTTGAAAAATATCTAAACAAAGCACTAGATAGTACTGCCGATAGCGTTACCTTTGAGGGCTTGGATAAGCTGAACAAAGAGTCATCCTACTTGTTCATTTCAAATCATCGCGATATTGCAATGGATCCGGCGCTCGTCAATTACGGTCTGCACAACTCACAACACCAAACGGTACGTATTGCGATAGGGGATAACCTATTACGCAAACCTTGTGCAACGGAGCTTATGAAGATCAACAAGAGCTTCATTGTTAAGCGTTCAGCAAAAGGGCCTCGTGAAATGTTGAAGACGCTCGGCCTATTGTCTTCATATATTAAGCACTCACTAGAAACCCGTAATTCAATTTGGATCGCTCAAAAAGAAGGGCGAGCTAAAGATGGTAATGATTTTACCGATCCCGCGATAATTAAGATGATTCAGCTTGAAGGACGCAAGCGTAAGCTGCCGTTTGCTGAGTACGTTAAGTCGTTAAAGATAGTCCCAGTCGCAATTTCATATGAATATGATCCGTGTGATTTGGCTAAAGCGAAAGAGCTGCATCAAAAAGCAACCCAAGGTAGCTATGAGAAGTCTGAATTTGAAGATATCGAAAGTATTGTAAAGGGGATTACTGGCTACAAAGGTCGTATCCAGGTGAGCTTTGGTGATGTGATAGAGGGTGATATTGATACGCCCGATGCATTGGCCGCTGAAATCGATCGACAAATCCATGCCAACTACAAGTTGTTCCCAATTAACTTGTTAGCTGCGGATGTTGAGAATGCTTCAATTGATGACAAGACTCGTGACAATCTTCAGCAAAAATTAGCACAGCTTGATGACGGTGCGCATCAGTATCTGCTTGATGGATATGCTAATCCAGTGCGTAACTTGTCGGTTGATAAGCAGCATGCAGCGTAATTTTGGTTAGTTAAAAAAAAGAGTCGGTATTAACCGACTCTTTTAATATCTAAAGCAATAAATTAGCGTGCTAATGAACGGCACTTAAGATCAAAAATCAGTTTTTCAGCACTTACTTCAAATTTGAATTGAGCGTTAAGTTCGAACTGCTCACCTTCAATAATTTCAATTTTGTGTTCAGTGGCTTGGTTTACTTGCAAAGCAAGAGCCAAATACTTATCAAATTCAGCTTCTACTGCTTCCTTTGAAGCCGCATAAAGAGAAACCTCTGAAACTTCTTGGCCTTCTTTAATGACAAATCCCATCTCACCTGCAACACCACATGCTTCACAGACTTCTGGTTCTTTATATGTTTGAGACATGATTTTCTCCTTTACTTGATTTATGTCAGTGTACCGAGCAATTGGATCTGCATCTAGTAAAAAAAGCATTGTTTCGTGACAAAATTTTTTAATGACGTAACAGGCACTTAAATGTCAATGCAATGTGAAAATCAAAGGGTACTTGTTGCGATTAACTAACAGTATTGATAACAGAAGGCCGCTCAATTTCGATCTGATGCAGGTTATGATAAAGTCCACTCAAAGCTAACAAACAGAGAACTCATCATGGCACGTACCGCACACGCCTTACATATTTTGGTTAAACACAAAGACCAAGCAGAAGACATAGTTAAACAACTTAAGAAAGGTGCCAAATTCCAGACCTTGGCTCGAAAATACTCAAACTGTCCATCTGGTAAAAAAGGCGGTGATCTGGGTGAGTTCAAGCAAGGTCAGATGGTTCCGCAATTTGACCGAGTGGTGTTCAAAGAAGAGACCATAACCCCACATTTGGTGAAGACCAAATTTGGCTGGCATATCGTGAAGGTGCTATGGAGATCATAGTCACATAGGCTAATGACAAAACAGATTAAAGGCGCCTTGGCGTCTTTTTTTATACGCATTATTTTATTTTTCGCACAAGAAATTAGAGCAAGAAATTAGCTGACACCCATCGAGAAATTAGCGGACACCCATTAATATTGACGCCTCTTAACTCTACAACTAGCTTTAATTGATATACAGTGCATCTGGAGGTAGTTGCTATGACCCAATCTCGACAGTCTCAAGTCTCCCTTTCTGATACCCCTTATTACCATTGTATCTCGCGTTGTGTTCGTCGAGCCTATCTGTGTGGCGACGATAAATATACAGGGCAATCATTTGAGCACCGCCGAGCATGGGTGGTTGAGCGGATGCATTATTTGTCGACGGTATTTAGTATGGATATCTGCGCCTATGCGGTGATGTCAAATCATTACCACATTGTGCTGCATGTCGATGAGAAATTAAATCAACAGCTTAGTGATGAAGAGGTCTGTTGGAGATGGGGGCAGTTGTACTCACTTCCCGTATTAGTTCAGCGCTGGCTAAGAAAGCAAACCTGCGCTGAAGTTGAAAGTAAAGCGGCTCTTAGTATCATCAATGATTGGCGAGAGCGCCTGATTGATATTTCATGGTTCATGCGCAGCCTAAATGAGTTTATTGCGCGCAAAGCCAACGCAGAAGATGACTGCTCCGGAAGGTTTTGGGAGGGGCGCTTTAAGTCTCAAGCGTTACTTGATGAAGAAGCCTTATTAACGTGCATGGCTTATGTCGATTTGAACCCCATACGCGCAGGCATCAACGACAGTATCGAAGCGTCTGAATACACCTCCGTTTATGAGCGTGTTCACGGAGTGTCACATCAAGATGAACAGCAAAGCGAGCCCCCTTGTAACCAGAAGGGATTATTTGGTTTTGTTGGCGATACCAGTGAGTCCGAGCAGCGAGGCATTCCGTATTCATTACTCGATTATATTGAACTAGTGGATTGGAGTGGCCGTACTATTCGAAATGACAAACCCGGTGCAATTGTCGCTTCACACCCGAAACTACTGTACTCACTTGGCTTAGATACAGAGACTTGGATGAGCTTAGCCAGTAATTTTGGCAAAGATTATCAAGGAGCGGTCGGAACACTGGATGAGTTGGCGTTATTTGCTGAGCACACAGGCAGGCGATGGATAGCCAAAAAGAACCAACTGCGACGATGTTTGCACTGACCACTCGCTCTATTTACTCATATTCATCACATCTCCATATTAATTAGCTTAGCTAACGATACGGCACGCCTTAAATTCCCTAATTTACGTATTTTAATGTCAATTTCACGGCATTAATCAACATTCATCCGATTTGAACGCATTTTTTAAGCTTTACCATGTAGCGGTTAAGTATCGCTTTGATAGCTAAAATTATTGGGTGTCCATATATAAAAGGGGATACTAATATTGATAACTGGATGAAGACTAGGATTGTTGTTTGACTTGGGTGTAGGGCATAAGTGCTATGTTTATCTGCGGTCAACGTTAACAGGAAGGAAAGTCATGGGATGTTGCAATAAAGCGCCAAAGGGTGGAACTGCGAGTTTGACGCCTTTGTTTAAGGGTACGCTTGGGGTTTTTGTCATCATTATGCTGATCGCGTATTTTTTCGGCTGAGGCGTAATAAACCTCTACATTTAAAAATAAAAAGCCAATGCAGTTTACTGCATTGGCTTTATTCATTTGTATGCTAAATCAGCGTCTATAAATGTGATAGGGCGTTTAGTTGATAGCGAATGAGTAGTTTGGTTTTTTGATTATTAGCGACAGGACAATTGAAATAACAATCAGCGCTAACATTACGTGGAAGGTTGCTAGGAATCCGCCAAATAACGAGGCAATTAGAGAACCTGCAAAGCTACCGATACCAAACCCTAGATAAATAATGCCGTAGTTTTTCGCTACATTTTCTAGGCCAAAGAAGTCACTTACCAAAGAAGGGTAAACGGTGATTGTGCCGCCAAAGCTAAACGCAATACATGCTAGTGATAGATAGAAGGTATGCAGTGTTGGCGCGATGAAGATCAAGGTGCTCACACCCGCAAGACATATTACAAGTGCAATAGTAATAACGTATACGCGTGTAATTTTGTCCGAAAGTACACCAAGTACGATACGACCGCCTAGGTTTGCAACCGCAATAACTGAAACCGCTGTAGCGGCGATGCCTGCTGATAAGTGAACGTAGTTTTGGCCGATGTCTTTAGCAATACCGATAGCATACAGACCTGACATGCATACAGTGGTGAACATTAGAGCCAACATGTAAAACTGAGGTTTGCTCATGGCTTGTTTTAGAGTAAAGCTACCATGGGTTGGTGTCTGTGCGTTGTTTGATGGCTGCGCTGTTGTCTTTGGTGCTTCAACAACAAGTAATGCACCAATCAAAACCAGCACCATTGCAATTACGCCCCAAACATCAAACGCATGGTCAAGGCCAAAGTGAGTTAAGGTGTACATGTTGATGTATTTGAAGCCTAAGCTACCCAAGCCGTATGCACCGATCGCACATGCAGAAGCAATGCCTTTGTTATTTGGGAAGAACTTAATGCAGTTAGTAAGGGCAAGTAGGTAACCAGTACCGTCTGCGAATCCAACCAAGAAGCCAGCACAAAGATACAGAGCTGTTAGGCTAGATGAGATTGAGGTTAGATAGAGGCTTGCTCCAAGTAACAGTCCTGAGAAAACTAACACTTTCTTAGCGCCAAAACGCTCTTGCAGTTTACCGGAAAGCGAAGAGGCAACGGCTAATGCAAGGCTCAATAGACCGAATGCAAAAGCAACTTGCTTCACTGGTTCATCAAGTTTGTCTGCCAAGTGGGCGTTAAATAGGCTCCAGGTATAAACCGAACCTAGGGCAAATTCGATCAGTACAGTGCCGATTAGGGTAAACCATTTGTCACGTGGACGAATAGGATTGCTCATTGTTGAGTACCTTTGATAATTGTTGAATCAGTTAAGTTGGGGCTAACTTAAGCAACAATTGATCACGCTTCAAGGCACAACAGACGATAAAAAATCAACTGTAATTGCAGCGGAATGAACTGCAAGAATAGGGAATGAATTACAATCCCATTAACTCCCTAAATGGTTTTATATTAGACCGGCTGACGGGAACCAAGGTATCTGACCTATTAAGTTTAATGCGATAGGTACTGCTAGCCCATGGAATAATCTCCTCAATCTTATCGAGGTTTATCCAGTATGAGCGATGGGCTCGAAAGAAGCGTGGGTTGTTGGTTTGCTCAACAAAATCACTGAGCATCATAGGTGAAGTGAATAGCCCGTGTATCGTTTCGACATCTGTGATCTTACCGTTTGCACATGCAAGGATAATGTCGGTGACGGGCATGATTCGGATGCGGTTATTTTGATATAGGTTAAGGCTTTCTTTCACATCACTATTAGATGGAGTTAATTCCGGCGCACAAGAGGTCTCGACCTGTTGTTGGGTGAGCTTTTCAAGGGTCTTTTGTACCCTAACTTCGCTAAATGGCTTAAGAATATAGTCAAAAGCTTCAATTTCAAATGCTTCGGCGGCATGTTCACGATAGGCGGTAGTGAATATGATTTTCGGAGGGCATTTAGAGTTATACAGGCTTTTTGCTAACAACATGCCGTTAACCGATGGCAGGTTAATATCTAAAAATGCGATATCGATTTCTGCATCTTGCAGATACTCAAGAGCTTGTAACCCATCATCAAATTCCGCAACGATTTCGATTGAGCTGTATTTATTGATCAGATATTTGAGCTCCTCTCGAGCCAAATATTCGTCTTCCACTAAGATTGCGGTTGTCATCATGCTTGCCCTGTCGGAATTACAAATGAGATACAAGTACCTGAATCGAGGCGTTCAATCATTAGCCCCTCACCATATAGCAATTTAATTCTTTGGTGAACATTGTTAAGTCCAATCCTTTTCGACTCGATAGTACCAGAATAAATCTGCTTAATAACTGATTGCGGGATACCCACACCATCATCACGAACAGTTACTTTAATATCGTGGGGGTTTTGTTTAACCCGAATTAATACAGTGCCACCACGCCCAGTAGGGATGATGCCGTGGCCGATAGCGTTTTCAACCAGCGGTTGAATAAGTAGTGGTGGTAGAGAAGTATTGACAGTATCGACATCAAACTCAATGTTGAGTTTGTTTCCAAAGCGCGCTGTTTCAATGGCTACATAATCTTTTACTTGCTGTAGCTCGCTTTCAAGGGGGATCATCTCATCAACATTTTCTAGATTGAAGCGCATAAATCCGGCCAATTTTCCCACAAGATCTCTGGCTTTGTCAGGTTCGATACGGATCAAGGTTGATATGGCATTTAGCGTGTTAAATAGAAAATGTGGGTTAATCTTGTTTTGTAGTGCACCGAACTCAGCCTCATTTGCCATCGTCTTAAGTTTTTCAACCTTAGCAACCTCTAGTTGTGTCGAAATAAGCTGCGATAAACCAATGGCCATTTCATGCAGAGCCAGAGTGATTTGATGAGGTTTGTTAAAGAAGATCTTTAATGTGCCAGTTACATTGCTGTTGTCGGATAACGGGATGATCATTAACGAACGAAAGGTATGCTCTTGCAGGTTATTACTTTCAATAATGGTGCCGCTTTTTATCGCAGTTTGGGTCATACGGCTAATTTGGGTATGGTGGTTAGAAAACTGCTCTTCTCTGTATCCCACATAAACCTGCACATCACGGGTGTCGGTAATGGCAACAGCATCGGCGTTACATTCATTTTTAATAATGGCACAAACTTGTTTAAGCGCATCATTGGAATTTTTTCGAATATGAGGCAGGGTTTGGTTGGCAACCTTAAGGGCTTGCTTTGCTTGATAGGCCGCAATTTTGTCTTTCTCGCTTTCCATATCCTGAAGCCATTTAATGATAAGGATGACGCACAAAGAACCTAAGATCATCGGTAGCGCAATCGCATTCACGATAGAATGGGACAGTACGGTATCTTGGTCTAAGCCAATGATCAGCGTCATTGTTAATACTTCACAACTGGCGGCAACTAAAAAGCCGTATTTTGCATAGTTGGAATAATTGGCGCGAATATGCACCACTGAAGCGAGTATCCCGGCCAATATGCTAGTAATCAAACATGGGATGGAAGAGGGGCCATTAAGGTCAATCAGATATCGATGAACTCCAGAAATCAATCCCACCGGGATACCGATCCAAGGCCCAAACAATACACCGCCAGATACGATAGATATAATCCGTACGTTCACCAAGGAGCCTTCAACATGTACCCCTGTATAGGTACTAAAGATGGCAAAGACGGTAAAGAAAAGGGCTAATACGGTGAGCTCTAATGTGCTACGACTCTGTTTGGTTATGATGGTCTGAAAAATTTTCATATGTGTGACGAAATAAAGCGCCATCAATAATAAAGATGCGCGTTCCACCATGGCTAATAGCATCATAAGTTGGTTCGATAACATATTGGGACCGATAGTAACAAACAGGGATGGATTTTATCTTTGCCAGATTGGCATATGCAAGATGATTTGTTGGACAGAAATTAAAACTAAATTACCGAATTGTTAGGTATTTTTTATGGCTTATACGATTTTGAAGTAAAAAAAATGCCACTTAAAAAGTGGCATTCTAGAATTTTCAGGTAGTTATAAAATTATAGAACAACTACGTTTGCAGCTTGAGGGCCTTTTTGACCTTGCTCAACGTCAAAAGAAACCTTTTGACCTTCTGCTAGTGTTTTGAAACCGTCAGTTGCGATTGCACGGAAGTGTACGAATACATCTGCGCCACCATCATCTTGAGAGATAAAACCGAAGCCTTTAGTTTCGTTGAACCACTTTACTGTGCCTGTTGCTTTAGACATAACTGCCCCTTAAATAAATATGTTTTGATTTGGTTTTACTGGGCATTTGAATTACTCATGTTACATATAAGCAAAGGCAGATTTTTACAATCTTGCTTTTACTTGGTAGTGCTTGCATCAACAACTCTGACACCAGATGCGTTTGATACTAAAGTATTAGAATGATTTGTCAATTGTCTCGCAGCTCATGAAATAAGAAATTTTTATGACAATAGGTGAATATCAAGGTTTACCAGCAAGGTGTTGCGAAATGTCGCAGCTGGTTAAAAAGTAAACTAGAGTTAATTTTGGTATATAGGTCAATTATTAAGCGAAATGCAGTATTACTTATGTAGCCAATAGTTCGGTTGGAATTGGTGTTTTTATTGCAACCTTACTTATCGTTAATGTTGCGCAATTAGGAGCATCAGTTTGTTAATCTTTGCCTTTTATCTACAAGGGATTTCTCCGTGTTAAACCGCTTAGCTCAAGCATTCGGTCTATTTGTGGTCTCAACAGCGGTAAGTGTTGCCGCACCAGCAGATCAGGTAACGACTCCGAATTCTACAAATTGGTATCGTGATGTCGCTGTGTCTCCCGATGGATCTCAGGTCGTATTTCGATATGCAGGTCAACTTTGGTTAGTTCCAAGTAAAGGGGGGGATGCTATCCCTTTAACCAGTGAGTCTGTTTATAGTAGTCACCCTATCTGGTCTCCAAATAATCAAACGATCGCTTTTATGTCGAACCGCTATGGTTCGGGTGACGTATTTACTATGAACGTCGATTCTGGTGAATTACAGCGTTTGACCTATCACCCAAGTGGCGACGTTCCCTATGCATTTAGCTCTGATGGTAACACGGTGTATTTTGAATCTCGTCGTATTGGACGCACCGATGTCAATGTAAACAACGGTTATTCAGGCGCGGCTTATTATCTGTATTCTGTGGCCGCGAAGGGAGGCCGTGAGCACCTAGTGTTAGGCAACGGTATTAGTAGCTTTGCCAGTGCGCATAATAAGCAGAGCTTCTTATATACAGATAGACCATCGTTCAATGAGCAGCCATGGAGAAAACATCATACTTCTTCAGCGGCGCGTGATATTTGGCTCTATCAAGATGGTAAACACTTGCAGTTGACTAAGTTCAAAGGTGAGGACCGCGATGCTCATTGGTCTGCTGATGATAATGCAATGTATTATCTCTCAGAGCGCTCAGGTTCATTCAACGTTTGGCGTAAAGATCTCAGCAATTTATCGGCAAAACCAGAGCAGCAAACCTTCTTTGATAAACACCCAATACGTACATTGTCGGTGAGCAATAATAACGACTTGGCATTTAGTTACGATGGTGATGTGTGGATTAAACCCTCTGCGGATGCAAAACCACATCGAATTGATATACGTATTCGCAAGCAGGGTATGCAAAATGGTGAACGTAACGTAAATCTGAGCTATCAAGCATCACAGTTTGCCGTATCGCCATCTGGCTCTGAAGCTGCGATTGTCGCTCGTGGCGACATCTTTGTGGTTTCTATGTCATCTGGCAGTGTAGTGCGTGTCACTCATACTGCGGCGCAAGAGCGAGATGTATCGTTCTCTGCAGATGGCAAATCGCTCTATTACAGCTCTGAGCGAAATGGTAATTGGGATATATTCAAAAGCGAGATAGATGCTTCACAAGAAGGCTTTAT
Organism: Vibrio gallicus; assembly: GCF_024346875.1. Taxonomy (NCBI): domain Bacteria; kingdom Pseudomonadati; phylum Pseudomonadota; class Gammaproteobacteria; order Vibrionales; family Vibrionaceae; genus Vibrio; species Vibrio gallicus. The sequence continues at coordinate 283,771 of NZ_AP024872.1, forward strand.
TGGTGCAACTAAAATCACTGAAACCGCTATCACCAATACTCCTAAGGATGAAACCCAGCCGTCACTCTCTCCTGACAACCTAAAACTGGCGTATCGAGTCGATACTTATAGCTTAGTTGTAGAGACCCTAAAAGATCAGTCAATTATGCCGCTGATCAAAGCCGATGAATTGTATTCTTACGCTCGTGGAGATTGGGATTACAACTGGTCACCAGATAGTCGCTATCTGATTTCTCGCAACGGCAGCATCTTAGGTACCAACAAGATTGTTATGTTGGATACCTCAAAGCCTGACAGTAGGGAAGTGATCAGTAATAGCGGATTTATGAAATATGCTCCGATCTTTTCTAAAGATGGTCAAATAGCATATTGGCTTACAACCAAAGACGGTGTGACTCAGTTGGATGGATCTCCGACACAGATCGATGTCTATGGAGTAGCATTAAATAAGTTCACTGAATACAACTGGTTCAAGCATCAAGATGCTCATGAGATAAAAGCCAACACGGAAGCTAAACAAGGTAAACAAAAACACAAAGAAGGTAAGGCTAAGCCGCAACCAACTCAGGTTGACCTGAAGGGCCTTGATCAGCGTTTGCATCGCTTAACGCCATTCTCGTTAGAGATTGAATTTGCCGCTTTATCTTCCGACAATAAAGATTTATTAGTTGCTTATTCTCAAAAAGAGAACTTGGTGTTTGCAAGCTTTAACGTTGCTACTGGAGAGTTTAAGCCACTATTTACTCGTCCTGAAGCCAGTGTTAAGCAAATTACATTAGCAGAAGATGGCGCATCTATTGCCATACTTGGAAATGGAACGGTTGAGAAATACAACTTAGCTACTCATCAATCAAAAGTGCAAGCCTTTGATCTTCAAGCGGAGTTTGATTTTGCCAAAGAGCGAGACTATATCTTCAGTCATGTATGGAGACTCACTCAGAAGCACTTTTATGATGCCAAATTACACGGTGTAGATTGGGCCGGATTGAAAGAGAGCTATGCACGTCACTTACCATCGATTCATACCTATCAAGACTTCTCTATACTACTAAGCGAAATGGTAGGAGAGTTAAATGCATCTCACACCGGAGCATATTACTTCGGTCAAGGTCAGGACTGGGAGAAGGTAGCAAGCCTAGGTTTGTTCTATGATGATCGCTATGAAGGCGATGGGGTGCGAGTTGATCAAGTTCTACCAAACGGACCATCTGACTTACCAAATGCCCCAATTGTCGCGGGCACTATTATTAAGGCGGTTAACGGCAAGGCAATTAGCAAGTCCGATGATATCTATCCTTATCTACGAAATTTAGTTGATAAGCCGACCACATTGTCCGTGGTTAAACCGAATGAAGATAAAGCAACCGATGTTCAAGTATTCCCTGTAGGGTATCGCGATGAATATCGTCTCTCTTATCATTATTGGGTTGAAAACAACAAACAACTTACTAAGTCATTGTCTAAAGGGAAGATAGGCTACGTGCATATTCCCGCGATGAACTCGGAAAGCTACAAGAACCTAGTTGATAAACTGTTTGGTGAAAATAGCGATAAAGATGCGGTTGTTATCGACATTCGATATAACGGTGGTGGTAATCTGCATGACCAAATTGTCGATCTTTTGTCTGGTGTAGAGTATGGCTCAGCGGTAAGTCGCGATGGCTATAAAGCGGCGAGCTTCCCGCTAAAACGCTGGACTAAACCGACGATATTACTGGTAAATGCATCCTGTTACTCGGATGCTTCGGTTGTGGCTAAGCTTTATCAAGATAATAAATTAGGTAAGGTTGTAGGGGACTCGGTTCCAGGCACTGGCACCTTTGTTAACTGGCAGAAACAGCAAAATCCGCTGTTGATTTACGGTGTTCCACAATTGGGAATGAAAGATGCCAAAGGTCGTTGGTTAGAAAATCAAGATATCGTGCCAGATGTCACGGTACACAACTACCCGAATAGCATTGCTCGTAACCGAGATGTACAGCTAGAGACAGCAGTAAAACAGCTTATGAGTGAAGTTAAGTCCAAATAAGTTGCCCACTGTAGTTTGATAATCTATCCCGCCCATTTGAGGCGGGATTTTTTATGGTAGTGAGTCAATGTTCAATAACGACTTCTTGTATAGCTTTGGGGTTAGCCCTGAAATACGTTTAAATGCTCGGGAGAAGTGCGAGATATTCTGATAGCCCAGCTGCCTAGATATAAAGGTGAGGCTTTTATCTTGTTCCATGAGATCACATGCAATCGACAATATTATGCTCTCTTTAAGTTTGCGAAAGCTGGTGTGCTCTTCTTTTAACTTTCGTTGCAGAGTACGAACCGAAAACCCCAGTATGCCTGCCGCCTCGTTAATATTGAGGCTCTGTTCATTACAATATGGGTGAAGCGCTTCAAATACACTATCGGTAAAACTGGTATGCCAGGTTATCGGCTGTGGGCTGGTTTGATGCAACGACAACGGATGAGAGGCTATCTCCGGTGGAATATAAACCGCTGTCGAGTCTTGGCTGATAAAAATCTGACACTGATCATCTAGCACAGATTTAACAATATCGTATTCACTACCTTGCAATCGAACTTTGTTCGCGTGCCACTGCTGGTTGGTAAGGGCACTGATAAACTCTTGAATATACAAAATAGAGAACAGTTCGTTCCATTGGAATGGCTGGTCGGCGTCAATATTCGTTTTACGACTAAACCACAATTGCCCATGCTCGTCATCGCAATATACCGTAGAGCCAGGTGAGTCCGCACTAAAGATAGTATCGGCCTCTTTGAGCACATCACCTACGGTATCATACTCATTTAGACGGCCTACCAATTTAGGAATAATATTGTGTCGAAATGCTAATGTTAGTAGGTCGGCAAGATTGGTTACTCCAAGTTGCGCAGAAACTAGATAGATAAGGCGTTTTAAACTTTGAGCTGGAACAAAATCGCTATTTTGTTGCATAAGATCTGCGGGCAGTTCGGAATCTCGTAGTAGTTGGTGCAGGTCAAATCCATGCTTTGCAAACAATTCGACGAAGATTCGTGCGTATTGAGTTTGGATTACAGGGATATGCTTGGTTTTTTGTGGCATTTATCACTCTCTACTCAAGTATTGCTTATAGTTAAGCCTAATTATCCAAAGTTAAAGTAACTTTAGTTAGTTATTGGTTAAATTCCAATAAGTTCAATGGCTTATAAGTGGTTTTTCTAACTTGGGTAGCCAGGTTTAACTGGAGCAGGTGAGATATGTCAGAGAGGTACGCGCGTTATTAGGCCATTAGTATGGCAAGTGAATATTCTCATTATAACTATAATTGGCCTTAAGATTTTAAGCTGACATCAGTGTAAAGGTGCATACATCCAGTGAAACTCTATGCTCAGAGTTCTGATTCAGGTCACGAAATTGAAATAAAATAAAAGGAATCTTTTCTCGGAATCGACTAATTGTATTACAATAAGTTTAATTAATTTTAATCATTACCCCTAACATCAAATTTTTGATAAGAGAGTAGACATGAGCAGTGATAAAGCACTTGATGCGATCAGGAAGATGAAGCTGGAGAACGATACTTCAGCTGGTAACCTAGTAGACCTACTTCCTATCGAAGTTCAAAAACGTGACTTCGACCTATCATTCCTAGATACCCTTAGTGAAGAGCGTCCACGCCTTCTCGTTCAAGGTAAAGATCTAGCTGATTTTCGTTCTAAAGTTCAAGCCGATGCGTCTTACTGCATGTTTGATGATTTCTTCAACAACTCTACGAAGAAATTTATAGATACAGCACCGTACGAAGAGCCTCAAGCATACCCTGAAGAAACTGTAGGTAAAGCGTCTTTGTGGCGTCCTTACTGGCGTCAGATGTATGTTGATTGCCAGATGGCAATGAACGCAACTCGTAACCTGTCAATCGCAGGCGTAGTGAAAGAAGACCAAGAGTTAATCCAAAAAGCGAAAGATTGGACTCTAAAACTTGCTACCTACGATCCAGACGGCGTAACTTCTCGTGGTTATAACGATGAAGCGGCTTTCCGTGTAGTTGCAGCTATGGCATGGGGTTATGACTGGCTAAATTCTTACTTCTCTGAAGAAGAACTAGCAATTGTTCGTGAAGCTCTTGTGACTCGTCTAGACGAAATCATGCACCACCTGAAAGTGACCGTTGATCTACTGAACAACCCACTAAACAGCCACGGTGTTCGTTCTATTTCTTCTGCTATCATCCCAACGTGTATCGCGCTTTACCACGATCACCCGAAAGCAGGCGAGTACATTGCATACGCACTAGAATACTACGCAGTACACTACCCACCATGGGGCGGTGAAGACGGTGGTTGGGCTGAAGGTCCTGACTACTGGAACACACAAACAGCATTCCTAGGTGAAGCATTTGACCTATTGAAAGCGTACTGTGGCGTAGATATGTTTAACAAAACATTCTACGAAAACACCGGTGACTTCCCACTATACTGCATGCCTGTTCACTCTAAGCGCGCAAGCTTCTGTGACCAGTCGTCAATCGGTGATTTCCCAGGTCTAAAACTGGCTTACAACATCAAGCACTATGCGGGTGTTAACCAAAAACCTGAGTACGTTTGGTACTACAACCAACTTAAAGGTCGTGATACTGAAGCTCATACTAAATTCTACAACTTCGGTTGGTGGGACTTCGGTTATGATGATCTTCGCTTTAACGTTCTTTGGGATGCACCAGAAGAGAAAGCGCCATCAAACGATCCATTGTTGAAAGTATTCCCAATCACAGGTTGGGCTGCATTCCACAACAAGATGACTGAGCGTGATGAGCATATCCATATGGTGTTCAAGTGTTCTCCATTTGGTTCAATCAGCCACTCTCATGGTGACCAAAACGCATTCACACTGCATGCATTTGGTGAAACCCTAGCTTCAGTAACGGGTTACTACGGTGGTTTCGGTGTGGATATGCACACTAAATGGCGTCGTCACACCTTCTCTAAGAACCTGCCTCTATTCGGTGGCAAGGGTCAATATGGTGAGAACAAGAATACTAAGTTTGAAGGTCACCAAGACCGTTACTGTATCGAAGCTGGTGGTAACATCACTGATTATGATACTGAATCAGACGTTAAATTTGTTGAAGGTGACGCAACATCTTCTTATAAGTTCTTTACTCCAGAAATCGAATCTTACAAACGTAAGGTATGGTTTGTGAAAGGTAAAGTCTTTGTAATGCAAGACAAAGCAAGCTTCACTGAAGAGAAAGACCTAACTTGGTTGATGCATACTACATTTGCAACTGAACCAGAAGCTAAGTCATTCACTATTCGTGGTGAGAACGCACATCTAGATGTTAAGTTCATCAACGACAGTGCTGATAGCATCCAGTCTATTGTAAACGTTGAAGGCTTTGGTGAAGTAGACCCTTACGAATATGAAGGTCTAGAAATTCATCGCCATGTAGAAGCTGAATTTGCAGCTTCAAAACAACACAACATCCTAACGCTTCTTGTTCCAAACAAGAACGAAGGTCAACAAGTTGAGGTTTCTCACAAGCAAGTGGGTAACACTCTAGAACTGACCGTTGATGGTGAGACAGTAACTATTGAGCTATAAGCTTTAATAAAATCGACTGTAAAAGGCCCCATTCTTTGAATGGGGCCTTTTTTTTGGTGAATTGGTGTAGTGGCGATGTAGCTAGGTAGCGATGTATCGATGTGTCGATGATGCAATCCATAGGATCATAGAACCAAAGCGCCACAGAACCGCACCTCCATGCCGGTAGTCTTTTAAGCCGGCATCTGTGATCTCTCAGGTTCAATAAAAACACACACTGAATTGCGCGTCGAGCGTCTACAGATCCCCGCCTACGCGGGGACGACGATACAAAGGCGTGTCGGTGAATCGATGTGTCGATGATGCAATCCACAGGGTCATAGAACCAAAGCGCCACAGAACCGCACCTCCATGCCTGTAGTCTTTTAAGCCGGCATCTGTGATCTCTCGGGTTTAATAAAAACAACACACTGAATTGCGCGTCGAGTGTCTACAGATCCCCGCCTGCGCGGGGACGACGGTGGAGGAAGGGCGTATCGATGAATCAATCCATAGGATAATAGAACCAAAGCGCCGCAGAACCGCACCTCCATGCCTGTAGTCTTTTAAGCCGGCATCTGTGATCTCTCGGGTTTAATAAAAACAACACACTGAATTGCTCGTCGAGTGTCTACAGATCCCCGCCTACGCGGGGACGACGGTGGTGGAAGGGCGTACCGATGAATCGATGTGTCGATGATGTAATCCATAGGGCCATAGAACCAAAGCGCCACAGAACCGCCCCTCAAGTGTCTACAAGATCCCCACCAATAAAAAAGCCCCAGCATATAGCTGGGGCTTAGAGTAATTAAATACAATATTTAATTATGCGATTTGTTTTTGACCACTTTTTGACGCATTTACAAGTAGAATACCTACTGAAAGTACGATTGAACCACAAAGTAGGAACAACAAGCGACCTGTTGGTTCATTTGGAATCAATGCCATTGCAAGGATACCGAAGCCAGCAATACAGATCAGACGGCCAAGCATTGAACGCTGTGCTGTATCCAAGTTTTGTTGCTCTTCGCCTTCTGAAATAACAGGTGTATTCCAGTTCTTGAATAGGCGGTTGACTTCAGCTTCACGTTCTTGAGTAAGTCCTTTGTAGAACAATGTTGTTGCAACAAAGAAGCCACCCGTAAAGATAACGTGTGCACCAAGAATCAAGCCAACTTTAAGGTCGCTCCACTCACGTGATGTAAGAGCTTGGTCTAAGCCAAATAGGTGCTCGATATCGTGTGCTGTGATAGCAAGACCGAATATGTATGAAACTACACCACCAACAATCAGTGTTACCCAACCAGCCCAGTCTGGAGTCTTACGAATCCACATGCCAAGTAGGATAGGGATAAGCATAGGGAAGCCGATTAGTGCGCCTACGTTAAGTACGATATCAAATAGGCTTAGATGGCGTAGTGAGTTGATAAACAAACCGATGCCGATAATGATAAGCGCTAAAACAACCGTGGTGATCTTACTTACAATCATCAGTTCTTTTTGTGATGCTTGAGGTCGTAGGATAGGTGAGTAGAAGTTCATTACAAATACACCTGCATTACGGTTCAAGCCTGAATCCATAGAAGACATAGTTGCAGCGAACATCGCTGACATTAGAAGACCTACCATACCAGCAGGCATGACTTTTTGTACGAAGGCTAAGTAAGCAGCATCACCCGCTTTATCACCCATAGAAGCGAATTGTCCAGCAAAGTCAGGCATAAATGCAGCTACATACCATGGTGGTAGGAACCAGATTAGTGGGCCAACTACCATTAGGATACAAGCTAAGCCAGCAGCTTTGCGAGCATTGGCACTGTCTTTTGCACAAAGATAGCGATATGCATTGATACTGTTGTTCATCACGCCAAATTGCTTAACGAAGATAAACACAACCCATAGTACGAAAATACTTACGTAGTTTAGGTTATTACCTAGCATAAAGTCGCCGTGGAAGTTTGACACGATATTGCCAACACCACCGCCTTGGAAGTAGGCCGCGATTGCACAAGTAATAGTTACCGCCATGATAACTAACATTTGCACAAAGTCAGAAGCAACAACCGCCCAAGAACCACCAGTAACAGACATTAGCATCAATACTAAACCAGTAATGATGATAGTTTGTTCCATTGGGATGTTGAACACTGCTGCTACAAAGATAGCCAGACCATTTAGCCAAATACCAGCAGAGATGATGCTATCAGGCATACTTGCCCATGTGAAAAACTGCTCGGAGGTTTTACCAAAGCGCTGGCGAATAACTTCGATGCCTGTGATTACACGTAACTGACGGAACTTAGGTGCGAAATACATGTAGTTACAGAAGTAACCAAATGCGTTAGCTAAGAATAGGATTACAACAACAAAACCGTCGCTGAATGCGCGTCCTGCAGCTCCCGTAAACGTCCATGCTGAAAACTGCGTCATGAAGGCGGTTGCACCTACCATCCACCACAGCATTTTACCGCCCCCTCTAAAGTAATCACTGGTAGAGGTCGTAAACTTCCTAAACATCCAGCCTATGGCCATCAAGAAAAAGAAGTAGGCGAGAACAACAAAGGTATCAATAGTCATTTTATAGCCTTTAATAGATTAACTAATACTGCCGACAAGATTAGCCTGTTTTCCACTTTAATTGTACTACAATATGGAATTTTAGTGATCTGGCGCACATTATGAAAAACAACCCTAAATCGGTAACTTAATCTTTGAAAATCAATAAGTTAGTGGGCATTTTTATGTTTTTATGTCTAGTTTTGGTGTTTTTATAGTTTCAAGTGATGATTTTTTTGTAATACAACACTATAAATGGGGGTATCTGCATCCGATCTGAAACACGATATTTTTTACACCAATAAAAAAAGCGAGCACAAGGCTCGCTTTTAAATTAGGTTAGAATTGCTAATTATGCAACGTGGCTTACCGCATCACGTACAAGAGCACCAAGCTCTTCCCACTTGCCTTCGTCCATTAGCTTAGTTGGAACCATCCAAGTACCACCACACGCAAGTACTGCTGGGATGCTTAGATATTCGTCAACATTTTTCAAGCTAACGCCGCCAGTAGGCATGAAGTTTACAGGGTAAACTGCAGTTAGGGCTTTAAGCATTGGAACGCCACCTGATGGTTCAGCAGGGAAGAATTTAAGAGTACGTAGACCCATTTCCATTGCTTGTTCAACTAGGCTTGGGCTGTTAACGCCAGGTACGATAGCAACGCCTTTGTCTTGGCAGTACTGAACAGTACGTGGGTTGAAACCAGGGCTTACGATGAAGTCAACGCCAGCATCGATAGAAGCATCAACTTGCTCGTTAGTAAGAACAGTACCAGAACCAATTAGCATTTCTGGGAATTCTTTACGCATAACGCGAATCGCTTCGATAGCACACTCAGTACGTAGTGTAATTTCTGCACAAGGCATGCCATTCTCAACTAGCGCACGACCTAGAGGAATTGCATCTTCAACGCGATTGATAGCGATTACTGGAATAACCTTAAGGCTGGCTAGTTTATCGTTTAGAGTTGTCATGTTTTATCTCATCATTGTTGAAAATCAGCCATAGTATTGGCTGATTCATAATATTTATAAAGAAAGTTCCGGCATAGCTTCAGCTGGAATAATTGCACCAGAATATTGAATCACAGTACCTGCTACAGCATGCCCAGCCGCAGCAGCTTCTTGAGCTGTTCCGCCACATAGACGTTTAGCTAGGAATCCAGCACTGAAAGAATCGCCAGCTGCAGTTGTATCAACAACGTTGTTGATAACGTTTGCAGAAACATAGTTCGCATTGTCGCCATCTACAACCAAGCACTCTTTGCCGCCACGCTTAATAATAAGCTCTTTAACGCCAGCACCAGTGGTACGTTCAATACACTGCTCGACGTGCTCATCACCGTATAGGTCTTGCTCATCGTCAAATGTAAGAAGGGCAGTATCTGTGTAAGATAACATTTTTAGATACCACTTCTGAGCAACTTCTTGGCTTTCCCAAAGTTTTGGACGGTAATTGTTATCAAAGAACACTTTACCAGAGAAGCTTTCAAGTAACTTGAACAGTTCGTTGCGACCGTTTTCTGTAAGGATTGCAAGGGTGATGCCTGTTAAATATATCGCATCATAGCCATTTAGCTTTTCAAGCAACGCAGCTGACTCAGCATGGTCAAACATAAATTTAGCAGCGGCGTCGTTTCTCCAGTAATGGAAGCTACGCTCACCTGTATCATCTGTTTCAATGTAATAAAGGCCAGGCTGCTTATCATCACGGAGGCTGATTAGACTAGTGTCAATCTTCTCTGCAGACCATTTATTCAACATATCGGCGCTAAATGGGTCTTGGCCTAATGCGGTCACATAACTTGTTTTGATTCCATGACTATTTGTTAGTCGAGAAAGGTACAAAGCTGTGTTTAATGTGTCGCCACCAAATGCTTGTTTAAGCAATTCACCTTTCTGCTGAAGTTCAACCATGCATTCGCCAATGATGGCAATGTTTAATGATGTCATATTCTTTCCAAAGCCTTATGGCTGAATAATTATTTGAGAAAATCTTCACGAGCAGGTGAGAAGCAATCAAGTAGAACACTACCTTCTTCTAATGCAACTGCGCCGTGTTTGAAATGTTTTGGAGCAATGTAAGCATCACCCGCTTTGAGAATTTTCTTCTCACCTTCAATTTCCGCTTCGAAACTACCGCAAACAACGTAGCCGATTTGGTCATGAATTTCATGGCTGTGGACCGCACCAATCGCACCTTTTTCAAAACGAACGTGAACGGCCATTAGGTCTTCAGTATAACCGACGATTTTTCGTGATACGCCTTCACCGAGATCTTCCCATGGATTATCGTCTGCAACAAAGAATGGATTCATTGTGTTTTCCTCAACTAAAATTGCCAAATTAAAAATTGTTTCTATCCTAAGAATAGTTGAAACAGCCTATTTGTCATACCATAAGTTTAAAAATGTGTGACATAGGTCAATTGTCACCAATGAAAACTTACATTTATTAGCGGCTCAACGCCAATCAAAGCTTGTTTTATACTATAGACTTATTATAGCTATAAAATTTTGTGATTTTTCTCATTGTTTTGTTCTGTTAAAGTAGGATTATTACTCGTATTGTATTACTTTATGCCTGTTATGAACAAATTCTGCGCCAGATTAGGGTGAAACGAGATGACGACACAACCAGTTCTACTATCTAAACAAGAAATTGAATTATTGCGTAATGAAGTTGGGCGTTCAACGTTGATGGGAAAATCCATTGCGAAGAATGTAGCTGAACTAGAAGGCTTTATGAACCTGCCTCTTGAGGTTCCAGGGCACGGTGATGGTGGTAGCTACGAGCACAACCGTCATAAAGAAAATTACACTTACATGAACATTGCAGGTCGTCTTTTCCTTATCACCCAACAGCAAAAATACGCTGATTTTGTCATCGCATTACTCGAAGAATACGCCGATAAATACCTAGAGCTAGGCTTCCAAGTTCAGAAGAATACTAATCCAACCGGTCGCATTTTCCATCAGATCCTCAACGAGCATGGCTGGTTGTTGTTCACCAGTATTGCTTACTCATGTGTTGCTTCAGCTATGTCTGAGCAACAGCGCCAACGCATTATTGATCGCATTTTCATGCCTATGATAGAGATGAGCATCGAAAAATACTCGCATCGCTTTGACCACATCCATAACCACGGTGTATGGGCGGTTGCCGCCGTAGGTGCGTGTGCTGTCGCAATCGGCAAGCCAGAATATTTAGAGATGGCGGTTTACGGTAAAGACCGCGACGCTTCAAGTGGCTTTTTAGACCAAGTATCTAACCTATTTGCACCGTCGGGCTACTATTTAGAAGGCCCTTATTACTCGCGCTTTACTATTCGCCCACTGGTTCTACTGGCTGAGATTATCCATCGCCACATGCCAGAGGTCGATATCTACAGCTACAAAGAGGGCGTAGTAGGAAATACGGTTCAAGCATTGCTTGCGTCAGCCTATCCAAACGGCGTCTTCCCTGCGATGAATGATGCCTCTCAAAGCATGAGTATCGCGGATATGGGGGTACAGGTTGCAGTAAGTATTTACGGTGCTCACTATGAACTTGACGACAATATTCTTGGTATGGCAAAAATCCAAGATAGTGTTTGGATGCATCCATGTGGTCTTAAATTATCTCAAGCATATGAAAAGGCATCTCAAGAGCGTAAGATTGGTCTTCCAAATTGGCCAAGCATGGAGCTAAATGAAGGGCCAGATGGCGACCAAGGCGCGCAAGGCTTTATCAGAGTACAAGATAACAGTGGTGATGTATCCCAACTGGTCATGAACTATGGTATGCATGGTATGGGACACGGCCACTTTGATACCTTAGGTATTAGCTATTTCAACCGTGGCCAAGAGGTGTTGCGTGAATATGGTTTTGCTCGTTGGGTAAATGTTGAGCCCAAGTTTGGTGGACGTTATCTTGCGGAAAACCCATCCTATGCGCGCCAAACTATCGCCCATAACAGTATTACTATTGATGAAACCTGCCAGAATTACTTTGATGTAGAGCGTGCTGATTCAGTAAGTGGTACACCGCATTTCTTCCAAGTAGATGATGATGCATTGAAGGGCATGAGCGCATTTGCTAATCAGCACTATGATGGCTTTGATTTGCAGCGCAGCGTGTTCCTACTTACACTTGCAGAGCTTGAAGCTCCACTGTTAATTGATCTTTACAGAATAAAGGGTGAGGGTGAGCATCAATATGATTACTCACATCAATACCAAGGTCAGATTATCCGTACTAACTTTGAGTATGAAAGCTATACGGAGCTTAATACATTGGGCTCTGATGCCGGCTATCAACACTTGTGGAAGGTAGCGTCTGGTGAAGTAAGCGATACAGCTCTAGTTAGCTGGCTACAAAATAACACCTATTACACTTGGCTAGGTACAAGCTCGAATGATAATGGTGAGGTTATATTTACTCGCACCGGGGCTAATGACCCTAGCTTTAACCTGCGCAGTGAACCAGGATTTTTGTTACGCAGTAAGGGCGAAAGCAGTTTGTTTGCGTCAGTAGTCGAGACTCACGGTTACTTTAATGAAGAGTTTGAGCAATCTGTAAACGCTCGTGGAAAGGTTAAGAATATCAAAGTATTGGGTCATACCGATACTGCGTCTGCAGTGCAAATTGAAACAGAAAATTCTGTGGTTATCTTGTTACTCAGCAATCAAGCGAGCGTCACCAAAGAGAGTGACAATCAACTAGTTATTAATGACAAAATTTACAATTGGAAAGGCTTCTATTCAATGGAAGTCCAAGCTATCCCTCAGGAGACACTTTAATGAGCTACCAACCCCTACTGCTGAACTTTGACGAAGCAGCACAATTACGTAAAGAACTTGGCAAGGATAGCCTATTAGGTAAAGCATTAGCGCGCGACATTAAACAAACTGACGCGTACATGGCTGAAGTAGGCATTGAAGTACCAGGACACGGTGAAGGTGGTGGCTACGAGCACAACCGTCACAAGCAAAACTACATCCACATGGATCTAGCGGGTCGTTTGTTCCTGATCACTGAAGAAGCAAAATACCGTGATTACATCGCCGATATGCTTACTGCATACGCGAAGGTATACCCAACGCTTGAAAGTAACGTGAGTAAAGATACTAACCCTCCAGGTAAGATCTTCCACCAAACGCTAAACGAAAACATGTGGATGCTTTACGCTTCTTGTGCGTACTCTTGCATCTTCCACACGCTTTCTGACGAGCAAAAAGCACTGATTGAAAACGACCTTTTCAAGCAAATGATCGACCTGTTTGTTGTGACTTACGGTCACGACTTCGACATCGTTCATAACCACGGCCTTTGGGCTGTAGCAGCAGTAGGTATCTGTGGTTACGCTATCAACGATCAAGAGTCAGTAGACAAAGCGCTTTACGGCCTGAAAATGGACAAAGTAAGCGGCGGTTTCCTAGCTCAGCTTGACCAACTGTTCTCGCCAGATGGCTACTACATGGAAGGTCCTTACTACCACCGTTTCTCTCTACGTCCGATCTACCTGTTCGCAGAATCTATCGAGCGTCGCCAGCCTGAAATTGGTATCTACGAGTTTAATGACTCAGTGATCAAGACAACGTCTTACGCAGTATTCAAAACAGCGTTCCCAGACGGTTCTCTACCAGCATGTAACGATTCATCTAAGACTATCTCTATCAATGATGAAGGCGTTGTGATGGCAACATCTGTATGTTTCCAGCGTTACGAGCAAGCTGAAACACTACTAGCAATGGCTAACCACCAGCAAAACGTATGGGTACATACTTCTGGTCTTACTCTATCGAATGCAGTTGAAGCGGCAGATGAAATCAAGCCATTTAACTGGGGTAGCCTATACATCACAGATGGCCCTCAAGGTGAGAAAGGCGGCCTAGGCATCCTACGTCACCGTGACGCGCAAGATGACGACACTATGGCGCTTATCTGGTTTGGTCAGCACGGCTCTGATCACCAGTACCACTCTGCACTGGATCACGGTCACTACGATGGCCTGCACCTAAGTGTATTCAACCGTGGTATCGAAGTGCTTCACGACTACGGTTACGGCCGTTGGGTAAACGTTGAGCCTAAGTTCGGTGGTCGCTACATTCCTGAGAACAAGTCTTACTGTAAGCAAACTGTTGCTCACAACACTGTGACTGTTGATCAGAAAACTCAGAACAACTTCAACACAGCGCTAGCTGAGTCTAAGTTTGGTGAGAAGCACTTCTTCAACATTGAGAATGACAAGCTTCAAGGCATGAGTGGTCGCATCTCTGGCTACTACGAAGGCATCGATATGCAGCGCAGCATCATCCTTGCTGACCTTGAAGAGTTCGAAAAGCCTCTAGTGATTGATGTTTACCGCATCCAATCAGAAATCGATCACCAGTACGACCTACCTGTACACTACACAGGCCAGATCATCCGTACTGATTTTGAATACCAAACCCAAAGCACGCTTAAGCCTGTGGGTGAGTCTGACGGTTACCAACACCTTTGGAACCTAGGTTCTGGTAAAGTTGAAGGTAGCTCTCTTGTTAGCTGGCTTGTAAACAACAGCTACTACTCACTAGTGACTAGCGCACAAGCCGCTGACAGCGAAGTAATTTTTGCTCGCCTAGGTGCGAACGACCATGACTTTAACCTGCGTAGCGAACCTGCAATGATCATGCGCCAATCGGGTAAAGATCATGTGTTTGCTTCTGTTCTTGAAACTCACGGTTACTTCAACGAAGAGTTCGAGCAATCTGTAAATGCTCGTGGTCTGGTTGAGTCTGTAAACGTAGTGGCTGATACAGCAGACGGTACAGTGGTTCGTATTCAAACGACTACGGGTAACACTTACCACTTAGGTATCTCTAACCGTGCAGAAGAGGCTCAACAATCTGAGCACACGGTAGGCGAGTTCACTTGGACTGGTTCTTTCGCTCAGCTGTAATTAGCTCATCGAAATAGAAACACAAACCGGATAGGGCATAAGCCTTATCCGGTTTTTTTATGGATTAACCAAAAGAGTGCTTATCTAGTAAGGCGTTGTAATTTGCTTATATAAGCCTTAGTCGTACATTAGTTTTTTAGCTTGCTCATGGTCAAACTCTCTAAGAGACTTGCGTGCAAGGTGTCTAAATGGAAGCATCTTAATCAGCTCTTCAAAGGGCTGGATTGCAAAAGCCCAAAATACTGAACCATCAAAATAGAGTACGATAAGAGCGCAAAGAGGAATCGAAATTATCCACTGCCCAGTAAAATTTATTTTAAATACAGCGGTAGTTTTCCCTAATGCTCTAAGAACATTGCCATGTACGGTGTTATAGCCCCGTGCTATTGGCAAGAAGACATAAAGTGGTGCTATAGCGGCAAGCGCTGCATAGGTAACAGGGTCTAGGTCTGGATAAAAGTGACCAATAAAAAGACTCAATACACCAAACAAAAGCGCGGTTATAAAAGATATGCCAATTGCGACATCGATACTTTTATCTACATTATCCACCAAGTCATCCATCTTGTTTGAGCCGATTGCTTGACTGACGGCAATGGCGGATGAAATAGACCAAGCGGTAATAAACTGGGAGCCAGAGCGAATCCAGGGGAATATTAAGGTGATGGCTACATAGGCATTAAGGGATAACTGAGAATAAATAAGTTGATACAAGGTTGCACCAATCGAAAGGATAGTGACGTTGGCCGCGATCGGAAATATCTCAAGAAAGTGGTTTTTAATACTTTTACCTAAGCTGGAAAGGTGCGGCTTTAGTGCTAAATCAAGGTCTTTCCAGCGATGCATGCAAGCATATAAATAGATTGCCCGAATAGTTATAGCAACAACACTACCAAGAGCGGCTCCTTTTACACCATGCCCTTCAAATCCCCCCCAGCCATGTATGAAAAGATAAGACAACAGGGCATTGATTGGCATCTCAATCAAATAGCCTTTAAACGGTACTTTGGTCTGTCCTGATGCATTGAATAGAGCAATGCTAATTTGAGTAACTGCGGTATATAATACCAAATATTGAGAGACCGATAGGTAGCTTAATATCTCGGCGTAAAGGGAGGTATCGTCGGTAAGTGCTTCAATAATTTGATGATTAAACAGTTGTAGCAGAATCAGGAAAAACAGGGCTACAGTAAGATTGATTATCATACCGGCCCAATACCCGCGAGCTAATGAGGCCTTCACGCCGGAACCAACTGCGCGGCTTAATACTAACTGACTGCCGTTCGCTAATGCCATCTGAATACCCATAATAAAGGCAACGATGGTGCTTGCAATCCCCATTGCGGCTAGAGAAATTTCGCCAAGCGGGGAGATCAAAAATGTGTCTATCATCAACATGGATTGCATGAGCAAAGCGTTTAACGCCAGTGGCCATGCAACCGAGATATTTTTGCGTAGAAAGGACGGGTTTGACACAAAGAACCTTAAATGAAGTTTGGGTTTTATTCAGGAGTAATGAAATTTTATCCCAAAAGTTCTATTTGTCATATTTAAACATCAGTATAAGGTGCGGTAAATTAATCTAATTGTGACAAGCGTTGATTATCATCGGCTAATAGCTTCATTGAAGCAGCTCTAGCTTGAGCAGCATTGCCTGACATTATGCCATTGTAAATTGCCTGATGTTCTTCGAGACAGAAATTACCACCGACCACAGAATCGCCAAGGAAGCGCTTAAATATTGCCGAAAGGATATTACTAAATGGGATATAAAATTGGTTGCCAGTGGCCAAAAATATCGTTTTATGAAATTCGTGGTCGTTAATTGTCCACTCGTCATAATTGATAGCGTGTGCTGCATCGGACATCTTCTGGAAGTGTTTAGATAACTCCTTGCGTTGCTCAACGGTTGCGTTGATAGCAGCTAATGCACAAGCTTCAGGCTCGATTGCTTTTCGCAGACCCAAAAATTGAGAAAGGAAAGGCTGATTGTCTTCTAAATCTTCAATCCACTCTAATAGTTGTGGATCAAGAAAATGCCATTGAGTACGAGGACAAATGCGGGTTCCAACCTTTGGTTTTGATACAATAAGCCCTTTCGCAGACAGTAACTTAGTTGATTCTCTAAGGGCTGTACGACTCACACCAAATACTTCGCACAAATCTGTTTCGCAAGGAAGCTTTTGTCCTTCATCGAGTTCGCCAGATAATATTTTGCGAGCGATTTGTCTAGCAACTTGAACGTGAATTCGACGACTAGAATCTTCGACTAATGAGAACAACGACATTGTAACCACCTAATAGTTGGGTTTTTTTGAGTACGTATACAAGTAGCTCTGCAAGTAGTGCCAACTGAAGGCGTGCTCTAAGTGTGTAGAAATGCTTATTGTATATTAATAATAACTAAGTTAATGACAGTAAATAGTAGACTTAATTAGAGAAAGACTGTCATTTGTTATAGTCGTTACATAATACAATAAGATTATATTTTAACAATGTAATTTAAGGGTTTGTCCAGTGTAATGCTTATAATTTTGAGCATTGTCACACTCGATTGCGTTAATCCTATCCACTGCGTTTTTGGTCGGTTTAACATGTAGAATTGCTGTGAAATAAACTAAAAATAATTGTAACGTACAAACAGAGCTGAAAGTCACGTTTACCTTGAGATGACATGTCCTTAATTAGTAAGGAATGCTATATTAGTTATTAGATAATATTAATAACTACAATATATAAGAAGACATACTATGTTAGGTTCTTTTAACTCAATTGCAGGTTCTAAACGCAGCTTGCATGTACAGGTCGCACGAGAAATTGCTCGCGGCGTGTTATCTGGTGATTTGGCTCAGGGGTCCATTTTACCAGGTGAGATGTCACTATGTGAGCAATTTGGTATTAGCCGTACGGCGCTACGAGAAGCAGTAAAGCTGCTTACGTCAAAAGGGTTGCTTGAGTCTAGACCTAAAGTGGGGACACGTGTGGTAGACAGAGCGTATTGGAACTTCCTAGATCCTCAACTTATTGAGTGGATGGATGGATTAGCTGATACCGATGAGTTTTGTGCGCAATTTTTAGGGCTGCGACGTGCTATTGAACCAGAAGCGTGTGCACTTGCTGCCACTTTTGCATCGGCTGAACAGCGCATCGAACTGTCAGAAACATTTCAAGAAATGGTTGATGTTGCGTCTGAGCCTGAACTGGACGTTGGTAAATGGCTTGATGTTGATATGCGTTTCCATAGCTTGATTTTTAATGCAACCGGTAACGATTTTTATCTTCCGTTCGGTAATATTTTAACCACGATGTTTATTAACTTTATCGCATACTCTTCTGAAGAGGGTAGTACCTGTATTAATGAACACCGTGAAATCTATGAAGCAATTATGGCTGGTAATGCTGATAAAGCGCGCCAAGCGTCAGCATCTCATCTGCAAGAGACTAAACACCGTTTGCCAGTTGCAAGCTAGTAAAACCGTATAAATTTAATAAAAAAGCATGCTTCGGCATGCTTTTTTATTAAAAAATTCAATTTAATTGCGTTTAGTTTGATAACAATAATCACATCTCTGTCACTAATGTATTTATTGGGTATATAATAATACATAAATAACTGGTGAGCTTAAAAATGTCAGAATCTCTATTACCGAATATTATTCAATTCATTAGTCAAATTGACCCTTTTGACAAGGTGCCAAAACCGGCGTTACGTGAGCTTGCTTCACAAGTTCAAATTACCTATTTAAGTAAGGGTGAAGAAATTGCGTTGTTTGTGGAGGGGGAAGAGAAATTTCTCTATATCGTCCGCACCGGGTCTATGGAGCAGCGTAAAGCCGATGGCGTACTTCGTGCTCGTCTTGGCCAAGAAGACTTGTTTGGTTTTACCTTTCTAGAGACAGAGATAAATACTGATGACGGATATAAAGCAATAGCCATAGAGCCTTCATTGCTGTACCTGATCCCACATTCTGCGCTGCAACAACTCTTCAAATCGTCTCCAGAAAGTGCTGAGTATTTTGCGTCCAAAGCTCAGGTGCGCCTAAAGTCAGCGTTAGATGTTGTTTGGTCGGACAAAGAGAAAGGCCTGTTTATTAAACGGGTCAAAGAAGTCGGTAGTGGGCGAGTAGCTGTGGTTCAAGCAAACCAAAGCATCCAAGCGGTTGCCCATGAGATGCGCATTGTTCAGCGTACCTCTTGTGCTGTTATTTATGATGGGGACAAATTGGTTGGTTTGATTACAGACCGTGATATGACCAAGCGCGTTATTGCATTAGGTGCTTCTATAGATCAACCCGTTTCTACGGTAATGACGTATTCGCCATTGACTATATCGCCCGACGATTTAGTACTGCATGCCGCTTCAGTAATGATGCAGTTTAATATTCGAAATCTACCGATAGTGGAAGACAATAAAGTCATTGGCTTATTAACAACTTCTCATCTGGTTCAAAACCACCGCGTACAAGCTATTTTCCTAATCGAGAAAATAAAATATGCCAATAGCGTAAACGCGCTATCTGAGTTTACCGCAGAGCGACAAGCAATATTCGAAGCCTTAGTCGAAGGTAAAGTTGCTCCCGAAATTACAGGTCAGGTTATGACCTTAATTATGGACTCCTACACCAGACGATTGATTCAGATAGCTATCGATAAACTTGGGCCACCGCCTTGTGAGTTTTCATGGATTGTTGCAGGTTCACATGCGCGTAATGAAGTGCATATGCTATCAGACCAAGATAATGCGATAGTGTTGGCTGATGATGCGACCGATAGCGATAAAATTTACTTTAAACACCTAGCTAACATTGTGTGTAATGGTTTAGCTAGCTGTGATTACCCGCTGTGTTCGGGTAATTTCATGGCCACTAACCCTAAATGGTTGCAACCTGTGGCAGTATGGAAAGAATACTATAAAAAATGGGTGGCAACTCCAGAGTATGAGCGACTATTAAACATCAGTGTTTTCTTAGAGATCCGCTCGGTGTATGGCAATAATGAGTTTGAGACTACTCTCAGAGATGCTCTGCACGCTAATATTCAAAGTAACCGACAATTCCTGCCATCATTGGTGAGAGATGCGGTGACTACTCACCCGCCTCTTGGGATATTTAATAGTCTAGTTCTTGAAAAATCGGGACAAAATACCAAAACGTTGAATATCAAGAAATATGCAATCACCTTGATTATCGATTTGGCTCGCATCTACGGGCTGGCAGTGGAAAGCGACGTGTCTGCCACCGATCAACGCTTTAGAGATGCCTACGAGAAAGGGCAACTGACAGAAGACGCCTATAAAAACATTATCGGCGCTTATGACTTTATTCTCTCATTCCGCTTTAGTCATCAACTTGAAGCATTAAAGCGTGGTGAAGAGCCGAACAATCATATTGATCCTAATAGCTTTGGTAGCTTTGAGCGTGGTCATCTAAAAGATGCCTTCCGTATTATTGCTGAGTTACAAGAGTCGGTTAAGTTAAAATTCGGAGCAAGATAAATTATGTTCTCTTATTTTCATCCAGTGGAGCACTTAAAGCGCGAACAGAAAGCTTGGAAAGAAAAAGGCATGATCCCTCAGTTGTTTGGTGATTTGGTTACGGGTATTACACCTGAAATTGCAACTACAGCATGGGAATTGGACTACATTGTTTTAGATTTTGAAACGACAGGCTTAGATAGTAAACAAGACCGAATTTTATCTATCGGCTGGGTCATTCTATCGGACCGTAAGATTGATCTTGCAAGTGCGGAGCACTATTACATAAACCAAGAGTCATTAGTTAAGCCAGAAACCGCGGTCATTAATCACATTACGCCACAGATGCTAGACGATGGGATTTCTATTCATGAGGCAATGATGGCGTTCTTTGAAGCGGCGCGAGGTAAAATAGTTGTAGCGCATGGTTGTATTGTAGAAACGCGCTTCATATTACAGTATCTAAAAGAGCACTATCACATGCCTGAGTTGCCTCTGTGGTGGGTTGATACTATGTGCATTGAAAAGAATATGGCGAAAGCGCGTCAGCAGCAAGATATTGATGTAACGCTGGCTAGTTCAAGAGCGAGGTATGGACTACCAGAATACTCATGCCATAACGCCCTTATCGATGCCGTGGCAACCGCAGAGTTACTGATGGCGCAATGTATGCGTCTTGAGCCTAAACACGACGTTCAATTTGGTTATATCTATAAACTGAGCCGTTAGAACATAGTCGAAATCACCAAAGGTCTATTTTTATAGACCTTTGGTGTTGTAGGGAGTAGGCGCTTTAGAAGCTGTAGGTTAGACCTACACGGCTACGCAGTTCGCGAGTCGCTTTATCATCACCAGTGCTTACATCACCGAACTCAACGTATGGATACCAATCACCAAACTTACGGCCAGCCGTTAGGTTTAGCTCATAGTTTTCTTCTGTGTTGTTGTAAATGTTATAACCATCCGCGTTGTAATAGTTCGCTTCAAAACCAAATTTCCAATCTGCAACAGAGTAGTTTACGTTACCCGTAATACGGTGACGGTTTTGTGTGCTGTCGCCATTGCTATAGGTCTTAATATCGTAACGATAACGAGCACTTAAGCTAAGCCCATCGACACTTTCTAGAGCGTAAGTAGCGCGCAGTTGAGGCTTATATGTCATGCCGCTTTCACGGCCTTCGATTGGCATGCCAGGCTGGATAGTCCAGTTAGTGCCATCAATCTTGTAGCGGTAGCCTAGGTCCAGTTCCCAACCGTTGTTCTTAAGATCTTGCATGAATTTTGTTTGATCTTGACCTTTGAATTTAAGCTCGCCGCTAAAGTAGAAGTTACCGATACTGTCGCCCATTTTAACGCGAGTAGAGTGGGCTTCAGTATGGCTCTTGTATTCGTGACGCACGTTAAGAGAAGCGGCGCTTACTGAAGTGGCAGCTACAGTAGTAAGTAGAGCAAGAGTAACTTTGTTTAAAGCTTTCATGGATAACCCTTATAAATCGTTGCAGGTATTAATGTATGACAAATATATTAGGGGATTCATTGCATATAAAAACGTGAGGCAGTTCACTGAAGGCTAGAGGTTTAGATTTAGATAATTATTCATATGCTATTTGATTTATATAAGTGATTGTTTTAGTTACGAAATAGCTATTGAAATCGATTGAATATAAAAATCCATCAAGGTAGGAAAGTGAGAATAAGGTTAGAGAGGCTTTAGATTTATTAACAATAGGGCGTTAGAACGACCCAGTAAAATGGTGACCTAAATCACTATTAATGTGATTGATCGCAAGGGCAGTGATAGGTGGAATGAAAAAAGGGTCACTAAGTGACCCTTGATAGAGAGATTTGATTATCAAATTAAAAGCTGTATTTAACACCTACGCGAGAGCGAAGTTGACGTTGGTGATGGGTGGTGTCTTGTACGTTACCGAACTCAACATATGGACGCCATGCCCAGTCAGATTGTTTGTAACCGATTTTCAAGTTGTAATCCCACTCATAGTCGCCATTGGTTCCCATTGACCAAGACTTGTTAAAGAAGTCTTGTGCATAGTTTGCTTCAAAACCAAATTGGAAGTTGCTGATATTATAATCTACGTTACCGGTTATCTTACTTCTGTTTTGATCGTCTTTGCCGCTGGTTTTAGCATAATCGCGGAACTCATGACGATAGCGAAGTTTGGTTGATAAGTTATTGGTAAATTTATAGCGGATACGAAGCTGTGGTTTATAGGTAATGCTATCGCTACCAAAGGTAAGTGGCATCGATGGAGTTAACGTCACTTTATCAGTTAATTTGAAGTTGTATCCATATTCAAATTCATTGTCTGCGCGAGCCCAGTTTTCAGTTGGTTTACCTTGTTGTTTAGCCTCTAAGTTAAAGTAATGATTGCCTACACTGCTGCCAATCTTAATGTGGTTAGCATACTTTTCTTGACCACTTTTATATTCTTGACGGACATCTACAGAAGCGGCGCTAACTGAAGCTGCGGCAACGGTAGTAAGGAGAGCGAGTGTGATCTTATTTATTGTTTTCATGGTCAGCAACCTTTGCTTACATTTGGAAATGTTTTGTAATGTATGACAATAATACTAAGGAAATTTAGAGGGCAGGTATGTGACCTAGATCTCTCAAAATAAGGGGTTTATAGGTTTTTTTAGATAAATATTTAGGCAGGGTGTGTTTTATGCGCTTTAAATCAGTGGCTTAGCGTGTTGCGGAGAGTTTTGAATAAATTACGACTTTATATAGATGCGTGATATAGGTCGCCTGATTTTATATGTATTAATGTAATATAAAAGACTGCTGGATATGCAATAAATTTAAAGGCGACCGAAGATCGCCTTTAAATTGCTATAAAAAATGAAGGTTATTGATGGTCAATTTCAATTTCGCTAAAGCTAACATCGAAGATTTGTCCAGATAGGGAAGTGCTTGGTTCTATTTGTGGGTAAATACCAGCCTTGAAATAGAAACCATTTGAGCTCGCGGCCCAATTTGGGTCGAGTGCATAACCACTATTCTCGATTTTTTCACCCCAAGCGAATGATTTTTTCACCCCAGCGGCCTCTAGAACAATCCCTTGCGAGTTTACCTCAATGTTGTATCGCCAGTCGGTATGTGCCGCGGCTGTACCAAGATCGACGCTAAACGACTTACAGTCATCACATATTTGATCGTTAGGTAGGAAGGTATCATTCAAGATGGCTCGGATTGGCTTATTTGCACCTTCCCACTGCAATTTAATAAGTGCTTGTTTGATTTGATGACCGTGAACCTGACCTACAATTACTTTAGGGTCTTTACCTGAGATATTTGGGTAATCTTCAATCTGCAATTGAGCTTGCAGTTGGTGGTTTGCGTTGTCTGTAACCCTCCAGTTTTGAGCTGACGCAGAGCAGATATCTGATGCATTGTAGTTGTACAGCTCTCTAAGCTCTGAGCGTGCATACTTGGTATTGGTCGTGGTAGAAATACCCTTATCGCCTAAGTCGACAATGAAATGCACGTCATCGTTATCGGCAACATAGAAATAAGGAAGAGAGGTCTGCAGTGAGAAAACATCTTTGCCATCGCATTTGCTAGGAAGCAGCTCGGTGGCGCTGTCGCGGGTTTTGAGATCTGAGCTAACGCCGTAGTATGTTTTGTAATAGGACTCACTGATAGGAAGGGTTATTTTCCACTGATTGATGTTCCAACCATTTCCTGGCTCAGGAGTTTCATTGCTTGGAGGAGAGGGCGTTGCACTATCTCCACCTGAATTGCATCCAGTCAGCATGATTGATAGCAAAACTGTAGTAATAATACTTTTCTTCATGATTAATTATTCTCATATTCTATTCACTCTAGATAAAGGTGAATATTTGTTGTGCAAATTTTGCTCTAGTCTGAATCTAGAGGCTGATACCAGATTTGAATAAAAGTTGTATTGAATGTGTATTCTAAATTGAGTTTAACGGTTCGAATATTAATGGGGCGAAAGCTAGAGTAGAAAAAGCCATAACACAGTGTTATGGCTTTAATTCGGATTAACTCATCGGTAATTATTTAATAAACTAACCGATAGCAGTGTTAAACGTTGCTTAGAAAATGACTTGGGTCTTATTCTTGAACAATTGCGTTGTAACCGCTTTTATCGTAATCAGTAGTGCTTGGATCAGCACCTAAGTCAGTACCTACAGCGAAGCCTTCAAAATCGTCTTTGTGAAGCTCTGTTGTACCTGCTGTATCAGAATATAGAGCTAGATTATCAACATCAACAGTACCACCATTGGTTACTGTATCTGAATTACCTGTACCAACTTGAACTGCAACATATCGTGTAGAAACGTTTGTCTGCGTGATTCTTCGCTCATATTCGCCTACCAAATTACCATTAAGGTAGAGATTGTAATTGTCACCTGAGTTAGTATTCCAATCTACAGTAAGCTTATTCCATTGGTCAGTATCAATTGTTGTCCCGTTGATTTCCGTCCATGTGTTTGTTGTTTCTGGTCGATGATAAACTCTGCCATCTTCTCTTAAACGAACAGAAATAATTTGCCCTACATCGCTTAATTGGCTATCGACACCGAAGACAGTGAATACCGCACTTTGGTCGGAATCATTTCTAATATAAACCGATGCTTTACCTTGTTCGTGAATACGCTGACTGTTTCCTAAAGAGTAACGGACTTCAGCTGCATCATCTACCTGTGCATCATGGTCATGCAGAGCAACATATTTTCCTGATGGTGTGTCAAGGTTGTCGCCTTCGCCGCCACCAGTACCTAAGATCATAACGTCGTTCACGGTACTATACAGAGAACTTGTTAGGTCATCACCAACGCCATATTGGTTGAAATCATCTTCAAATATCAATTCGTTGTTTGATTCGTCACCTTTAAAGATCATCAAGTTATCAGCTAATAGTTCGAAGTTTGAACGGGTACTTTGATCGCCAACCTTCAATGAAATGCGGTCAACGGCTGTACCTTGCTGTCTAGCTTCGTAAGTACCTAAATCTTGGCCATCGATAGAAAAGCTGACGTCGTTCTCAGTCCAGCTTACTAGAGCTTTAAACTCTTTACCTGGTGTAAATGAACCTATAGGGCCAGTTTGGCTACCGCTTGAGTCCCTATAATTAATTCTGCCATCAGTAAGAAAAATTAAGTCACCACGAAGATCTGCATTGTTAGGGCCACCGGCATGAACTTGGATGTACCCTGCTTTATCATCACCATCATTAATAGCAGAGTTATCTTGGAAAGTTAGGTCTACTGTTAGATAACCAACTGAAATGCCATCAACGTCCGTCTCAGATTTAGGATCAGATAGGATGAAACTTAAAAAACCTGTATCTGCATCTGTGCTGTCTTGAATCTGAACATAGTTTTCTGCATTTTCTACTGGAGGTAAACCACCGCCACCGCCAGTACCGCCACCAGTACCACCAGTGGCATTGTTCTCACTGCCCACATCAAAGTCACAGCCGAACAAAAAAGCTGATGAAATCGCTACAGCGATAGCTGTTTTAGAAATTTTCATAATATTCT
This sequence comes from Vibrio gallicus, assembly GCF_024346875.1. NCBI lineage: Bacteria > Pseudomonadati > Pseudomonadota > Gammaproteobacteria > Vibrionales > Vibrionaceae > Vibrio > Vibrio gallicus. The sequence continues at coordinate 309,818 of NZ_AP024872.1, forward strand.
CTCTTATAATTTGTTGCTAAGGCCAGACGTTGGAACTGTAGGGCCTAAAGTCTGACCATTTTTATCTATTAGAATTTGGTAACTTAGAATGAGTAAGATACGCCAATACGTGTTCTTAGCTGGCGGTCATCACTGGTTGAACCTGAGTCTTTAACGTTCCATAGCTCTACGTATGGACGGATATCGCCAAACTTGTAACCGAAAAATACACCTAGATCCCAGTTTTGGTTGGTGTTGTTATAAAGGCGAACGTCATCGTAGTTGGTGATGTAGTTTCCTTCATATGCTAAATACACGTTCTTCAAAGCAGGGTTTGAGAATTTGTACGAACCTGTAAGTGTCCATTTGCCTTCTTGGAAGGTTTTACCTTGTGAAGCAACACTGGTTCCGTCTACAAGAGTACGGGTACCGTTGTCATCGCTATTTGAGTACTCTCTAAATTCGTGACGGTAACGAAGGGCAGTAGTTAGACCAAAGCTCGCTTTATAACCAACACGTAATTGTGGTTTATATGTCGTTCTTTCATGACCAAATGTAATTGGCATACCTGGTTGGATATACCACTGTTTGTTTAGTTCGTAGCGAATACCCCAATCAAATTCAGAATCTCCGCGAGTTGTTTGTTTCCAAAAGTCTTGTGTGTTGCTGCTTTGGAATTTTTGCTCAACGCTAAAGGACAGTTTTGTTTTGTCTGCAATGTTTACTGACTCACCAACTTTCACGCGTTGTGCATAAGTTTCTTCACTGTGTTTGTATTCTGCGCGGTAGTTTAGAGAACCAGCGCTAACTGAGCCTGCGAAAAGGGAGGCGGCCACTAATAATGCGATTTTATTATTTTTCATGGGATTTAGTTTCTCTTTAGGTGGTCGGGATGTTTGCCTTAATGTATGACAAATAGTCTATGGGAATGAGTTGTTAGAAACTGTGACGAAGGTAAAAATTACAATTTAGATGTGGGTTTTATAAAAAGAAATGAGAGCGAGATCGCTGAATTACGTGCTGGTTTAAAGGGAATACTATGCATTAATTATGTTTTTTTAGAAAAACATAGGTTGTTTGTGATTAATATTTAGATGTTTGCTCGCCGCATTGACCTTTAATGGCCGCAGGTTTCAAGGGTATGGGGCTGTATTGGCTAATGTGAGAACTACTTTATAATCAAATGCTGGTGGCATATTTAATTGCATGTTTTGATATGTTGATTCGAACCGCACTTTGTTTGTGCGACGATATAACATAGTAATGTCAGATTTGATTATATGCATCATTATGTATGATGTATTTGCAAATAACAGTTATGAATTATCAATGAGTAATCATACAAGTTCATATATAAAGAGGGCGTATAATTTATATGCTATTTATGCAGTGCCAGCTTAAGTTAGTGCAAATCTATGAGTGTGTTTGGAGTAAATCGTTAAAAAGCCATAGCGAGAGCTATGGCTTTAGAGTTAGCAGATGTTTATTGGTGGGGTTGTATATAAGTTAGTTAATGGTCTCTAAACCAAATTCTGCAGCTCGCTCAGCAACTTGATCAGCAGTTAGCGCTACATCCCAAAGTGCAATGTTATCTGCAAAACCGTTGAAGTTTTTATCTGAAGATGTTGAACCACCTAACATGGAAACATAATCTTCGGCATTGCCATTAACCAGAGGAGTACAGCCAAGGTCTTTGGTTGTTAGTTCCTCACCATTAATGTAAAGCTTAACTTGGCTGGCTGAACTATCGTAAACAGCCATCAAATGCTGCCACTGATCATTTGCCATAGCAAGACCACTGGTTTTCGCTTCACTGTTAGAGTCCCCACAATACATCTTCATCTTGATTGCATTTAGGTTAGCAGCGGTGGCGTCATCGCCTTCGATATAGAATTTGAAACCTGTTTCCCAATCAGCGTTGTCAGAGTCTTTGTCATAGTATTCAAACAGTGACACATCATCGCCGTAATATGTGCTGTCTAGACGTTGGGTCTGTTTTATTACAGCCTCAACAGAGAACGAACCTGTGATAGATTGTGCTCCGCTCGGAGAAGACACTTTTAAGTAAGAGAAAGCCGCATCTTGGTCTAGATAACCTGCAGTATCGCTTGTTCCGTCAGCACCCGCAGCGCTAGTGAATTGGGCATCAGTACCATTAATAGAAATATCGTTTGCGGCCGAACCTGAATCAGAAAGGCTTGCAGCTGAGAATTGGTATTGATTAATAGGTGCAGGGAAGTCACTCGGATCTACCGGAGTATCATCTTCTGCTTCATCGGACTCCTCAGGTGCCGCTTCACCGGTTGCATTCACAACAACCGCTTCTGAGCTATTGCTATTATATGGATCACCCGAAAGGCTTTGACCGATAGCATAGCCATCAAAGTTGTCATCAAATACGAGTTCTTCATTTGCTCCGTCAATGTTATAAACCTTGAAGTTGTCTGCGAGTAACTCAAAGTGTGTTGTATTGCTGTTATCACCCATCTTTAATGCGATAACTTGTATCGGGGTGTTGTCTGCTGCGTATTTGAAAGGACCATATGCTGTGCTGTTGACAGAAAATGAATACTCATCATTACCCCATTCAATTTCAACGGCTAGGTCTTCACCCAATGTATAGGTACCAATTGCAGCAGATAATTGTGGTTTCCCATCTACTATCGTGTTTGAGCGATAAAAAATTTCACCATTGTTAAATACAGCTTCACCATATAGTTGAGCATTACCGGTGCCTGATGCGTAAAGAGTGATATAAGCATTGTTGCCATTGTCATCTTCAGCTTGTTGGGTGTCGGCATGTTTTTGATAGATTAAATCCACCGTGACCTTACCGCTAGCAATCTGATCTACGGCTACACCGGTTGAAGAATCAGCCAGTTTCAAGCGCAGTTCACCGGTGTCATCGTCCTTAGTATCTAGGATCTGAACGAGGTTATTAAAGCCTGCAGCTGAATTTGCCGCTTCAACCGCAGCTTTTATACTTGCATTGGTGGTTTTATCTGTACCGGTTAAAGTGCCAAACGAGGTTTCATCAATAGTCAACACACCCTCTACGACCGTATAGGTACCAGTAACTTCAGTCTCAGCACCACTTGCATCGTAGTAAGTAAAGGTTACGGTGCCCGCTTCTATATTGTCTGTATATGGAGTTGTTTTAATTTCATAGATACCACGTGTTGCATCATCGTCGTAATACCTTTGATTGGTGCCATCAAATACATACACATTGGGTAGATCAACTGATCGCGTTGATGCCGCAGATGCAGATGATGCGTCCCCAATATCCCAATATGCGCCAGATAGGGGAGATGCCGGTGTTGAAGTGTTTGTTGTGCCGCCATCAGCGTCGGGACCGACATCAAAATCACAACCAAATAAAAAACCACAAGATAGGGCTACTGCTAACGCTGTCTTAGAAACTTCCATATTACTCTCTCACGTTTGGTTTACTTGTATGACACCGAATTTACTACGGTAGTCATTGCTTAAACTATTAGGCTCTTACTTGCCGATGAACCATGGTCAACCGCCAACTTACCCTTATCCATTTGGGTAATTGACATGATGTATGACAAATAGTTTATGTTAACGATTCGTTACAAAGTGTGATGCAGGTACAATTTGGCGTTAAGCGGCCGAGAGCATAAAAAAAGTGAGCTAGCTCCCACAAGATTGCAATATTAGATTTGCTGTTTTAGGATTTTAGTACTTAACTTTGTCCTTTTTTATGTTTCTTGGTCTTTTTACGAAGGGGATTTGGGGTTAAATTTGTATTTCAACCCTAATTTGTAACCTATTATTGCGCCGCCTATTTGATTTAGGTAGGTACTTTTGTTTAAGTAAAGGGAAGAAAACACTCAGTACCAAGCTATAAAACAATACAATATATGAATGCTTGTGGTGTGATCTGATATGCAGTTGTAATACAAGCAAGATAAGTCGAAGGCGGGTTTGTTGTTGCAGCTGTTATGGTTTTTGTGTTGGTCACAGCTCAATGTCTTGAATGGAGCATGGTAGATGAACAAGTAGCAGGAGGCAGGTGCATTACTAGCTAAAATAGCGGTGGATGGGCCTAAGATAAGGTATCAATGTACAGTTTAGCGCTTTGAGACACACCCATAAAAAAATCCAAGTGCATTAATTACACTTGGATCTTGATTCCTCCAATCAGGAGGAGGAGCAACTGAGCAATTTTATGAAAGGCTCAATATTACCGTCAGTCGCTCTCTATAAGATAACGCGATTACTCAGAAGCTTGAGCTTCTAGGTTTGCACAGTTGAATAGTACAGCATCAATATCGTTAGATGAGTTGTACATACCCATAAAGCCTGATTCACTTACAGTGTCACGATTGATGTAGTTTGCACCCGCTTTTTCAGCTTGAGCAACAAAGTAATCATCAGACAGCTTAATTGCGTCATAAGCTGAAGGGCCAGTGTGAATGAAACCGAAGTAAGTTTTATAGTTCGGGTTGAACGACACTTTAGAAACTTCAGTACATTGCTGTGCATCACTAGGGGCTTGATAGGTAAGTTGTACGGTAGCACCAGAGTTTGTTTCAACAGTTTTTGGGCTTGGTAGTACAGCGGCACAACCAGAAAGAATAAGTGCGCCAGTAGCCATCATGGCAAGTTTTAGTTTGGTGTTTTTCATAGTATTTATCCCTAGTTGGATGATGGGAGAACTATGGCATATCAAGTATTTAATCGGTAGTGACGTAAATGGTAACTTAAGTTGAATGTTATATGCATATTTGCAGTCGTTACTTGTTTTACTTGTGATGTTACGTTCAATTGTATGGCAATAATCCAGAATCGATAGAGCTGTGTCGTCGTTTTTTTTGGCTTGTAGGTTAGTGCTATTTTGGTGATGTTGGCGTATTTTGTCGCCTAAGAACGCACTTATCAGTGACTTTAAAGTAAGGTGCGTAAATTTATGTTTTACTTTTGCTTGTAATACAATATACTTAGTCATGTTTTGCGGATATGAGTCACGTTTCGTGTTTGTAGCGCAAAGCATTTAATAGAATTATTGCTCCATAATTATAAATCTACACCTGAGTAAGCCCCTTCTTTTTTACTCAGGTCGGAATAACACCGGTCTTGTCCCTATGCATATTGCACGTGCATAGGGATTTTTTTTGCTTGGGATTCGGTGATCCAAACTCAAATCAAAGCCTTTAATCCTAAGTGGTTTATCAAATATCAGTGGACTTGATTGTAGGGCGCGCTGTGAAAGTCAACAAAACCGTTAAGTAATTAAGTAGTATTATTGCTTTGAAATGTGTCTTTTGTAACGTATCTAAACAGATATCTAGCTAATGCGTGTTGTACATTTATTAGCACAGATATGGGCTGACATTGTGTTTGCTCCCTTATTCCATAAGCCTATATAAACACTTACTTACACCTATCAATGTTTTATAACTATTTATGGCAATTTATGGCGCTTTTTGCTGTTGATCACTTGTCTGAGTTAATGTTTGGCAACTCTTGAGCCATGGGTCACATTTATGAGTTATTGTAATACAAAAGCCTAGGGTTCCTGTTTAGACTGAGCTGGATTTGAAATAATTTTTTACAGTTTAAGGTAATGCAATGGATCTCAATACTATAATTGTTGGCATCTACTTCCTATTCTTGATTGCGATAGGTTGGATGTTTAGAACGTTTACAAGCACTACTAGTGATTACTTCCGTGGCGGCGGTAATATGCTTTGGTGGATGGTTGGTGCAACTGCGTTTATGACTCAGTTCTCAGCTTGGACATTTACTGGTGCTGCTGGTAAGGCATATAACGATGGTTTTGCAGTAGCAATCATCTTCCTGGCAAACGCATTTGGCTACTTCATGAACTTTGCGTACTTTGCGCCTAAGTTCCGCCAACTACGCGTTGTAACTGTAATTGAAGCTATTCGTATGCGCTTTGGTGCAGCGAACGAGCAAGTATTTACTTGGTCTTCAATGCCTAACAGTGTTGTATCTGCAGGTGTTTGGCTTAACGCACTAGCAATCATCGCTTCAGGTATCTTCGGTTTCGACATGACGATGACCATCTGGATTACAGGTTTGGTTGTATTAGGTATGTCTGTAACCGGCGGCTCATGGGCGGTAATCGCATCTGACTTCATGCAGATGGTTATCATCATGGCAGTAACGGTTACTTGTGCGGTAGTTGCTGTTGTTCAAGGTGGCGGTGTTGGTGAAATCATCAATAACTTCCCTGTAGGCGACACGGGTTCTTTCGTAGCGGGTAACAACCTTAACTACCTAAGCATCTTCAGCATCTGGGCATTCTTCATCTTTGTTAAGCAGTTCTCTATTACGAACAACATGCTTAACTCTTACCGTTACCTAGCGGCAAAAGATTCTAAGAACGCTAAGAAAGCGGCACTTCTTGCATGTGTACTTATGTTTGGTGGTGTATTCATCTGGTTCATGCCTTCTTGGTACATCGCAGGTCAAGGTGTAGACCTATCAGCGGCTTACCCAGATGCAGGTTCTAAAGCAGGTGACTTCGCTTACCTATACTTTGTACAAGAATACATGCCAGCAGGTATGGTTGGTCTACTTGTAGCGGCAATGTTCGCAGCAACAATGTCTTCTATGGACTCTGGTCTAAACCGTAACTCAGGTATCTTTGTTAAGAACTTCTACGAAACAGTTGTTCGTAAAGGTAAAGCTTCAGAGAAAGAGCTAGTAACCGTATCGAAGATCACTTCTACTGTATTCGGTATCTTGATTATCCTTATCGCACAGTTCATCAACTCACTTAAGGGTCTGAGCTTGTTCGATACAATGATGTACGTTGGTGCCCTAATCGGCTTCCCAATGACTATCCCTGCATTCCTTGGCTTCTTCATCAAGAAGACTCCAGACTGGGCAGGTTGGGGTACACTAATCGTTGGTGGTATCGTTTCTTACGTAGTAGGTTTCGTTATCAATGCTGACATGGTATCTCACGCATTTGGTCTAGAAGAGCTAACTAAACGTGAATGGTCTGATGTTAAGGTTGCTATCGGTCTTATCGGTCACATCGTATTCACAGGTGGTTTCTTCATCGCTTCTACTCTGTTCTACAAGCCTCTAACTGCAGAGCGTCAAGCAGACGTAGACAAGTTCTTCGGTAACCTATCAACGCCTCTAGTTGCAGAGTCTGTTGCACAGCAAAAACTGGACAACAAACAACGTGAAATGCTGGGTAAACTAATCGCGGTAGCAGGTGTTGGCGTAATGTTGATGTCGTTCCTACCTAACCCAATGTGGGGACGCGGTGTGTTCATCTTGTGCGGCCTTATCGTCGGCGGGGTTGGTATGCTGTTAGTTAAAGCTGTTGATGATTCAGTTGAGAATCTTCAAGAGAGCGCAGTAGCTAAGTAATTGTTAAATTAAACAATTCTATATAGAGCGGGCCTTGAGCCCGCTTTTTGTATGTTTGGGGTTTGATAAACCTTACTCGCCATCCCATCAAAGATGTAAGGCGCTTTGCTTACTCAATCGTTAATGTCTTATTTCCTTTCTTTGAATCTTTTTAGGCTTAAGTAATACAATAGTTAAGCCTTGAATCGCGCTTTAGTAGCCAATAAATACCTCGCTGCACCTTTGTGGTTTGTCTAATAAATTAACGAGCAGGTAAAGCTTTGTTTCGTTATGTAAATAGATATTTCTACTAGGCGAGAGTGCGAGTCTACTCACCTCAGCTAATGTTAGACCTAGATCACTTGTATGATTTTTTCATGAATATCATGCGTGCTACTTGTCACATTTAAACCTTATGGTAGTACAAGTTAGTGGCGGTTGTGGTTAAACTTTTTTGCATATACACAAGGCCTCAATCTTACAAACAAAGGTTTAACGATGGATCTCAATATAATAATTGTCGGTATCTATTTCCTATTCTTGATTGCAATAGGATGGATGTTTAGAACGTTTACAAGTACCACTAGTGACTACTTCCGTGGGGGCGGTAGCATGCTATGGTGGATGGTTGGTGCGACTGCGTTTATGACTCAGTTTAGTGCTTGGACATTTACCGGTGCTGCTGGTAAAGCATACAGCGATGGCTTTGCCGTTGCAGTAATCTTCCTTGCTAACGCATTCGGTTACTTCATGAACTACGCTTATTTTGCGCCTAAGTTCCGTCAGCTACGTGTTGTTACGGTTATTGAAGCAATTCGTATGCGTTTTGGTAAGGTGAACGAGCAAGTATTTACTTGGTCTGGCATGCCTAACTCAGTGGTATCAGCAGGTGTTTGGTTGAACGCTCTGGCAATCATTGCTTCAGGTATCTTCGGTTTTGATATGAACACCACCATTATCGCAACGGGTCTTGTGGTTCTGGTTATGTCAGTAACAGGTGGCTCATGGGCGGTAATCGCATCTGACTTTATGCAGATGGTTATCATCATGGCAGTAACCATTACTTGTGCTGTTGTTGCTATCATGCAAGGTGGCGGCGTTGGTGAAATTATCACTAACTTCCCAACCGATGAAGGCGCATCGTTTGTTTCTGGTAACAACCTTAATTATCTAAGCATCTTCGGTATCTGGGCGTTCTTCATCTTCGTTAAACAGTTCAGCATTACCAACAACATGCTTAACTCTTATCGTTACCTAGCGGCTAAAGATTCAAAGAATGCTAAAAAAGCAGCACTACTTGCTTGCATTCTTATGACTATGGGTCCACTAATTTGGTTCATGCCTTCGTGGTTTATCGCAGGTCAAGGTGTTGATCTTGCCTCTATCTACCCTGAAGCAGGCTCTAAAGCTGGTGACTTTGCTTACCTATACTTTGTACGTGAGTTCATGCCAGCAGGTATGGTGGGTCTACTGATTGCCGCAATGTTTGCCGCTACCATGTCTTCTATGGATTCAGGTCTAAACCGTAACTCAGGTATCTTTGTTAAGAACTTCTACGAACCAATTCTACGTCCAAATGCGACAGAGAAAGAGCTAGTAGTTGTGTCTAAGCTGACTTCTACCTTCTTCGGTATTGCGATTATCCTTGTGGCACTGTTCATCAACTCTCTAAAAGGTCTAAGCCTTTTCGATACCATGATGTACGTTGGTGCCCTAATTGGCTTCCCAATGACAATTCCAGCATTCTGCGGCTTCTTTATCAAGAAGACTCCAGACTGGGCAGGTTGGGGTACGCTAGTGGTCGGCGCTATCGTTTCTTACTACGTTGGTTTTGTAATCACCGCAGACATGGTTCAGAACTGGTTCGGCCTTGAGCAACTAACTGGCCGTGAGTGGTCTGATATCAAAGTCGCAATTGGTCTAATTGGTCACATTGTATTTACGGGCGGTTTCTTCATCCTATCTACATTGTTCTACAAGCCACTTCCAGCACATCGTCAAGCAGACGTAGACAAGTTCTTTGGTAACCTAGAGACGCCACTGGTTTCTGAATCTACAGCGCAGAAGAAACTGGATAACAAACAACGTCAAATGCTAGGCAAACTAATCGCGACTGCGGGTCTAGGTATCATGGCAATGTTCTTCTTACCAAATGACTTTGGTCCAAGCCTAATCTTCGTACTTTGTGGTGTGATTGTAGGTGGTGTTGGTGTACTTCTAATGAGAGCAGTAGATGCCTCTGTAGAAGACGAAACAGAAACACCAGTTGAAGAGGCTAAAGCGTAAATACTTCTTTAACTCATCTTTAAAATGCGAGCCTTCGGGCTCGCATTTTTTTTACCTGAACGTTTTTGCAAGAGAGGTCATTGCTTGGTTGTGTTTGGGTAACAATGGTTGTTGCTGGTATAAGCTCTTGAATGGTCTAACTTATAAGGTAGGTTTGAACTTAGCATAGTGTCGAGGCTCATTTGGAAGAAATGGCAGCGTTAGGGATTGCCCTAGTGGGATTGTTGGGCCTAGCATGTCAGTGGCTGGCATGGCGGATGAAGTTACCTGCGATTTTATTTCTATTGATCGTGGGGATTTTGGCAGGCCCTGTGACTGGTTTCCTTAATCCGCAACAGATCCTGGGGGAGCAGTTCTTCGCGTTAGTTTCTTTGGCTGTGGCGGTGATCCTATTTGAGGGCAGTCTTACCTTAAATTTTTCTGAGATAAAGGGGGTAAATAAGACGGTATGGAGCATAGTCTCTATCGGCGCGTTAGTGTCATGGGTGATAACCAGCTGCGCTACGCATTATCTGTTGGGGTTTGATTGGTCTATGGCGCTGTTGTTTGGCAGCTTAACCGTTGTTACTGGGCCCACAGTGATAGTGCCCTTGCTACGCACCGTACGCCCTAAAGCAAAGTTAGCCAATATTTTACGCTGGGAAGGGATCTTAATTGACCCTCTTGGCGCGCTGTTTGTGGTGATGGTCTATGAATTTATTGTAAGTAGCAGTTCACTACACAGCTTGCATGTATTTGCGTTGATCTTGGCTGTAGGCTTTGGGCTTGGAATTGCTGCGGGTGTTGCAACTGCGTATGCCATTCGTCATAGATTGTTACCTGAGTATCTACAGCCATTTGCGGTATTAGTGCTGGTCTTAGGGGTGTTTGCGATCTCAAACCACATAGAGTCCGAGTCTGGTCTGTTAACGGTTACCGTTATGGGGATGTGGCTGGCTAACGCGAAAGAGGTTGATATTAGAAATATTCTCCACTTTAAAGAAAACCTGACCATCATGTTTATTACGGGGCTGTTTATTTTACTGGCAGCGCGCATTGAATTAGACGATTTTAGCACTCTTGGCATCAGCGCTGTGGTGTTGTTTGTGGTGATACAGTTAGTGTCGCGCCCGTTGTCGATCTTTATTTCCACTTTAGGTAGCAGTTTGAGCTTTAAGGAGAAGCTGTTCCTATCGTGGGTAGCACCGAGAGGGATTGTGGCCGCTTCGGTTTCGGCGCTGTTTGCTATCAAGTTGCATCAAATTGGCGTTGAAGAGGCGAAGCTGTTAGTACCTTTGATCTTTATGGTGATTATTGGCACCGTTGTACTTCAAAGCGGTACGGCACGTCCTTTAGCTAGGATACTTGGTGTTGCTGAGCCTGCACCAAGCGGTTTTTTGATCATCGGCGCTAACGATGTTGCTCGAAGTTTAGCTCTAGCCCTTAAAAAATATGACTGCCGAGTGATAGTTACTGATTCTAACTGGGATTACATAAGCCAGGCCAAGATGGCAGGGCTTGAGTTCTATTATGGCAATCCGACTTCTTCTCATGCAGAAGAATACCTTAATTTGATCGGCGTGGGGCATGTCGCGGCGGTTACACCAGATAAACACTTTAATATTATGTCGTGTATGCAGTACTTATCTGACTACGGTTCTTTGCGGGTATTTTGTTTAAAAGACAAAAACAGTAATGGCAACAAGCATATGGTAGGTAACAGCGGTTTTGGTCAAGTGCTGTTTGATGGGAAACACAGTTTTAAAAAGTTGGCGAGCCTCATTAATCAAGGGGCGGAGATAAAGCATACTCGGTTGAGCGATAGCTTCACCTATCATGACTATCTTGAGCAGTATAAGGATTCGCTGGTGCAGACCTTATTTGTGGTATCTACCCAAAACCGTATCACAATTGTGGGTGAGGGGCAGGATCTTGCTCCACAAGAAGGTGAAATGGTGGTCTCGTTGATTAAAAAGATATGGAGTGGCAATAATGATCGCCGAGCAGGTTGAATAAGGCAGTTAGATCTAGGTGTATTGAGTGAACTTTGATAGTATTCTCGCCTTTAGTTTTAGGGTCGTTGACCTAATGAGTAAACAATATGAATCGCAAAAAGCGTATTAATGAAACCTTAAAATCGCGCCAAAAGAGAAAGAACGCTAAGCTGCATAAAAGCAGTAAGCCTCGCTATATCTCCAAAGCAGAGCGTGAAAAATTGGCGCAAGAACAAGCTCTAACTAGTGACGGATCAGAAAACACCGAATCTAAGCCAGATACTGAAGCACAAGCAGCAGAGCTATAATCACAGCGTTAATTAATACAGCGTTGTAGTTTAAAACGCCTTAGTTGTTGTCACCATCTTGGCTAGCGGCAATCAAGCAGTTATAGAATGCACTTGAGGCTGGTGATAGCGAGCGCAGGTTATTTTTCAACGCTACCGAGAATTGGCTAACAAAGTGCCACTTTTCAGGTTGTAGAGCGACGATTTGCTCTTTGTAGTGATTATTCTCAATCAAATGGGTTGGAAGAAAACTAATGTGGGTCCCAGCTAAGGTGAGCATAAGCCCAGATTCGACATGCCAGCCATCGAGCAGCTTTAGGTGTTGGTATTTTTGTACTTCGAGTAATTTGTACATTGTATCCGCTGCGTAGCCACCAACATTAATTCTTGCGCCCTCTAGTGAATACTGTTTTTGACGAAACCGTTCAGCAACATCTTTTCGGGCATACAGGTAGCTTTTTTCCTGAAACAAGGGCTGAATATGCATGTAAGCATGTGTCTGCAGACCATCTAGCACGACAATGACCATATCCAATTGGTTTTTCCCCAACTTATCATTAAGTTGTGTGTAATCACCGATCTCCAATGACAGATCAACATCATCACTTAGTTGATAAAAACTTTCTATTGCCTTAGGTAGCGGGTTAGAAGCTAAAGATACCGTATTATCAAGGCATCCCACACGCACGTGACCGCTTAATTTTGATTGAACACCGCGAAGCTTGGCTGCGTAATCATGCAGCATTGTTGATATTTCGTTAGCATAGTTATAAACCTCTTGCCCCTCATTGGTCAGCTCAAAGCCACTTCTGCCTCGATTACACAGTGATACACCTAAGCTTTCTTCTAGGCTTTTTAGCTCTTTACTCAATACCGGCTGACTTAAGCCAGTACTGAGTGTCGCATTGCTAATTCCACCACTACTGACAATTTCGCTAAATAACTCTAGGCGTCGGAGGTTGCGCTTATCTAAGGTAATCATTAATACATACCAATTTACGAATGTTTGGATTCTATAATATTCATTTAATCATATGTAACAAGCTGTTAGTTTAAATTATGTCGAATAAGTGACTATTTATGTGAGAGAGCGGATGTCAGATTTAAAGAAATCAAAAATGGATGATTTTGAGTTAGTGCCTGTTCCTGATTCAGCCAAGCGTTCTTGGTGGGTGATTAGCCTTATCTGGCTTGCCATCGGGATAGATATATCAGGACTATTTTTAGGTGCGATCCTCAGTGAAGGGATGGCGATTCATGATGCGTTAATTGCCACCTTTATTGGGTCTTCAATTTTAGCGATATTGGCGATGCTATGTGCCAATATTGGGTTTCAAGCGGGTGTGTCTACGCCACTAGTGAGTACTGCTGTATTTGGGCGTAACGGCGGGAAATTACTTGGGGCTATTAATGGTATCTCTTTGGTAGGTTGGTTTGCTTTCCAAGCTGATTTCTTTGCTCTTATATTAGTTGAAGCCCTTGGTAAAACAGGTATCGAGATCAGTCATTTTAGCGCATTGGTTGGTGGCGGTTTGTTGATGATGGTTACTGCTATTTATGGGGTTCGCGCATTAGGTAAACTATCGACGTGGTCGGTTCCATTGATGGTTACCTTGATAACTGTGGGTCTATATATGGCATCAGGAATGCCATCAACGCCGGCAAAGGAGATCGTTGCTCCTATGTCTATGGGCGAGGCGATCTCGTTTGTGATGTCTATTTGGATTTTAGCGGCTGTTGCCGCGCCAGATATCGCTCGCTATGCCAAAACGCGCCGTGACGCAATTCTTGGGGCTGGCTTTGGTTTCCTACTTGGAAACAGCGCCACTATAGTAGTTGCGTTATTACTTACCCACCTAACTGGTACTGATAACCTAGTCGAGGTGTTCTTTGGTCTGGGTCTTGGCTTGATGGCCATCATTATTTTGGTTTTTGCACAATGGACCACCAACAGTAGCAACTTGGTATCAGGGGCACTTGGGATGGCTGTCGCATTGCCAAAAGTGCCGCGTCCGGTATGGGTAGTGCTGATGACTATCGTAGGCTTGGCCATTGCACAGTTGGGTATGGTTGATAAATTTACAGCATTCTTGACCTTATTAGGGGTAACCATAGCGCCATCTGCCGGTGTGTATCTCGCACAATATTACTTTATCGATAAGAACGAATTTAATTTTGAAAGTATTGAAAAAGCGCAAGACTGGATGGGAAAAGGTTTACTGTCATGGGTATTTGGTAGTGCAGTAAGTGCTTGTACAGCAGGTGAGTTTTTAAATCTATTTACCTTAACAACGATTTCAGCAATTGACGGTATTGTGGCTTCTTTGCTGGCATACCTCATTCTGAGCAAATTGGGTGCGCGTGGCAAGAATAAGGAAGCAGCAAGTGATTATTAGTGAGCAGATGATTGATGATATTGCGTTGGGTGCGACGGTTTTAGGTACGGGCGGTGGCGGCGATCCTTATAGCGGTGCGCTTATGGCGAAGGTTGCTATCCGAAATGCAAAACAGCCTGTCGAGATTATTGCTCTTGACCAAGTACAAGATGATTGGATGACGGTCCCTTCATCTATGATTGGCGCGCCAACGGTTTCTATCGAAAAAATCAATTCAGAATCGCAAATGCTGGTGGCTTTTGAGGCGATGGAGCAGGCTCTAGGAGAAAAAGTGCAAGCGACCTTTCCGATTGAGGTTGGTGGATTTAACTCGTTGATCCCGATCTTAGTTGCGGCTCAAAAAGGGATCCCTGTAGTTGACTGTGACGCTATGGGGCGTGCTTTTCCAGAATCCCAGATGGTGACCTTTTACTTAGATGGTCTGCCGTCTGCACCAAATACACTTGCCGATGAAAAAGGCAACGTGGTTACTTTATATCCTTTAGATGGTGTTTGGTCAGAGCGTTTTGCACGTCCCATCACTGAAGAGATGGGCGGCTCTGCGGCGATGTGTGATTACCCAATGAAAGGGCATAATTTAAAACGCAGTGCGCTCAAGGGGACTCTTACGCAAGCTATGCAGATTGGTCAGGCAATTCGAGCTGCCAATAAGCAGGGCGAGAATGCGGTAGATGCAATACTTAATATTGTCGGTGGTAGCCGCATTGTCAGTGGCAAAATAGTAGATATTGAGCGCACCACAGCCGGAGGCTTTGTGACAGGTGGCGTCATCATTGAACGCCTCAATAAAGGCGAGACTGCACATCAACCAAAAGAGGTATATGTTCATTTCCAGAATGAGCTTTTACTTGCTCATGAAGGTAATAAAGCAAGCGACCTAAGTGCCGACTCCTTATTAGCAACTACCCCGGATTTGATCTCTATTCTCGACCATGAAACTGGGCAGCCTATAACAACGGAGCAACTTCGTTATGGTCAACGTATTGACCTTATCGCATACCCTTGTGACCCTAAATGGCGCACCCCTAAGGGGATTGAGGTGGCGGGACCTGCCTACTTTGGTTACGACGTAGAATATAAAACCATAGAGCAATTATTAATGGGAGGCGTAGCCTAATGCAGAAATTTCGTTTAGGCATAGATGTTGGTGGCACTAACACTGATGGGGTGTTACTTGATGCAAGGTTACAGTGTGTGGCCAAGATTAAAGTACCCACTTCCCATGACATTTTTACCGGTATCGATGCTGCTATACACGCGTTACTTGAACAAAGTGGTGCAACCGGCGCTCAGATCCAACACGCAATGCTAGGTACAACTCAGTGTACTAACGCTATTGTGGAGAAAAAAGGCCTGGACCGTGTGGGCATGATTCGCCTTGCTTTACCAAGTGGTAGTAGCGTGCCACCGCTTTGTGGTTGGAGTGAGTCTTGGCAGAGTTTATTGGGTGAACACTTTTATCAAGCCCATGGTGGCTATGAATATGATGGTCAACTCATTGCTGAGATCCAGCAGCAGGAGATCCGCCAATTGTGTCGCAAGATGCAAGGAAAAGTGGATTCTATCGCTATTTGTGGTGTGTTCTCGCCAGTTAATGGCTCTCAAGAGCTGCAAGTTGCGCAATGGGTTTTAGAAGAGTTGCCTGAGGTGAATATCTCCGTTTCTCACAAGGTTGGCAGTCTTGGGGTTCTTGAGCGTGAAAACGCCACTATCCTTAACGCGGCACTGCAAGGTACCGCTAAGCGATTTGTGGACGGGTTTTGTACTGCACTTCAGGCACATAATATAAAAGCTCAGCCCTATTTTGGACAAAACGATGGCACTTTGATGTCTCAAGACTTTGCCTTAAAGTACCCGATTTTGACCGTAGCTTGTGGTCCAACTAACTCGATTCGTGGTGCCAGCCATCTATCCAAGCTTAAACAAGCCATTGTGGTTGATGTAGGTGGTACTACCGCAGATATTGGGGCTTTAGTCCACGGTTATCCGCGAGAGTCGAGTATTGCAGTTGAGCTTGGTGAGGTAAGAACCAACTTTCGTATGCCTGATATTCTAGCGCTTGCGATTGGAGGTGGAACGATTGTCCGCCAAACTGAGCAAGGTGTTCGTTTAGGGCCAGATAGTGTAGGGCATCAGCTTCTTGAGCAAGCACAAAGCTTTGGTGGAGAGGTGTTAACCTTAACCGATGTGGCACTGAAACTGAATAAACTGCAGTGGGATGCCAATACTTCCTTAACGCCATTATCGTTAGAGCTGTCTAAAGCCGAGCTTATCTATCAGCAGATGATTGATGTTGTAGAAGAGGGGATCGATAAGATGAAAACCTCAGCAGATAAGGTGCCAGTAATACTTGTAGGTGGCGGTAGTGCACTATTGCCAGACGAGTTTTCTGGGGTTAGTGAGGTTGTGCGTCCACAACATTTTGAAGTCGCTAATGCTATTGGTGTCGCTTTAGGTGAGATCTCCGGTCAGTTAGACAAAATTGTTCCAATTGAGCCAAGTGAGCGACAACAGGTTCTCGACAAGCTTCAAGCGCAGGCTAAAACTGCCGCTATTCAATCTGGTGCCTGTCCTGATAGCGTTTCGATTATCGAACGTAGCGAAATTCCTTTGAGTTATCTGCAGGGCAATATGGTGCATGTGAAGATCAAAGCGGCTGGAAAGATAGCGTAACTAATTGTAAAACAATCGAAAGAGTCTCCTAAATAATGGAGACTCTTTTTTTTGAGTGGCCTAACCTGAATTCAAAGTTTCTGTATTACTCATACAATCAAGTTAATTAGTTGTGAGATTTAGTTTAGCGACTAAAGTGTAATGTGCGTTAAATCACAAAAATGGCATTAGGTAGAGGGAAGAATGTAAGTAAATGCGCTGTATACTCTTGATTCTTTCTAAAAGATGCTTAACAATAGCCTTATTGTAATACAATTAAGGTTGTGGCACAGAATTCAAAATGATGGCTGTGATTAGAACCCGTACTTAACTCAAAGAGAGCATTAATATGTCTAATAAAGTAGCATTTATCTCAGGCGCAACTGGCGGCATCGGTTTTCAAGTAGCTAAACGTCTAGGCGAAGATGGTTACACTGTTGTACTTAATGGTATCGAAGATGAAAAAGGCGCAGAGCGTCTTGCAGAGCTTAAAGAAGCTGGCATCAATGCAGAATACTACGGTTTTGATGTAACTGATGAGCACGCTGTTACAGCAAACATCAATGCAATCGGTGAAAAATTTGGTCATATTGACGTTATCGTTAATAACGCTGGTGGCCTTGGCGGTCGTAGCCCAATCGAAGGTATGGAAACTGATTTCTTCCGTAAAGTAATGGCTCTTAACCTAGACAGCGCATTCTTCGTATCTCGTGCTGCTATCCCATTCCTTAAGAAGTCTGATAATGCATCAATCATTAACTTCACTTCGAATGCAGCTTGGAACGCAGGTGGCCCAGGTGCGGGTATCTACGGTACTTCTAAAGCAGCAGTGCACACTCTAACTCGCGCTCTTGCAAAAGAACTTGCTCCAGCTAACATCCGTGTTAATGCAGTATCTCCTGGTACTATCGATACTCCATTCCACGCACAAATCAAATCTACTAAGCCAGAAGTATTTGCTTCATGGGCTAACAGCATCATGCTTGGTCGCCTTGGTCAACCAGAAGAAGTTGCTTCTGCAATCTCTTTCCTAGTTAGCAAAGATGCGTCTTTCATCACTGCTGAAACGCTACAAATCGGTGGTGGTCAAGCTCTAGGTATCTAATTGCCTTAGCGCTAGCTATTAGCACTACATTGATGACACAATGAATAAGCAGAGCTCAAATGAGCTCTGCTTTTTTTGTTTTTAGGGACGTATACTTAATCACTGCAAATTGTCGCAAGAGTTACCTACCACTTTCCTTTGGCTACACATTTAGCACACATTTCATGTTTTCAATAAAAAAATAGCATTAAATCAGTTACTTAAATGATTGGTGCGACTACAAATTTACCCTACGTTCTATTGATATCCTGTATGCAGTTAAAATATCAGGAATCATATCTCAATGCATAATCTTAAACGATATTTAGGTATCACGGTATTTATTGGCTTATTGGCGGCAGCTGTACTTTATTTCTTTGTACCTAGCTCACAGCAACAAAGAGTGTATTCTACTCAACCGGTAACCGCAGGCGCGATAGAAAATGTGGTACTGACTAATGGTGTGCTGTATCCATATAAGTTAGTTAATGTGGGTGCTCAGGTTTCAGGTAAATTACAAACTATAAAGGTAGAGGTGGGTGATAAACTGAACCAAGGTGATGTGATTGCGCAAATTGACAACTTATCTCAAAAGAACGTATTGAGTGCGGCTAGGGCTTCATTAAATAGTATCGATGCGCAGTATCGTGCCAAACAAGCGCAGATCTCTCAAGCGCAACTCGCTTTTGATCGTCAAACTAAGATGCGAGCAAAAAGTGTCAGTTCTCAGTCAGCCTATGACGCCGCTAAAACGGACTTATTAATATATAAATCAGAGTTAGATCAGTTAATGGCTGAAAAGCAGAAAGCTGCGATCAGCGTCAACGATGCGGAACTTGACCTTAGCTATACCACCATAGATTCACCTATTAGCGGCACTGTAGTCTACGTTTCTGTTGAAGAAGGCCAGACCGTTAATACCAATCAATCAACGCCATCTATAGTCGAAGTAGCGCAACTTAACACCATGACCGTAAAAGCCCAGGTCTCTGAAGCTGATATTATTCATGTTCAAAAAGGGCAGAAAGTGTACTTTTCCATATTGGGCTCATCAAAGCATAGATTTAATGGGGTTGTGCGAGCAATAGAGCCGGGCCCGACTTTAATGACTGGAGACGACAGTGAGCTCAATATCGGTGACAACGATGCCATTTACTATAACGTGTTATTTGATGTTGATAATAGC
Organism: Vibrio gallicus; assembly: GCF_024346875.1. Classification (NCBI taxonomy): domain Bacteria; kingdom Pseudomonadati; phylum Pseudomonadota; class Gammaproteobacteria; order Vibrionales; family Vibrionaceae; genus Vibrio; species Vibrio gallicus. Next base: position 329,023 of record NZ_AP024872.1, read on the forward strand.
GATCAACTACTAAGAATAGGAATGACAGCACAAGTATCAATCGTGCTTGAGTCTACAGATGATGCGTTATTGATTCCATCTCAGGTATTGACTAAAAAACTCAGTGGTGACAACCGATATCGAGTCTCGTTGTTAGTCAATGGTGAGGTAGAATCACGTGATATTGAAATAGGTATTAATAACAGAGTTCAGGCGCAGGTGCTCAGTGGTTTGAGCTTGGGTGAGAAGGTAATTGTTGGCCAAGCTAACCCTAACCATCAATCTGGTACCAAAAAGGCTTTTGGGCTTGATAATCGTCCGAGTCGAGGACGTGAAAGATGAGTGATGTTCTACTACAAGTCTCCGGCTTAAGCCGACATTTTCCCGCAAGTGATCAACCGTTAACTGTACTTAATAACGTGGATTTAGCCATTCATCGTGGTGAAATGGTTGCGATTGTTGGAGCCTCAGGCTCAGGTAAGTCAACGTTAATGAATATCCTAGGGTGCTTAGATATACCTAGTGAAGGGAGCTATAAGGTAAATGGGCAAGATACTGCTCAGATGGATTCAGAGCAGCTTGCTGAGCTGCGCCGCAGTTATTTTGGTTTTATCTTTCAGCGCTATCATTTACTTGATGATCTGACTGCGTTGAGTAATGTTGAGATCCCAGCATTGTATTGCGCAGAGAACAAAACAACTCGCCAAGCTCGTGCCAAAGCATTACTCGTTCGCTTAGGCTTGGGTGATCGAATAGATCATAAGCCAAGCGAACTCAGTGGTGGGCAGCAACAGCGTGTGAGTGTTGCGCGAGCTCTGATCAATGGGGGACAGGTGATTCTAGCCGATGAACCTACGGGTGCATTGGACAGTCATAGCAGTAAAGAAATGATGATCCTGTTGCGGGAGCTACACCAGCAAGGTCATACCATTATAATAGTGACACATGACCCTAAAGTTGCCGCTGCTGCCGATCGAGTGATTGAAATTGAAGATGG